>CAHJWP010000130.1 GCA_903642255.1 Sphingomonadaceae bacterium | reverse complement strand
GGTCCGCTTCGTCATTCGTCACCGTTCAATTTGCTGTGGTCACCCCTGGGTTCAGGTGGCGGCCCGGAACCGCACCATACGACCACGTCTGTCGTATGCGGCCACCGCTTCACCGGACGTGCGGGGCCAATTGCGAAGTGCGGGCGGATAGGGGAAATGGGGCGCGGGGTCAAGGTGCGCGGACTGGACTGTTGAACGTCTGTAATCTCTGCTCAACACCAATACTCCCACAATGCCGCGATGACCCCTGCTCCGACGATAAGGTAGGGACCCCAGCCCCGTCGCCTTCGTCCCAGCAGTACGGTACTCTCGGCGATCCGCTTGGGATCGACCTCAGTTTCTAGGCAAATGGCGCTCGCGAAGAGCGGCCAAATTTCTGCGTCAGATCGGTTGTTCCGGAGAGCGTCTAACAAGGCGGCATACACATCTCCGACGGTTATCCAGTTTCCAGCCAGCGAATAATCAAGCTTCACTCGAAAGCTGTTCTCCACGTCTTTAACTGCGCTATTTCGTCGCCTCACCCCAGAGACCGAGGGTCTCCAGAGGACACCCACCAGCATCCATCATCCTGCCTTTCCTTGACCTCCGCACCCTTCACCTGCTAAGTGTCCGCGTTTACCGCACAACCCGAAAGTCCGCCAATGGCCCGTGTCACGGTCGAAGATTGCGTCGACAAGATCCCCAACCGCTTCGAGCTCGTGCTGATGGCCGGCACCCGTGCGCGGCAGATTTCGAGCGGGGCGGAAATCCTGCTCGACCGCGACCGCGACAAGAACCCGGTCGTCGCGCTCCGCGAGATCGCCGAGGAGAAGGTCGTGCCGGGCACGCTGCAGGAGGCGTTGGTGTCGTCGATGCAGCGCGTCATCCAGGGCGAGGACGATGCGCCGGACGCGGTCGGCTCGCTGAGCGCGTCGGCGGAGGCGCTGCGCCTGACCGCCGCCCAGCCGCCCCGTAATCAAAACCTTGGACCCGACTACGAATAAGCGCCGAAGCAGGAGCGGCGCGGTTGCGCGCATGGGCGAGCCGCCCCACTATCGGTAGATGCTCCGCCAGTACGAACTCGTCGACCGCGTCCTCGCCTACGATCCCGACGCCGACGAGGACCTGCTCAACCGCGCCTACGTCTTTTCGATGCAGGCGCACGGGTCGCAGCTGCGAGCGTCGGGCGACCCCTATTTCAGCCACCCGATCGAGGTCGCCGGCATCCTGACCGAGCTGAAGCTCGACGCCGAGACGATCGCCACCGGCATCCTCCACGACACGATCGAGGATACCGTCGCCACGCCCGAACAGATCGAGAAGCTGTTCGGGGCGCACGTCGCGCGGCTGGTCGACGGCGTCACCAAGCTGTCGAAGATCGAGGGCGGACTGACGGCGAACGAACGCGCGGCGGAGAATCTGCGCAAGTTCCTGCTGGCGATGTCCGACGACATCCGCGTCCTGCTGGTCAAGCTCGCCGACCGGCTGCACAATATGCGGACGCTGCATTTCATCCCGTCGCTGGAGAAACGGCAGCGGATCGCGCGCGAGACGATGGACATCTATGCGCCGCTCGCCGAGCGAATCGGCCTGTACGGCTTCATGGACGAGCTGCAGGCGCTCGCCTTCCAGCAGCTCGAGCCCGAGGGCTACGATACCGTCGTGAAGCGGCTCGAGGGGCTGCGCGCCGGGAGCGGCGACATGGTCGCGCGGATCGCCAGCGGCATCCGCCTGCTGCTCGGCACCGGCGGGGTCGAGGCCGACGTGCGCGGGCGCGAGAAGCGGCCCTACTCGATCTGGCGCAAGCTGCAGGCGCATCGGATCGCCTTCGAGAACCTGCCCGACGTCATCGCCTTCCGCGTCATCGTTCCCGACATCGCCGCCGCCTATCGGGCGCTCGGCCTGATCCACCAGCGCTGGCAGGCGGTGCCGGGGCGGTTCAAGGACTTCATCTCGACGCCCAAACGCAACGGCTATCGCTCGCTCCACACCACCGTCATCCACAGCGAGCGGATGCGGATCGAGATCCAGATCCGCACCGCCGAGATGGACCGCGAGGCCGAGTTCGGGCTCGCCGCGCATTGGGCGTACAAGGCGGGCGGCGACACCAGTGCGCCGGCGCGGGTCGCCTATCCGTGGCTCAAGGACCTGCTCGACGCCGTCGATCAGGCCGCGTCGCCGGAAGAGGTGCTCGAACACACGCGGCTGGCGATGTTTCAGGACCAGGTGTTCGCCTTCACGCCCAAGGGCGAGCTGATCCAGCTACCCGCCGGATCGTGCCCGGTCGATTTCGCCTATGCCGTCCATACCGAACTCGGCGACACCTGCGTCGGGGCCAAGATCAACGGCCGGGTGGTGACGCTCCGCACGCCGCTGGCCAACGGCGACCAGGTCGAGATCCTGCGGTCTAAGGCGCAGCACCCCGATCCGGCGTGGGAGGGGTTCGTCGTCTCGATCAAGGCGCGCGCCGCCGTCCGGCGCTTCGTCCGCCAGCAGGAGCGGGCCGAGCTGCTGGCGATGGGCCGCAAGCTGTACGACGAAGTCGTTGGGCGGCTGAAGCTGCCGTTGTCGGAGGATGCGGTCGACGCCGCGCTCGGCCGGCTCAAGCTCGCCGACCGGACGGCGCTGTATCTGGCACTCGCCCGGCAGACGGTCGGCGACACCGCCCTGCTCGAGGCGGTGCTGCCGGGATCGACGGCCAATCTCAAGCCGAAGAAACGCGGGCGCAGCGGACCGAAGGCGGCGATCAGCATCACCGGGCTGACGCCGGGGGTGGCCTACAGTCTTGCCGACTGCTGCCACCCGATACCCGGCGACCGCATCGTCGGCGTCGGCCGGGCGGGCAAGGGTATCGAGGTCCACAGCATCGACTGCGCGCACCTCGCCGAGCCCGGCGAGAGCGAGTGGCTCGACCTCCACTGGGGCGACGAGACCGGGACCGGCGTCGCGCGGGTGTCGGCGGTGGTCCACAACGCGCCGGGCAGCCTCGCCGCACTGACCGCGATCCTCGCGCATCACGGCGCGAACATCGTCAATCTGACGCTGACCGACCGCGACCGGGCGTTCCACAACTTCGTGGTCGACATGGAGGTCGACGACCTCGCGCACCTGACCAACATCGTCGCCGCGCTACGGGCGACGAAGGCGGTGGTCAGCGTCGAACGGGTGAAGGCGTAGCGAAAACCTCCCCCCTGCGGGCGAGGCGACTCGTGCGTCAGCGCGGCGGGTGAGGGTGTGCCCGCCTAGGTGGTGCGGCGGCGGCGTCGAGGACGCGAGCCTAGCACCCTCTTCCCGGGCAGGCGCTGCACTCCGTCTCTGGCCGTCTCCCGCAAGCGGGAGAGGGAGCTTACCGTGCCACCTCGATTGCCGCCTCGGGCACCCAGCCCTTGGTGCCGAGCTCGTCTTCGACCTCCCAGAAGCCGTCCTGCTTGTTGCCGGTCGGGTAGAGCATCGCGCCCGGGTCGAGCGACTTGAGCACCTTGGCCTTCAACGACGCGGCGGCATACATCCGGCCCGGCCGCTTCATTGCCACCGCCTTCGCCGCCTGCTCCTGCCCGGCGAACGCCGCGAGCTGGCCGCCGAGCTGGCCGACCATCTTGGTGTAGGCGTCGAGATAGGCGAGCGCGACGACCTGGCCGATCTCGGTGTTGTCATAGCCCGATGCGCCGCCGGCGGCGAGGGCACCGCCGCCGAAGATGCCGCCGCCGCCGCCGAAGCCGAGATCGGTCTTCTTCGACTGGCCCTCGGCGACGAACTCCTCCGACGACTTGTTGTTGACGACGTTGAGGATGACGTTGGCCGACCGCTTCTTGACGTTGATGCCGCCGAGCAGCGCCCCGCCGATCCCCGGCACGAAGCCGCCGAGCAGGCCGCCGACGTTCAGGCCGCCCTTGTTGTTGTTGCCGGTGACGATGTCGGGGATGACGGTGAAGTCGGCCTCGATCATCTGGCCCTTGCCGATCGTGCCGCCGCGGCGCATCTCGCCGCCGGCGTTCAGCGCTCGCTCGCGCTCCATCGCCGCCATGCCCTGTGCGCTGCGGTTGACCAGCCGGAAGCAGTGCGACTGCTGAATATAGACGCGGATCAGCGCCTCGGGCGAGCCGAGACCGAGACCGCCCCACCACTTGTTCTCGGGCTCGGACAGCGCGATCGTCCCGAGCGGCCGGGGACAGACGGGTAGTTCGCTGGTCGCCTTGGCCCGCGTCGCCTCGGCCGATTCGCTGTGGGTCGACTTGATCTCGGCCACGCCGGGCGCGGCGAGCGCCACGATCGTCGCGCCGATCACCGCGCGTGCTGCCCTTGTCGTCATGCGTCGCTCCCCATCTGCCCGGCAGCGACATAGCGTAACGAGGCGGCGCTTTCCACCGGCCAATCGCCGGGTTAGGCAGGAACGATGACCGATGACGACATCCTGTCCGAATTCCGTGCAGCCGATGCGCTGCTGGAGGGGCATTTCATCCTGTCGTCGGGACTGCGGTCGGCGAAATACCTGCAGTGCGCCCGCGTTCTGATGAACCCCGCCCGCGCGGCGCGGCTGGTCGCGGCGCTGATCGCGAAGCTGCCGGCGGCAGCGCGCGCGGTCGATGCGGTGGTGTCGCCGGCGATGGGCGGGGTGATCGTCGGCTACGAGGTCGCGCGGCAACTGGGCGTCGCGTCGATGTTCGTCGAGCGGCCGACGGGGACGTTCGAGCTGCGGCGCGGCTTCGCGCTGGCGGCGGGGGCGAAGGTGCTAATGGTCGAGGACGTCGTCACCACCGGCCTCAGCTCGCGCGAGGCGATCGCGGCGATCCATGCGGCGGGGGGCGAGGTCGTCGCCGCCGCTTGCCTCGTCGACCGCAGCGACGGCGCGGCCGACGTCGGCGTGCCGCTAACGTCGCTGCTGCGACTCGCGGTGCCGAGCTATGCCGCCGATGCGCTGCCGCCGGAACTGGCGGCGCTGCCGGCGGTTAAGCCGGGGAGCCGGGCGTGAGGTTGCTGCTTCTCGTCGCGTTGCTCGCCGGCACCGCGCATGCCGCGCCGCCGATCATGCCGCCGGCGGGCGACGCGTTGCTCGATCGCTGCGCCGTGGTCGAGCGCGTCGCCGGCGCGGCGAAGGTCAGTGGACAATATCTGGTCAGCGACACGGTCGACGACTGCGGCGGCCTCCTCGGGCCGACCGAGTATAGGACAAGCGACGGGCCGTGGCGCTGGGCGTCGGTGACCAAGCAGGTCGTCGCCGTCGCGGTGCTGCAGGCGGTCGAGGCGCGCAAGGTGACGCTCGACACGCCGATCGCGGCGTATGTGCCGACGCTCAGAGTGGCAAACGCCGACCGCATCACGCTTCGCATGCTGCTCCAGCACACCAGCGGCCTGCCGAACGTCGAGGAAGGGCCGGCCGACGCGAAGGGCGAGACGCTGGTCCAGTACCGCTACGGCACGCCGCCTCATGCTGGGATCAGCCCGATCTGCCTCGGCAAGCCCAAGGCCGAGCCAGGCGCGCGGTTCGAGTACAACAACTGCGATACCGAGATCGTCGGCGCGGTGCTGGAGGCGGTGATGCACGCGCCGCTTGCCGATGTGCTGACCAACGGCATCTTCGCGCCCGCCGGCATGACCGCGACGAAGCTCGTGCCACCCGGCGAGAAGCCGTTCGGCCGCCCCGGCTATCTCGCCGACGGACGCAACGACGAATTCATCGACATCGGTCGCTTCGGCGCGGCGGGAGCGATCCGCGGGACGGCGCGCGACCTCGCGCGGTTCGACCGCGCGTTGATGACCGACCGCCTGCTCAAGCCGGCGTCGCGCGCCGAGATGGAGCGCGGCAACCCGAAGCTCGGCTATGCGGCGCTCGGCGTCTGGTCGTACACCGTGCCGCTCAATGGCTGCACGGCCCCGCAGCACCTCGTCGAACGCCGCGGCGACATCGGCGGCGTGCAGGTGCGCAACGTCGTCGCCCCGGAGCGCGGCCTCGCGCTGATCGTCTTCACCGACCGGCCGTTCGATTTCGGCGAGGCGTGGCAGGGCAAGGGCGGCAGTTACGACCTGTTTTCCGCCGCGTTCTGCCCGGCCGCATGACGACGCGCATCCGCCTCGGCGTCAACATCGATCACGTCGCCACGATCCGCAACGCGCGGGGCGGCGACCATCCCGATCCCGTCGCCGCGGCGGAACTCGCCGTCGTTGCGGGGGCGGACGGCATCACCGCCCACCTGCGCGAGGACCGGCGACACATCCGCGACGACGACCTCGTCCGGCTGATGGCGGCGCTGACCGTGCCGCTCAACCTCGAGATGGCGGCGACCGAGGAGATGCTGGCCATCGCGCTGGCCCACGGCCCCGCCGCGGTGTGCATCGTGCCCGAGAAGCGCGCCGAGCGGACGACCGAGGGCGGGCTCGACGTGCTCGGCAACCAGCCCGGCCTGCGCCCATTCGTCGAGCGGCTGGCGGCACGGGGTGCGCGCGTCAGCCTGTTCATCGAACCCGACAAGGGACAGATCGAGGCCGCGGCGGCGATCGGCGCGGCGGTCGTCGAGCTCCATACTGGGCGCTACGCCCACCTGACCGGCGACGCGGCGGCGGCCGAGGTGGCGCGACTGGCGACCGGCGCGGCGCTCGCCGCCGCGCGCGGGCTGGAGGTCCACGCCGGCCACGGCCTGACCTTCGCCAACGTGGGCGCAGTCGCGGCAATTCCCGAGGTCGCCGAGCTCAACATCGGCCATTTCCTCATCGGCGAGGCGGTGTTCACCGGGCTTGCCGACGCGATCCACGCGATGCGGGCGGCGATTGACGCCGCGCGCGGGTAACGTCGCGCTTGGCTCGCATCTTGACATTTCGAACCGGATCGGCTAAACACGAT
>CAHJWP010000129.1 GCA_903642255.1 Sphingomonadaceae bacterium | reverse complement strand
TTAGGTCCAGCGCTTCCACCACGGCCTTCTGGCGACCACTTTTTCTCGATAGCCAGTCCCAGAAATAGCGTGCTGATACACGCCCGGAAGCTGTTCGGTCACGCCCGCTGGCCGCGGGAATGACTTCGCTCACCAAGCAGCAAGTTACAGATCAAAAAATCAAGAAGCTCCGATTGATATTTCCGATCATTAGCTTCTAGCATCCTAGTTGAGCAGAGCGCGTTGGTGACGATGTATGATTCGCAATCTCGCTCTATTACAACTCGGTAAACGCCTAGGCCAGTCCAGCTTCTGTGAAAGTTGAGTTCATTTCCGTCGAGGTAGACAAACCACTTATCTTCCATAGCTCGGGGGAGCAGACCTGCAGATAGCCTTCCATACTGCTCATGGTCGAAAGCAGCACGATAGGGAATTGCGAGCATCTCCTCAAACGGGAGTCGCTTCCAGTCGTCAGGTCTGACAGTCACTCGGGACCCAAGATCATGCGACCCGTCATAGCCTCACGAACCCACTAGCTCAACGTCCGCCTTCCACCCGAACCGGACGTCGCCCCGCTACCCCCGCACCCACCCCCGCGGCCCGAGCCGTTCCACGGGCGCGAACCGCGTCTTATAGTCCATCTGCTCGCGGCCCTCGATCCAGTAGCCGAGGTAGACGTACGGCAGGCCGGCGCGCTGTGCCCGGACGATATGGTCGAGGATGATGAAGGTGCCGAGGCTCGGCCGGCCGAGTGCCTTCGCGGCGTCGGGGTCGAAGAAGCTGTACACCAGCGACAGGCCGTCGGACTGCTTGTCGGTCAGGCACGCGCCGACCAGTCGGCCGGGGCGACCGGATTCCTCATCGGCTGCCGGCTCGCGGTACTCGATGACCACGGTCTCGACCGGGGTCTGCTCGACCATGTCGGCGAAGTCGTAGGCGTCCATCGCGGCCATGCCGCCGGCCGGGTGGCGCGCGCCGAGGTAACGCCGCATCAGCTCGTACTGCTCTTCGGTCGACCAGGGCTCGCAGGCGCTGACGTCGAGGTCGGCGTGGCGCTTGAGCAGACGCTTCTGCGAGGTGCTCGCGACGAACTCGCCCGCCGCGACGCGGACCGAGACGCACGCCGCGCAGCCGTCGCAGCTCGGCCGGTAGACGACGTTCTGGCTGCGGCGGAAGCCGATGCGGCTCAGCGCCTCGGTCATCGCCGTGGCGTCGGACCCCTTGATCTCGGTAAACACCTTCCGCTCGGCGCGGCCCGGAATATACGGGCACGGCGCGGGGGCGGTGACGAAGAAGCGGGGGAAGCGGAAGCTTTGATCGGTCACGCCCCTATATGCGGCACGGCAAAGGAAAACGGTAGGGGTGTTGTCTGGGAGCGGGCGAACCTTCCCCTCCCCTTCAGGGGAGGGGTAGTGCGGTCAGTCCAGTTCCACCGGGCGCACGTCGTAGCCTGCTGCGCGCAACGCCTCGATCAGGCGGTCGAGGTGGTCGCGGTCGCGCGTCTCGCACTCGATCTCGGTGATCAGGCCCTTCGCCGGCAGCGTCGTGAACACCCGCTGGTGATAGACTTCGAGGATGTTGACCTGCAGCCGGTCGAACACCCGCGCGACCTCGAACAACTGGCCGGGGCGGTCCTTAAGCCGGATGCGTAAGCGCGCCAGCCGCCCAGCACGCGCGAGGTCGCGGAGCAGGACGTTGGCCAGCAGCCGCGTGTCGATGTTGCCGCCGCACAGCACCAGCCCGACCGTCCGCCCGCGGAACGGCTGCGGGTTGGCGAGGATCGCCGCCAGCCCCGCGGCACCCGCGCCCTCGACGACGGTCTTCTCGATCGTCAGCAGGAGCGACACGGCGCGCTCGAGGTCGCGCTCGCCGACCAGCAAAATGTCGTCGACCAGCGCCTTGACCACCTGAAACGTCAGCACGCCCGGCGTCTTGACGGCGATGCCCTCGGCCAGCGTGTCGCCGTCGCAGCGGGCGACCTCGCCGTGCATCTTTGCCCACATCGACGGGTAGAGTTCGGCCTGGACGCCGATGACGCGCATCGCCGGGTTGAGCGCCTTGGCGACGGTCGCCATGCCCGAGATCAGCCCGCCGCCGCCGATCGGCACGACGAGCGTGTCGATCGCCGGCACGTCGTCGAGCATCTCGAGCGCGACCGTCCCCTGTCCCGCCATGACCAGCGCGTCGTCGTAGGGCGGCACGTAGAGCAGCCCGCGCTCGGCCTCGACGATGTGGGCGTGGGTGACGGCGTCGTCGAACGTCTCGCCGTACAGGATGACCGTCGCGCCATGGCCCTCGGTCTGGCGGACCTTCACCGCGGGGGCGAAGCGCGGCATGACGATCGTCACCGGGATGCCGAGCCGCCGCGCGTGATAGGCGAGCCCCTGCGCATGGTTGCCGGCCGACGCGGCGATGACGCCGCGGGCGCGCTGCGCGGCGTCGAGGCTGAGCAGCTTGTTGAGCGCGCCGCGCTCCTTGTAGGCGGCGGTGAACTGCAGGTTCTCGAACTTGAGCCAGATCTCCGCGCCGGTCAGCTCCGACAGGGTGCGGCTGTGAAGGCACGGCGTCCGGACGACCGCCCCGGCGATTCGATCGCGCGCGGCGAGGACGTCGGCGAAGGCGATCGGCAGCGCGGGCGCGGCGGCGTCGGTGGGCAGGGCGGCGAGTGCGGTCATGCGCCGCGCTTATCTCGCCGCCGCCGTCTTGGCCAGCGGCTGCGGCGCCCGCCGGTCGGGCTCACGCGTGATGGTCCACCAGCCTGTCGAGCCGCGTCTTCAGGCGCTGGCGGAACTCGCTTTCCTCGACATGCATCGGTCGCGACAGCGCCAGTTCGTCGATGACGGCATCGCGGAACCGGCCGACCGCGGCGTCGTCGAGCACCTTCGCCAGCCGCAATTCGCGGATCAGCTGCAGCAGGCCGACCGCGGCGGCATGCGCGCGGAAGCCGGCAAGATTGACTTCGGAATGGAACTTGCGGGTCTCGGCCGTATCCATGATGCGTCTCGCGTGATGTTGATCCCCCGCCCATACACCCGTCGCAGATCGCGCGCGACCTGCGGCTGCGGCGCGGCGCACGATGGACTTCGCCGCCGCTGCCGCTAGACCGCGCCCATGACCAGCATCGCCTTCATCGGGCTCGGCGTCATGGGCTATCCCATGGCCGGGCATCTCGCCCGTGCCGGGCACGCCGTGACCGTGTTCAACCGGACCGCTGCCAAGGCCGAGGCGTGGGTCGCGGAATATGGCGGGCAGTCGGCGGCGACGCCGGCGCTGGCGGCGGCCGGGGCCGATGTCGTGCTGACCTGCGTCGGCAACGACGACGACCTGCGGCAGGTGACGCTGGGCCCGGACGGCGCGCTGGCGGCGATGCAGCGGCACGCGCTGTATATCGACCACACCACCGTCTCGGCGAGCATCGCGCGCGAGCTGGCGGCGGCGCGCGGCGATCTCCACGTCCTCGACGCGCCGGTGTCGGGCGGGCAGGCGGGGGCGGTTGCCGGCAAGCTGACGGTGATGTGCGGCGGGACGGCAGAGGCCTTCGCCGTGGCGGAACCCGTGCTCGCCGCCTATGCGAAGCGCACCGGCCTGATGGGCCCGGCGGGGGCGGGGCAGCTGACCAAGATGGTCAACCAGATCGCCATCGCCGGCGTCGTCGAGGGGCTCGCCGAGGCGGTCAATTTCGCCCTCGCCGCCGGGCTCGACGCGGCGAGCGTGTTCGATGTCATTGGCGCGGGGGCGGCGCAGTCGTGGCAGATGGACAACCGCGCCGGCACTATGGCGCGCGGCGAATATGATTTCGGCTTCGCGGTCGACTGGATGCGCAAGGACCTCGGGCTGGTCCTCGACGAGGCACGGCGGGCGGGGGTGACGCTGCCGGTGACGGCGCTGGTTGACCAGTTCTACGGCGACGTGCAGGCGCTGGGTGGCCGGCGGCAGGATACGAGTTCGCTGCTGCGGCGGTTTCGCCCCTAGATCTCCCGCTCGCGGGGGAGGATCGACGCCGACAGTTGGTACAATCTGCCGAATAGTGGTGGCCGTTCATCGCCGGGCAAGCTCCCGACACCGCGATTAGCTGGCAAGCCCTTGTATTCCTTACGTCCCAAGTACTTGGCATGATCCCTGCAATGCCTCTGGCATGAGGCACCGGATGGTCCGGCACCTCGGCCAGGGAGAACCACCATGTTCAACAACTCGACCGTTACCCGCGCCGTCATCGGCACCGTCGGCATGGCGTTCTGCGCCGGCCTGTGCCTCGTCGGGGCGACCGCGCCGGCGTTGGCCGACACCGTCCGCACGACGACCGTCAGCTACGCCGACCTCAACGTCGCGACGGCCAAGGGGCGCGCCGTGCTCGACCGCCGTGTTGCCGACGCCGCCCGCAGCGTCTGCACGTCGGCCGATACCGGTCCGGCAGCGCGCACCGAGGAGAGCCGCTGCATCAAGCGCGCCCTGTCGGCGGCCAAGCCGACGATCGGCTGAGCACCGCGGGCGAACCGGTGATTGGTTGCTCGGGCGAGCCGCCGCAAACGGACGCGACTCTGTCATGGCGGCACGCTACACCGTGCCGCCACCGCGCAGGGACCGTCCGATGCCGCCGCTCAAAGCTCTCGCTGCCGCCGTCCTGCTTGTCGCGACCGCCGCCGCGGCGCGCGATGCCGACGACGACCTGACGCCCTCGAACATCCGCCTGACCCCGCTCGCCGCGCGCGGTGCGGTGCTGACGCCGCTCGGCACCCTCGACGGGCAGCCGGGGTCGGTCGGCATCACCAACCCGGCGGCGCTCGCCGCGTCGCCCGACGGTCGGCTCGTCGCCCTGCTGACGTCGGGGTTCAACGGCATGGCGACCCCCGACGGCAAGGCCGACAAGGTTCATTCGACCGAGCGGCTGATGATCTTTCGCCTTGGGTCCCGCGGTGCCGACAAGCTTGCCGAGGTGCCGCTGCCGGCGACCTTCGCCGGCCTCGCGTGGTCGCCCGACGGCACGCGCATTGCCGCGACGCTCGGCGTCGGCGACGCGGTGGCGACCTTCGCGTGGGATGGCCATGCGCTGAGTCCCGACGGCGCGCCGATCGCCCTTGGCCATGCGGCGGGCCTCGGCCTGCGGGTCAAGCCGGCGGCGGCCGGCGTCGTCTGGGTGTCGCCGGCGCGGCTGCTAGTGACCAATTTCTTCAACGATTCGGTCAGCCTCGTCGACGCCGGCTCCCGCAAAGTCGTCGCCGAGATCGACCTGCGTCCCGGCAAGCTCGACGCGACGCAGCGCGGGGTTCCCGGCGGGACCTACCCGTTTCGCGTCGTCCTCGTCGCGCCGGGCCGGGCGGTGGTCAGCAGCCCGCGCGACCGCGAACTCGTCACGCTGAGCCTCGTCGACGACAGCCTGAACATCGTCGCGCGGGCGAAGACGCTCGCCGAGCCGACCGCGCTCCTCGCCCTGCCCAACGGGCGGGTGCTGGCGACCGGCGACAACGCCGATACGCTGATCGCGCTCGCAGCGGACGGGCGGAGCGTCACCGAATGGCCGATCATCCTGCGCGGGACCGACGTGACGCGGGAAAAGGGCATGAACCCCAATGCGCTGGCGCTGGTCGGCGACCGGCTGTGGGTGACGCTCGGCGGACTCGACGCGGTCGCCGCGATCGACCTCGCCGACACGCTGGCGCGGCCGAGCGGTGCGCCCGCCGCGCTCGTCGGGCTCGTCCCGACCGGCTGGTATCCCGACGCCGTCGCGGTCGCGGCCGGGCGGCTGGCGGTCGCGAACTTCAAGGGCCTGCCGGGGCCGAACCCCGGGGCGTGCCGCGACAGCTTCGCGACCGAGGCGGCCGGCGAGGCCAAGTGCCGGGCGACCGGGCAATATGTCCTGCAGAAGCAGACAGGCACGCTGCTGACCATGCCGCCGCCGCGCGCCGCCGACCTGCCGCGGCTGAAGGCGCGGGTGCTCGCCAACCTCGGCGCGCCGGGCGAGGCTCAGATCGAGCGCGCCGAGGCGGTGATGGCGGCGATGCGCGGGCGGGTGAAGAACATCATCTACATCGTCAAGGAGAACCGGACGTACGACCAGGTCCTCGGCGACCTGCGCCCCGGCGACGGCGACGCGAAGCTGGTGCTGTTCCCCGAGGCGATCACGCCGAACCACCATCAGTTCGCCCGCCAGTTCGTCACCTTCGACCGCTTCTTTGATTCGGGCGAGGTGTCGGGAACGGGGTGGAGCTGGTCGACCCAGGCGCGCGCGCTCGACCTGCTCGAACGGATCACGCCGGTCGGCTATGCCGGCAAGGGGCTGGCATACGAGAGCGAGGGGACCAACCGCTTCGTCAACGTCGCGCTCGACGCCGCCGGGCGGCACGCGGCCAACCCCGACGTGCCCGACGACCCCGACCTGCTCGCCGGGACCGCCGACTTGTCGGCCGCGGACGCGCCCGACGGCGAAGCGGGCGCGGGGACCTTGTGGGCGGCGGCGATGGCCAAGGGGCTGAGCGTCCGCAACTACGGCTTCTACGGCGACCTGTCGCGCTACGAGGACAAGGCGGGGGCGAACCGAATCCCGCGCGAGCGCCACCCCGCGGCGAAGGGGCTGACCGTAGCTTGGGCCGCCGACACGCGCCTCGCGCCGGTGACCGACCCGTTCTTCCGGAGCTTCGACCAGGGCTTCCCCGACTATTGGCTGGTCGACGAGTGGCAGCGGGACTGGCTGCCGCGTGTCGCGAGCGGTCAGACGCCGCGGCTGACGCTGCTCCGCCTCGCCCACGACCATTTCGGTGACTTCGCCGACGCGATCGACGGCGTGAACACGCCCGACCGGCAGATCGCTGACAACGACTATGCCATCGGCCGCGTCGCCGAGATCGTCGCGCACTCGCC
>CAHJWP010000128.1 GCA_903642255.1 Sphingomonadaceae bacterium | reverse complement strand
GGCTCCGCCGACGGGGGTGAGCCCGACGCCGTCCTCTACGAGGAAGCCGACGCCAGCTTCTTCGTCGGGCTCGACCGCTCGACCGACCGGTCGCACTTCATCGTCACCGCTGCCGACCATGTGACGAGCGAGGTGCGGCTGATCCCGACCGCCGAACCGACCGCGCTGCCGGTGCTCGTCAGCCCGCGGCTGACCGGGCGTGAGTACGACCTCGACGTCCGCGGCGACACGCTGTTCGTCCGGACCAACGACACCCATGTCAACTTCCGCCTCGCGACGGCCGCGCTCGCCGACCCGGGCGATTGGACCGAGCTGATCCCGGGCGACGACCGCGTCTACCTGCGCGGGCTTACGGCGTTCGCCTCCTATCTTGCAGTCAGCGAGCGGGTCGACGGGCTCGACGGCGTGCGGCTGATCTTCCCCGACGGCGGCGAGCGCCGCATCGCCTTCCCCGAGGCGAGCTACACCGTCGGCATCGCGGCGAACCCCGAGCCCGACGCGCCGCTGCTGCGCCTGGGCTACAGCTCGATGGTCACCCCGGCGACGGTCTACGATTACGACGTCGCGGCGGACGCGCTGATCGTCCGCAAGGTGCAGGAGGTGCCGTCGGGTTACGACGCCACCGGCTACCGTACCGAGCGCCTGTTCGCCACCGCGACCGACGGGACGCGCGTGCCGGTGTCGGTCGTCTACCCCGCCGGCTTCCCGCGCGACGGGTCGGGCAGGCTCCACCTCTACGGCTATGGCGCCTACAGCCTCGCCATCCCGCCGTCCTTCTCGGCGTCGCGGCTCAGCCTGCTCGACCGCGGCTTCGCCTACGCCATCGCCCATGTCCGCGGCGGCGACGACATGGGCTACCGCTGGTACCTCGACGGCAAGCTGACCAAGCGGACCAATACCTTCACCGACTTCGTCGCGGTCGCCCACGCCCTGATTGCCGCCGGCTTCGCTGCCGCTGGCGCGATCTCGATCTCGGGCGGGTCGGCCGGCGGCACGCTGATGGGCGTCGTCGCCAATACCGATCCGGACCTGTGGGCGGCGGTCGTCGCCCACGTGCCGTTCGTCGACGTGCTCGGCACGATGCTCGACGGGTCGCTGCCGCTGACGCCGATCGAGTGGCCCGAATGGGGCAATCCGATCGAGGACGCCGATGTCTACCGGCAGATCGCCGCCTATTCGCCGTACGACAATGTAACCGTGCAGGCCTATCCGCCGATGCTGATCACCGCCGGCCTCAACGATCCGCGCGTGACCTATTGGGAGCCGGCGAAATGGGCAGCGAAGTTGCGGTACCTCAAGACCGATGCCAACCCGCTGCTGCTCAAGACGAACATGGGGGCCGGCCACGGCGGCAGGTCGGGGCGGTTCGAGGCGCTGCGCGAGACGGCGGAGGAATTCGCCTTCATCCTGACGGCATTCGCGGCTAGGGACGCAGGTGCCGACTGAGGAACCGACCATGCGTCTCGCCCTGCTCATCGCCGCCGTCCTCGCCATGCCCGCGCTCGCCGCGCCGCAGTTCGCCGAGGCCGACCTTGGCGCCGTCCTGCAGGGGCCGCAACGGTCGGCCGAGAACCGCGCGCGCGACGTCTATCGTCACCCGGTCGAGACGCTGACCTTCTTCGGGCTCAGGCCGACGATGACGGTCGTCGAGATCACCCCGTCGGGCGGCTGGTATACCGAGATCCTCGCGCCGTTCCTGCGCGACCGCGGCCACTACATTGCCGCGGGCAGCTTTCCCGGCAGCGAGAACGGCGCGAAAGCGGTGGCGAAGTTCAAGGCGAAGCTCGACGCCGACCCCGGCTCCTACGCCAACGTCACGGTGACCAGCTTCGGCAAGGATCACTACGATATCGCGCCGGCGGGCAGCGCCGACATGGTTGTCACCTTCCGCAACATCCACAACTTCTTCATCGGCGGCTATGCCCCCGAGGCGTTCCAGGCATTCTATGCCGCGCTGAAGCCCGGCGGAGTGCTCGGCATCGAGGAGCACCGCCTGCCCGAATCGGCTCCCGACGCGATGCAGGACAAGTCCGGCTACATGAAGGTGTCGACCGTCCGCCACCTCGCCGAAGCCGCCGGCTTCAAATTCGTCGCCGCTTCGCAGGTCAACGCCAACCCGAAGGACACCCACGACTACCCCAAGGGCGTCTGGACCCTGCCGCCGACCTATCAGGAAGGCGACACCGACCGCGCGCGATACGCCGCGATCGGCGAGAGCGACCGGATGACGCTGAAGTTCGTCAAACCGTAGCCAACTCCTCCCCGAAGACGGGGAGGATCAGGCGTTACTTGCTCAGCTTTGCCAGTTGCGCCTGCAGGGCCGCCATCTGCGCCTTCAGCGCCTCGAGTTCGTCGGCCGCCGGTTCCGCCGGCTTCGCCGCGACGAGCGCGGCGCGCCCGGTCAGCATGTCGGCGGCGGCCTGGAACATCGCCATGTTCTGCTTGGCAAGCGTCTCGAACGGCTTGAACGCCGCGCCGCCGAACGCGCCGGCGACCGAGTCGCGGAACTGCGCCTGGTTCTTGGCGAACGCCGCCATCGACGCCTCGAGATAGTGCGGCACCATCGCCTGCATCGAATCGCCGTACATCGCGATCAGCTGGCGCAGGAACGGTACCGGCAGCATCGTCTGGCCGCCGTTTTCGCCGTCCATGACGATCTGGGTGAGGACGTTGTGGGTGATGTCCTCGCCGCTTTTGGCGTCGAACACCTGAAAATCGCGCCCCTCGCGCGTCATCACGGCGAGATGCTCGAGCGTGATGTAGCTCGACGTGCCGGTATTATACAGCCGGCGGTTGGCGTATTTCTTGATGACCACCGGCGGAGCCGGCGCGGCGGGGGTTTGGTCCATCGTCGATCCCGAACAACAATATGTTGCGGTAGCACAGGTCGTTGCTGCGCCGCAACGCGGCCGCTTTCCTTGTCCGTGGGCGCGGCCTATGGCTGGCGGCAAACCTTGGGAGCCCGTCACCATGACCGACATCGTCATCACCGCCGCCAAGCGCACGCCGGTCGGCAGCTTCATGGGCGCCTTCGGCCAGGTACCGGCGCACGAGCTCGGCCGGCAGGCGATCATGGCCGCGCTCGCCCAGTCGGGCGTAGCCGCCGACGAGGTCGACGAGGTGATCATGGGGCAGGTGCTGACCGCGGCCCAGGGCCAGAACCCGGCACGGCAGGCGGCGATGGGCGCGGGCATCGCCAAGGAGGCTCCGGCGTGGGGCGTCAACCAGGTGTGCGGCAGTGGCCTGCGCGCGGTGGCCCTCGGCGCGCAGGCGATCATGGCCGGTGACGCCGCGGTCGTCATCGCCGGCGGGCAGGAGAGCATGAGCCAGTCGACCCATGCGCAGGCGCTGCGGTCGGGCACCAAGATGGGCGCGGTCGAGCTGGTCGACACGATGATCAAGGACGGGCTGTGGGACGCCTTCAACGGCTATCACATGGGCATCACCGCCGAGAACGTCGCCGAGCAGTATCAGATCGGCCGCGCCGCGCAGGACACCTTCGCCGTCGCCAGCCAGAACAAGGCAAGCGCCGCCCGCTCGTCCGGGCGCTTCCGCGACGAGATCGCGCCGGTGACGATCAAGGGCCGCAAGGGCGACACGGTCGTCAGCGACGACGAGTATATCCGCGACGGCGCGACGGTCGAAGGCGTGGCGGGCCTCAAGGGTGCGTTCAAGAAGGACGGCACCGTCACCGCAGCCAACGCCAGCGGGATCAACGACGGCGCGGCGGCACTCGTCCTGATGTCGGCTGAGGAGGCGAAGCGCCGTGGCGCGACGGTGCTCGGCCGGATCGCCAGCTGGGCGTCGACCGGCGTCGATCCGAGCGTGATGGGCATCGGCCCGGTCACCGCGTCGCAGAAGGCGCTGGCCAAGGCCGGCTGGACGGTCGCCGACCTCGACCTGATCGAGGCCAACGAAGCGTTCGCCGCGCAGGCGCTCGCCGTCGGCCAGGAACTCGGCCTCGATCCGGCCAAGGTCAACGTCAACGGCGGCGCGATCGCCATCGGCCACCCGATCGGCGCGAGCGGCGCGCGCGTCCTGACGACCCTGCTCTACGAGATGGGCAAGCGCGACGCGAAAAAGGGCCTCGCGACATTGTGCATCGGTGGCGGCATGGGCATCGCGATGTGCATCGCCCGCGACTGATCGCAGCGGGGTAGCCGTCCGGCACGTCGGATCCGGTTTCAGGCGGCCCGTTCGATCCGCACCGGCACGGTCTTCGCCGCCGGGACGAAGCTCTGCTCGGCGTGGTGGCCGACCGGCATCAGGACGTTCGCCTCGGGGTAATAGGCCCCGATGCAGCCCTTCGGCAGGGCATAGGCGTGGACCCGCAGGCCGTCGAGGCGGCGGGCGACCCCGTCCTTGTGGTCGCTCGTCAGGCTGACGATGTCGCCCTCGGCGAGTCCCGCCTCGGCCATGTCGACGGGCCCGACGAACAGCACGTCGCGCGTTCCCTTCACGCCGCGGAAGCGGTCGTGATAGCCGTAGACCGTGGTGTTGAACTGGTCGTTCGAGCGTAGGGTGATCAGGCGGAACCGGCCGGGCGCGTCGTCGAAACCGGCGGCGTCGAGCATCGCGGGCACACTGAACTCGGCCTTGCCGCTCGCCGTCTCGAAGTGCCGGTCGCGGGCCTTGTTGCCCTTATAGAATCCGCCCGGGGTGAACATCCGGTCGTTGAAGTCGTGGAAGAAATCGGGGTAGGTTTCGGCGATCGCGTCGCGGACCTTGCCGTAGTCGCCGACCCATGCGGCCCACGGCACCTTGGGGTTGGGCGGCAGCGTCGCCTGCGCGATGGCGGCGACGATCGCCGCCTCCGACAGCAGGTGCTCCGACGCCGGGCCGCGCTCGCCGACCGAGCCGTGGATGCAGCTCGTCGAGTCTTCGACCGACACCGACTGGCGGCCGGTCGCCTGGACGTCGCGTTCGGTGCGGCCGAGGCACGGCAGGATGTAGCTGACCTCGCCGGGGACGAGATGGCCGCGGTTGAGCTTGGTCGCGACATGGACCGTCAGCCGCAGCTTCGCCCACGCCGGCTCCATCCGGCCGGTGTCGGGGATCGCGCGCAGGAAGTTGCCGCCGAGCCCGACGAACGCACGGACACTGCCGTCGAGGACACCCTCGCACGCCTCGACGGTGTTGAGCCCCTTGGTCCGCGGCGGTTCGAAGCCGTATTGTTCCTTCAGCTTATCGAGCGGGGCGAGTTCGGGCTTCTCGGTGATGCCGACGCTGCGCTGGCCCTGGACGTTGCTGTGGCCGCGAACGGGACAGACGCCGGCACCCTCGCGCCCGATATTGCCGCGGAGCAGCAGCAGGTTGACCATCATCTCGACGTTCTCGATGCCGTGGACGTGCTGGGTCAGCCCCATGCCGTAGACGCCGATCACCGCCTTCGCCGTGACGTAGACCTCGCCCGCCGCGCGGATCGCGTCGGCATCGAGTCCAGACGCGGCCTCGATCGCGTCCCACGTCGTCGCCCGCGCCGCCGCGGCGAAGGCGTCGAACCCGTGGCAGTGTTCGGCGATGAAGGCGTGGTCGAGGATGCCGCCGGTCCGATCGTCGGCTTCGATCGCGTATTTGCACAGGCCCATCAGCACGGCGATGTCGCCGCCGGCGCGGACCTGATGATACTGACTGCTGATCCGCGTCTCGCCACCGGTCAGCATCTCGACCGGGTCCTGCGGGTTGGTGAAGCGTTCGAGCCCGCGTTCGATCAGCGGGTTGAAGGTGACGATCATGCAGCCGCGCTTCGCCGCCGACCGCAGCGGGTGGAGCAGCCGCGGCGAGTTCGACCCGACATTTTGCCCGAAGAAGAAGATCGCGTCGCAATGGTCGAAGTCTTCGAGGCGCGTCGTCCCGACCGGCACGCCGATCCGCTTCTTGAGCGCGACCGACGTCGTCTCGTGGCACATGTTGCTGCTGTCGGGCAGGTTGTTGTTGCCGTACAGCCGGGCGAACAGCGCGTACATATACGACGTCTCGAGGCTCGCCCGGCCGCTGGCGTAGAACACGACCGACTTGGGGTCGAACGTCTGCAGTTCGGCCCCGATCTCGGCGAACGCCGTTTCCCATGCGATCGGCAGATAGCGGTCGGTTGCGGCGTGGTAGCGCAGTGGCTCGGTCAGGCGGCCCTGCTGTTCGAGGTCGTAATCGCGCCAGCCGAGCAACTCACTGACGCTATGCCCGGTGAAGAAATCGCCGTCGGCCCGCCGGCTGGTCAGCTCCCACGCGGTCGCCTTCGCCCCGTTCTCGCAGAACTCGGCGGGGTGGGCGTTGGCCGGCTTCGACCATGCGCACGACACGCAGGCGAAGCCATCGGTCTTGTTCTGGCGCAGCAGCTCGCGCGACACGGCGACGACATTGCCTTCGCGCGGCAGGATCTCGGCGACCGAGCGCAGCGACCCCCAGCCGCCGGCCGGGCCGGCGTACGGCGTGAAATCGGGCGTGTCGCTGCGGTCGGTCATGGTCTGTCCCTGCTGGACGTCGGGCACGGAACGCTTATGGCGGGTCGATGACCCCGAGGGAAACGCCGATCCGCTGGCGCGACGGTGCCCGCGACACTGGCGACCGCGTACTGGCCGACGAGGTGCCGGTGGCGATCGTCGTCAACGGCGCGACGGTCGCCGTACTGCTCGCGACGCCGGCCGACCTCGCCGACTTCGCGATCGGCTTCGCGCTGACCGAGGGGCTGGTCGCCACCGCGGCCGACGCCGGCGAGACCGACGTGGTGCGCCACACCGACGGCATCGAAGTGCGGCTGAGCATCGCCGAATCCGGCGCGATCGCCGCGCGCCGCCGGACGATCACCGGCCCGAGCGGCTGCGGCCTGTGCGGGATCGAAAGCCTCGCCGCCGCGCTACCCGCGCCGCGCCGCGTCGCCGTATTCGCGGGCCAGCGCCTCGATCTCGGCAGCGTCGATGCCGCAGATCGCCGCGA
>CAHJWP010000127.1 GCA_903642255.1 Sphingomonadaceae bacterium | reverse complement strand
CTTGGTGGCCATCGCGTGTTTCTCCAACCTCTACCTGTCGTCATGCTGGCGCACGCCAGCATCCACGGTCGTGCCAGTCACGGGCCTTCGTCGCTTGCCCAAAGGTGGATCCTGGCGTGCGCCAGCATGACACCGCGATTATCCATTCGCCGCTTCCCGTGCCGCCCACGCCTCGAGCAGCGCGTCCTTGCCGCGCAGCCCCGCCTCGGGCAGCGCATGGTTGACGACATAGGTCGCGCCCGTGTGCCTGTTGTCCCACATCGCCTGGTGCGCCGCCGGCAGCCCATCCCACGGCACCATCGTCGGCTCGGTCACCTCGAGCAGCCCGGCGGCGATCATGTCGTTCATCCGCGTGACTTCATAGGCGTTGCACAGGTGCGTACCGCGGATTTCGGCGGTCGGCATGACGATCCGCCGCTGCCGCGTCCACACCTGCGGCGCGTAGAAACTGTAGCGTTTGTGGCTCATGTCCTCGGCATAGACGACGCGGCCGGTGAACGGCTTGACCAGCGCCGTCGTCACCCCGAGCGTGTCCTGCCCGGCGCGTTCGAGCACGAGGTCGGGGGCCCCGCGCGGGTTGTCGGGCGAGCGGAGCAGCTTGCCGACCGCCGCGCCGAAGGGTTTGAGCGTCTTGTCCTGATAGTCGCGGACGCTGGCCCGGAACGCCTCGATGTCGGCCTTGGCGTCGGGCAGGCGCGGCATCGCGTCGGGCCAGGCAAAGTTCCTGCCCTCGCGCCGGGCGACGTCCTCGAGGCTGACGACGCCGGCGAGCGCGTCCTCGAAACCCAGCGACTGGATGAACTCGCGCTGGCCGTCGGTCGTCGTGACGACGACGGTGCGGGCCTGCACCGTGCGCGCCGCCTCGATCATCTCGAGCCCCGTCTCGTCGAGCAATGCGGTCGAGCGCGGGCCGTAGAACAGCAGCACCGCCTCGCCGGCGCGGACGCGGGCGCGGCGCAGCGCCGCCTCGGGGGCAACCGAGCCGGCCTTGCCGACGAAGGTGAAGTGGTAGCCTGACGACGCCCCGTAGAACGCCAGCACGCCGCCCTCGCCGAGCAGCTGGAAGCTGCGCGGGAAGGCGGTCTCGCCGGCATGGCTGACGGCATAGTCGGCGAGCTTGCCGCCGTTCAAGCGTCGGTACTCGTCGAGGATCGGCTCGCCGGCGACTTCCCACGCTGCGGGGTCGGCTTCCGGAACGGCGGTGAAGGCTGACGCCCAGCGCGGGTCGGTGCGGTCGATCGCGCCGACTGCGCCCTCGCCGACGACGTACTTGGCGCGCGCCGCCGACGAGACGAGGCCGGTGACGGCCAGCCCCGATTTCGCAGCTGTCTTCATCGCGTCGTGGCCGGTGCCGGTCGCCGCGCCCTCGACGAAGATCGTCCGGCCGCCCTCGATGTCGAGCGTGGTGAACAAAGCGCGCCACACCGTGCCGAGGTTGAGGATGTACGACCCCGCCTGTTCGAGCGTCAGGTCGCCGGGCACAGCATGGAGCTGCGGGGCCTGGACCGTGAGGAACTGGGCGTGGCTGCCGGTCGGCGTCTCATAGCCCTGGATCGCGAAGTCGGCGAACATCGGGTCGCGCCCGACTTGGGGGCTGAGCAGGTCGTTGGTCCCCGAATAGACCGCGACGAGGTCGCCGACCTTGAGCCGCCCCTCGGCCCGCGCCTCGGAGCCGAGCGCCGCGACGAGCCCGACCCCGCCCGAGCCGGTCGTCTGGTAATCGTTCTCGTGGCCCTCGAACGGCGACACCGGAATGCCGGTCAACGCCCAGATATCGTTGAAGTTGACCTCGCTGGTCAGCATGTAGACGAGCGCGTCGTTCGGCTCGGGGCGGTCGACCGGGACGATGAGTTCGCGCTCGTGGGTCGCGGGCGGGCCGAAGCGCGGCGCGCCGCTGGCCTCGTCGCGGGCGATGCCGAAGGCGTACTGCCACGATGGGATCGCGTCGACTGACGGGAAGAACGGCGCGCCGACGGGCAGGAGCTGGCGCGTCGCCTGCAGGACGCTGCCGCGGCTGAGATGCTCGCCGTCGACGAAGACGCCGTCGCGGCGGATCGGCAGCGGCGGCGACTTCTTGTCCATGAACTCGCGGATGCCGGCCTTGCCGCCGTTCGGATCGACGACGGCGGTCGCGAACGCCTCGCGCTCGGCATGCAGACCGGCGGTCATCCCCTCGGCCAGCCCGGTCCGCACCGCATCGAGGGCTGCACGACACGCCGCGCCGCGCCCGGCCCACTCGGTCTGCCGCACGATGCGCTGGATGTGGCCGTCGTCGAGCAGGGTGGCGAAATCGGCTTCGACCGTCGTCTCGCGGCCGCCAACGAGCTCCGCCTGCCGCGCAATCGCGGCACCGAGGGCGTCGGTTGCGTCTGTCGTGTCGCGCATGCCGAGATGCTCGCGGATTAGGGCGTGCGCCGCTTCGAGTGCACTGCCGCTGTCGCCGGCGATCGCGTCGATCAACCCGATCCGCGCGGCTTCGTCGGCGTCGATGCTCCGGCCGCCGAGGATCAGGTCGAGCGCGTCGCGGATACCCTCGCCGCTATTCGCGCGGGCCAGCAATCTTGGCAACCGCTGGGTGCCGCCATAGCCCGGGATTAGCCGCAGCCGCATCTCCGGCTGCCCGAAGCGCGCGGTCGGTTCGGCAATGCGGTAATGGCAGGCCAGCGCGAACTCCATGCCGCCGCCGAGCGCGACGCCCTGGATCGCGGCGATGCACGGCTTGGCCATCGCCTCGATCTTGTTGAACGCGAGCTGGGCGTTGTTGGGGAGGACGCGCGCCTCCTCGACGGTGTGGATCTCGTCGAGGAACTGGCGGATGTCGGCCCCGGCGACGAAGCTCGCCGTGCCGTCGCCGGTGAACACCACCGCCACCACGTCGTCGCGCCGCGACAGATGGTCGACGACGATGTTGAGTTCGTCCAGCGCGCGTTCGTTCAATGCGTTGACCGGCGGGTTGGTGACGAACACCGTCGCCACCTTCTCGCCGGGCGCGACATTGTTGTACTGGATGCGGAAGTAGCGGTAGCGCTCGAACAGCTGCTGGTCTTCCGACAGCTTCTGCCTGCGCTGCCAGCTGTCGATCGCCGTCTTCAGCGCGTCGAGGCTGGCCGGATTGCGCAGCGTCGAGACGTCGCCCAGCTCGCCGCCCTCGACGAGCGCGCGGACCATGCGGCGGACGTACTTGCCGCTGCGCGTCTCGGGGAATTCGGCGACCTCGATGAAGTCCTGCGGCACGGCGACCGCACCCTTTTCGCTGCGGACGAGATCGAACAGGCGGCGCTTGTCGTCTTGGGCGAGCTTGCGGCCGGGCGAGGGGACGATGAAAGCGAGCGGGGTCAGCCCCTTCTCGCGGTGGGGCGCGCCGACGACCAGCACGTTGCCGACCGGCGAATCGGGGTCGAGTGCCTTGTCGCGCAGGATCGCGCCCTCGATCTCCTCGGTCCCCATGCGGTGGCCGCTGACGTTGATGACGTCGTCCGACCGTCCGTGGAGCGAGAAGCTGCCGTCGTCGTGGACGACCGCGAAGTCGCCCTGGGTATAGGCCCACGCGCCGGCCCAGCGCGTCCAGTAGCTGCTCTCGTACCGCGCCGCGTCGCCGCGCCAGCCGGGGGCAACGGTGCCGTTGTCGACGGCGAACCCGGTGCCGCTCCACACGGTGCGGGCGAGATACGGGTAGGGTGCGGCGATGACGATCTCGCCCTTTTCGCCGGGCGCGGCGCGGCGGTGCGGGACGCCGCCGCCGGGGGTGGTGCGCGGGAAGACGATGCCGTCGCCTCTGCCCGCCGTCTCGTCCTCGACCCACACCTCGCCGACGATCCACGGCAGCGGATAGGTGTGCGCGTCGGCCTTCAACGGGAAATCGTCGTTGCCGTAGAAATGCGTCCACGCGATCCCGCCATGCTCGGTCGCCCAGTAGCTGTTGATGTATTGCGGCGTGACGTGGGCCATGCCGAACGCCTGCACCGACGGGCTGGTCGGCTCGGCGCAGAAGGTGGCGACGCGCAGGCCCGACAGGTCGTAGCGTTCGATGTCCTTCAGATTCTGCGCGTCGGACATGACGAACTTGAGGAAGGTGACGCCGGCCTTGAAGATCGTCACGCCGTGGCGCTCGATCGACGCGGCGAAGCGCCCGGCGTGCGGGAAGACCGGCGCGCCCTCGCACATCACCGTCGTCACGCGGCAGGTCAGCGCGGCGGAGAACATATAGCTCTGCCCGGTGATCCAGCCGGGGTCGGCGACGACGTACATCACGTCGCCGGGGCGCGCGTCGAAGGCGACCGCCATCGTGCTGGCGACGCCCGCGGTATAGCCGCCGTGGACGTGGACGACGCCCTTCGGCTTGCCGGTCGAGCCGCTGGTGTAGATGACGAACATCGGAAACTCGGCGTCGAGCGGGGCGACGGGCGCGAGCTTCCAGATAGCGGCGACGAAGTCCTGCGCCGGGAGGGCGAGCAACGCGGCCTCGTCGGCGACGCCCGCCGCCTCGCACAGCTGCTTGCCCGCCGCGTCGGTCAGATCGTGGCTCCACACGTCGCGCTCGTCTCGCCAGATCAGGTCGGGCTGGGCGGCGTGGCGGCAGACGATGACCGTATCGACGCGCGGCGGCGTGGCGACGAGCGCCTCGGCGACGGCGATGCGGACGCGCGCGGCGGCGGCGGCGTCGAGGCTGCCCGCCTTGCCCAGCTCGGCCAGCGCGCGCCCGACGCCGCGCATGACGTCGCTGCGCTCGACCGTGGTCTCCCCCGCGAGGGTAGTCGCGACGGCAGCGTCGATCGCGGCAGTGGCGTCGGAAGCGAGATCGAGGCTCGCCAGCCGTTCGGACACGATGCGCTTGGCCGCGGCGACAGGGGTGTAAATGTCGAGCGCCGGGTCGGTGTACGCCGTCTTGAACGGCACGACCTGTGCGTTGCGGTAGCCGCCGTCGGCAGTGACGACGACGCGCGCGCCCGCGTCGTCGATCCGGTCGCTGAGCGTCTTGTCGCTGAACCCGCCGAACACCGGCGTGTAGATGATGCCGCGGCGCTTGGCGGCTTCGGTCCAGTAGAGCTGCGCCGGGATCGACGGCATGTTGAGCGCAATGCGGTCGCCGGCCTTCAGCCCCAGCCCGTCGAGCGCGATCGCGCACTTCGCCGTCTCGAGCAGCAGTTTCTTGCGGCTGACGCTGTAGCAGTCGACAGGCGCGCCGCGGCCGTGGTCGGCCGCCATATCCCAGCGGTCGCCCTCGAAGATCAGCGCCGCCTCGTCGCCGTGACCGGCCAGCACGTGCGCGTCGACCTCGGCGAAGCACGCGTTGGTCCGGCCCCCGGCGAACCACTTGAAGAACGGCGGGTCGCTCGCGTCGAACGCCGTGGTCCATGGCGTGAAGTCGGCGGGCAGGCCGGGATCGACCGGGGCGGCGGTGACCGCGTCGTAGCCGCGCCATGCGTCGCCCTCGAAGCTGAGCCACGCGCCATTCGGCCCGGCGTCGGCGACGAACCAGTGGAGTTTCTTCGCCGCGGCGCTGTGGAATGCGCCGGGATCGGCGAGGACCGCGGCGCGGGCGGCGTCCCAGTCGCGGCGGGTGCGGATCGGGTTGGCCATGGCAGCAAGGGCCGCGGCCGGGGCTGTCCGGCTGTCGAGCATGGCGCGGGCGACAGTCAAAGCGGCACTCCCAGATTGTTATTTTATTCTGCTACAACAGCCACAAACCACATAATGTTACCGGTAGCAAGGTCGATCGTGCCGGAAACGGACAACATCGCCAAACGAAAAGGGCAGGAGCCGCAGCTCCCGCCCTTAGTGGCGCGACAAACGACCGCAGCTGCTATGCGGCGACCAACGTCGACCGGCGGCGGCGGAC
The DNA here is from genome assembly GCA_903642255.1 of Sphingomonadaceae bacterium. Taxonomy (GTDB): domain Bacteria; phylum Pseudomonadota; class Alphaproteobacteria; order Sphingomonadales; family Sphingomonadaceae; genus Polymorphobacter_B. The sequence goes on along the minus strand of CAHJWP010000127.1, from coordinate 1,100 downwards.
GCTGGCCCCGACGAAGCCGAAGCCCGCCAGCATCATCGCCCATGTCGCCGGCTCGGGCACCGCACCGGGGAACGACCCGGGGCTGAGCGGAACCGGCGTACCGGTGCCCTCGGTCAGGAAGTGGCCAACGGTGTGATTGTCGGACTCGTAACCACCGCCCGAGTTGACTTCGCTGAACACGACTTGGTCGAACGGCCGCTGCGTGCTGAAGAAGTCGAGGAAGATAAACGGCTCGCCGCTGTCCTGGCCGGCGAACGCCGCGTTGGGGTTGCCGTAATATTCGCCGGGGTTGGGGTGGCTGTTGACCGCAGCGATGGCGTCCGACGGCATGAAGGTGAACAGCTTGACGCCGTGGCTGTAGAAGGTGACCTGATTGCCCGGATCGAGCGCCGACAGCCAGTAGCCAAAGTAATTGACGCCGCCGGGGATCGTCGACGACAGGTTCAGCGTGTAATCACCGTTGCGGGTGAAGGTCACGGCGTACTTGCCGGTGCCGCCCGAGCCGCCATACTGGTCGGCGCTGTTGATCTGGACGTTGGCATAGGCGCCGCTGATCTTGCCCGTCGTGCCGAAGTCGGTGGTGAAGCCCTCGCCAGTGCCGGTCGGCAGCGCCTCGAACGTCTCGACGCCGCCGACCGAGAAGGTCGCGGTCGTGTTCTGGATGCCGGGCGCTTCGGATTCGTAGCGGACGTCAAACGGCACGACCGCGCCGGCGACGGCGGCGGTGCCCAGCGCCGCGACGAGCGCGGCAGTACGGATGATGGCAAGCATGTCGATCCCTGTTCGTTGAGCCCCGCGCCTCGCGCTGCGGTGCGATAGTTGAGGCTTCTATAACTTAAGACAGGGACAGCAAGTTAATAATCAGTCATTAACCATTTAAGTTCAGTTAACAGCAAAGTCGAAGTTGGCGAGCGGATGGTAAGCGGCGGCGGCCCGGGTCAGGACGCTCTCGAACAGCGCAAAGCCGGTGACGTCGAACGCCGCCGCCGGGGCCGGCCGGGCGAGGAACCCGCCGAGCGGACCGGCATCGCGGCCGAGGCGGGCGAGCGTGATGTGGGGGACGAAGGCGCGCGTGTCGGGCGACACGCCGGCGCGGGCGA
>CAHJWP010000126.1 GCA_903642255.1 Sphingomonadaceae bacterium | reverse complement strand
CTGCTCGACGCCCACGCCCTTGCCCCTGAGGCGATCAGCCTCATCAAGCGCAACAACTGCGGCAAGGCGCTCGACATTGCCCGGACCGCGCGCGACATGCACGGCGGCAACGGCATCAGCGACGAATACGGCGTCATCCGCCACGTGATGAACCTCGAAGCGGTCAACACGTACGAGGGCACCCACGACGTCCACGCGTTGATCCTCGGCCGGGCGCAAACGGGGCTGCAGGCGTTCTTCTGACGGGTCGCGAAGATGAACAAGTATACAAAGTATGCGCCCACGCATCGCTGTTCACGCCTTGCCTGCGGTACAGCGCGCGGTACCGTGTACCGCGGCGGCGCGGTCAGTCGGATCCCATCCGTACAACACCGCCGCCAGCCTGAGGCACCGTGGCGAAGCCAACGGTAGTCGAAGATGCCGGCAGTCCGAGGTGCGCCGCCACTTCCGCTACCGGCGTCCCCTTCGGGACGACATACACCAGCCGCGCGTCGCCGCTCGTCGTCACCGCTACCGCGCCTTTGGGGCACAGCTTCATGCAACCGGTCTCGACGAGGCGGACCGGCGAGCGCTTCCACTTCGGCAGGTCGAGCGACGTCTTGAGCGCCTTGGCGAGCGAGGTCTTGCCCCCATCGCCGAAGCCACCGCCAAGCTTCCTGCCGCACTTCTTGCAGATCGCGACGAGGGTGTCGCTGCGCGTCGTGACGGTGCGGATGCCGGGAGCGGAGACTTTCATCGCCGCTCAACGACCGCGCCACGGCTTCGTTGCCCACGCATCGCCTGCTTGACGCTGCGACGTGCGCGCGTCACCCACAGGGTGTGCTTCTCCTCGCCCTCCTGTTCGCCGCCGGCATCTGGGCCGGCGCGCAGAACGCGCTCGCCGGGGGTGGGTCGTTCGTCACCCTGCCGGCGCTGATCCTGACCGGGCTCGACCCGCGGCTGGCCAATATCACCTCGACCGTCGCGCTGTTTCCGGGTCAGGTGACGACGGGGCTCGCCGGGCGCAGTCTCGTCGCCGGCACTGAGCGGCTGTCGTTCCGGACACTGGCGATCATCAGCCTGGTCGGCGGCATCGCCGGCGCGTTCCTCCTGCTGGTGACGCCGGCGAGCGTGTTCGGCGCGATGGTCCCGTGGCTCGTGCTCGCGGCGACCTGCCTGTTCGCGTGGAGCAGCTTCGGGCCGAAGCCGCAGGGTGGCGGGACTGCGCCCCCGGCGTGGGTCTCGGCGCTGATCCAGAGCGTCATCGCGGTTTACAGCGGCTTCTTCGGCGGCGGGGCGGGAATCGTCACGCTGGCGGCGCTGACGCTCGCGAAGATGCCGATCCGCAACGCCGGCGGGACCAAGAACGTGCTGGTCGGCCTGTCGAACATCGCCGCGGCGATCGTCTTCGCGCTGACGACGGCGATCCCGTGGACCAAGGCCATCGCTGTCGGCGCGGGGTCTGTGGTCGGGGGGTATGCCGGCGCGATCCTGCTCAAGCGGGTGCCGGTGCTGGCGCTGCGGAGCGCCGTCGTCGTCATCGGCGTCGCGCTGACGATCGGCCTGTTCATCCGCGGCTAGCCCGCTATAGCCGCCTCGATGTCCGACAACGCCCCCCATCCCGCCGCATTGGCCAAGACCGCGACGCTGATCGAGGCGCTGCCGTACCTGCAGCGCTACGCGGGGCAGATCTTCGTCGTGAAGTATGGTGGCCACGCGATGGGCGAGCCCGAGCTGGCGCGCGACTTCGCGGAGGACATCGTGCTGCTCAAGGCGTGCGGCATCAATCCCGTCGTCGTGCATGGCGGCGGCCCCCAGATCGGCGCGATGCTCGGCCGGCTGGGCATCAAGAGCGAATTCGTCGACGGCCTACGCGTGACCGACGCGGCGACCGCTCAGGTCGCGGAAATGGTTCTCGCCGGCTCGATCAACAAGGAACTCGTCGGCTGGATCAACGCCGCGGGCGGCAGCGCGGCGGGAATTTCGGGCAAGGATGCGCACTTGGTGCGCGCCGTCAAGGCGACGCGGACGACCCGCGATCCGGGCAGCAACATCGAACGCGAGGTCGATCTCGGCTTCGTCGGCGAGCCGGTCGCGGTCGACCGCCGGCTGATCGACGTGCTGATCGCCGCCGGGATCGTGCCGGTCATCGCGCCTGTCGCGGCCGGGGCCGACGGCGTCACGTACAACGTCAACGCCGACACCATGGCGGGCGCGATCGCCGCGGCGATCGGTGCGGCGCGGCTGTTCCTGCTGACCGACGTCGCCGGCGTGCTCGACAAGGCCGGCGACCTGCTGACCGACCTCAACCCCAGGGCCATCGCGGCGCTGGTCGCCGACGGCACGATCTCGGGCGGCATGATCCCCAAGATCGAGACGTGCGTCGCCGCCGTCGGCGCGGGCGTCGGCGCGGCGGTGATCCTCGACGGGCGGGTCGGCCACGCGATGCTGCTCGAAATCTTCACGCGCGAGGGGGCGGGGACGCTGGTGCGGGCATAAGATCCTCCCCGCTTGCGGGGAGATGCCGCGAAGCGGCGGAGGGGCGGTTCAGCCGGGCACGTCAGCCGCGGCCCCTCGCACCACCGCCCCTCCGTCGCGCAAGTGCGCGCCACCTCCCCGCCAGCGGGGAGGATCAAGCGCCCGTCGATTGCGCGTCCGAGCCCGACCCCCTAGATGCTGAGGGCATAACCGGAGCCCCCGAATGAACACCCTCGCCGCCATCGTCGGCATCGTCATCATGGTGCTGCAGTGGCTGATCTGGCTGCTGATCCTCCAGGCGATCCTGTCGTGGCTGATCGCCTTCAACGTCATTAACACCTATAACGGCTTCGTCCGCGGCGTGCTGCGCTTCCTCGATGCGATCACCGAGCCGCTGCTGCGGCCGATCCGCCGCGTCCTGCCCGACCTCGGCGGCATCGACCTGTCGCCGATGGTGCTGATCCTGATCATCATCCTGATCCAGCGCCTGCTGCCGGCGATCCTGCTCGATACGGGTGCGATCTGAAGGCATGGGAGCCTGTAACCGGGGGGATCACGCTCAGCGTCCGCGTGTCGCCCCGCGGCGGGCGTAACGCGGTCGAGGGACTCGTCGCCGACGCCGAAGGCAAGCCGCAGCTGAACGTCCGTGTCGCCGCCGCCCCCGTCGACGGCGAGGCGAACGACGCGGTCGAGGCGACGCTCGCCCGCTGGCTCGGCGTCAAGCCGCGCGAGGTCGAGGTGACCGGCGGCGTGACGACGCGGTCGAAGGTCGTGACGATCGACGGCGATCCGGTCGCGCTGATGCGCAAGCTGCAGGCGCTAACCGCGGTCCGGGAGCCGACATGACCGCGACGCTGATCGACGGCAAGGCCCATGCCGCCGCGCTCGTCGAGCGGGTCCGCGCCGCCGTGCCGGCGTTCGCCGCCGCGCGCGGCCGCGCGCCCGGCCTTGCGGTCGTCCTCGTCGGCGACAATCCGGCGAGCCACGTCTATGTGAAGAACAAGCTGGCGCGGACGGCGACGGCGGGAATGCGGTCGATCGAGCATCGCCTGCCCGCCGATGTGCCCGAGACCGACCTGCTGGCGCTCGTCGTCGCGCTCAACGCCGATGACGCGGTCGACGGCATCCTCGTCCAGCTACCGCTGCCGGGGCAAATCGACGAGGCCAAGGTGCTGGTCGCGATCGATCCCGACAAGGACGTCGACGGCTTTCACCCGGTCAACGCCGGGCGGCTGGCGACCGGGCTGCCGGGGCTGGTGCCGTGCACGCCGACCGGATGCCTGATGCTGCTGAAGGACGCGTGCGGTGACCTGTCGGGAGCCGAGGCGCTGGTCGTCGGCCGGTCCAACATCGTCGGCAAGCCGATGGCGGCGCTGCTGACCGCGGCGTCGGCGACGGTGACGATCGCCCACAGCCGGACGCGCGACCTCGCCGGCCATGTCGCCCGCGCCGACATCGTCGTCGCCGCGGTGGGGGTGCCTGAACTGGTGCGGGGAAGCTGGTTGAAACCCGGTGCGGTGGTGATCGACGTCGGGATGAACCGGATCACGCGGGACGACGGCACGACGAAGCTGGTCGGCGACGTCAACTTCAACGAGGCGGTCGCGGTGGCGCGCGCGATTACGCCGGTGCCGGGCGGCGTCGGGCCGATGACGATCGCCTGCCTGCTGCGCAACACGCTGACCGCGGCGCTGCTGCGGGCAGGATTGCCCGCGGTGGTCGGGTTGTGACCGACCTTCTCTCCCTGTTCATCTCGGCGTTCGTCACGCTGTTCGTCGTCCTCGACCCGCCGGGGTGCGTGCCGATCTTCTCGTCGCTGACGCCCGGCGCGACCCCTGCCCATCGCCGCAACATGGCGCTGCGCTCGACGGCGATCGCCGCCGGCGTGCTGTTCGCCTTCGGCATCTTCGGCGAGCGGTTCCTCACCGCGCTCGGCATCAGCCTCGCCGCGTTTCGCATCGCCGGTGGCATCATGGTGTTCCTGATCGCGATCGACATGGTCTTCGAGAAGCGCACCGAGCGCCGCGAGGACCGGGCCGAGGAGGTCGTCCGCGGCCGCGCGGTGTGCGAGGAGGACATTTCGGTCTTCCCGATGGCGATCCCGATGATCGCGGGGCCGGGGTCGATCGCCGCGGTCATGCTGCTGACCGCGCGCGCCCACGGGTTCGAAGCGCATCTGGTGGTCTACGCCGCCCTCGCCGCGGTGCTGGCGACAATGCTCGCGGCGCTGCTGCTGGCCGGGGCCGTGATGCGGCTGATCGGCGACAAGATCGAGGCGATGATCACCCGGCTACTCGGCGTGGTCCTCGCCGCGCTCGCGGCGCAGTTCGTCGTCGACGGGCTGCGGGAAGCGTTTCACCTAGCGTAACTCGTTCATTTTCGGTTGCGTCACGATCGTGTACGGACCGACGTGGGTGAACGAGGGACTGCCATGAACGTGATGACGCTGCCGCTGCGCTCCGCAGCGACCGAGCTGGCCGACATCGAACTGTCGATCGTCATGCCGTGCCTCAACGAGGCCGAGACGCTCGGGGTCTGCATCGAGAAGGCGAACCGCTTCCTCGCGCAGAGCAGCGTCGCCGGCGAGGTCGTCATCGCCGACAACGGCTCGACCGACGGCAGTCAGCGCATCGCCGAAAGTCTCGGCGCCCGCGTCGTCGCGGTGCCGGTGCGCGGTTACGGCGCGGCGCTGCAGGCCGGCATCGTCGCGTCGCGCGGGCGCTATGTGGCGATGGCCGATAGCGACGACAGCTATGATTTTCTTGGCCTGCTGCCGTTCGTCGACAAGTTGCGCGACGGCTTCGACCTTGTCATGGGCAACCGCTTCCAGGGTGGGATCGCACCCGGCGCGATGCCGCCGCTCCACCGCTACCTCGGCAATCCGGTGCTCAGCTTCGTCGGACGACTGTTCTACCCGTCGCAGATCGGCGACTTTCACTGCGGCCTGCGCGCCTTCCGCCGCGATGCGATCCTCGGCCTCGGGCTGAAGACGACCGGCATGGAGTTCGCCTCCGAGATGGTCGTCAAGGCGACGCTGGCCCATCTGCGCGTCGCCGAGGTGCCGACGACGCTGTCGCCCGACGGCCGGTCGCGCCCACCGCACCTGCGCTCATGGCGCGACGGCTGGCGGCACCTCAAGTTCCTGCTGACCTTCGCGCCGAAGTGGCTGTTCTTCTATCCGGGCGCGGCGCTGGCGAGCGTCGGGCTGGTCCTGCTCTTCGCGCTGCTGCCCGGCAGCGTCCATCTCGGCAGCGTGACTCTCGGCGTCCATACTCTGTTGTTCGCCGCCGCCGGGGTGATCATCGGCGCGCAGCTGATGAGCTTCGCCGTCGTCGCGCGGCTGTTCGGGGTGCGCGAGAAGTTATGGCCGTCGTCGCCGCGCATCGAGCTGGCCCGCCGCTGGTTCACGATCGACCGGACGTGCGTCGCCGGCGCGGTGATGCTCGCCGGCGGCATCGCCATCGCCGTCGCCGCGGTCGGTGGCTGGGCAGGGCGCGGGTTCGGCAACCTCGACGTCGAGGGGACGATGCGGCTGGCGATCCCCTCGGTGCTGCTGTGCGCGCTCGGCGTGCAGGCGCTGGTCACCGGCTTCTTCACCGCGCTGCTGACGAGTGACTGACGTTCCGACCCCGGCGACCGAGACCGAGTTGCCACCCGCCGGCGTGGTCGCGGTCGAGGCGCGCTTTCGCCTGCCGGGCTGGGCCGGGCAGGTCGGCCGCTTCCTCGTCGTCGGCGGCAGCGCCGCCGCGCTAGACGCCGGGGTGCTGTGGCTGATGGTCCATGTCGGCGGCGCGACGTTCTATGCCGGCCGGGCCGTCTCCATACCGGTGGCGATGGTCTTCGCGTGGTGGCTCAACCGCACCGTCACCTTCCGCACGCCGACGCCGCCGTCGTGGCGCGAGTTCGGCGCCTATGTCGTCAATTCGCTCGCCGGGGCGGCGATCAACTATGCGATCTCGGCGGGCCTCGTCGCCCTCAGGCTGCCGGCAGCGGTCGGCTTCGTCGTCGGCACCGGCATCGCGGCGGTCTTCAACTTCTTCCGCTATCGCGCGATCCTCGGCCGCTGACGACGGTCGATAGAGGACCGCTCCGCCCTCAGGTGGCCGCCGCACCCGGTGCCGGCTCGATCAGCCGGCCGTCGACGCCCAGATTGACGATCGGCGTCGAATTGGCGAGCGCGAAGCCGTTCGCCTTGAGCGCTGGGACGATGGCGAACAGCAGGTCGCTGCGCGCCGCGAAGACGTCGCGCGGCGAGGCGACGAAGGCGAAGGCGGTAAACTCCAGTCCGCCGTCGCGCGCCTCGGTCAGATAGACCGCCGGAGCGGGATCGGCGAGCACCCTCGGGTGCGCCGCGAGGTGCCCGGCGATCAGCGTCTTCAGCGCGGCGGGATCGGCGTCGTCGTTGACCCTGAGCACGATTCGGATCCGGCCGAGCGCGCCGGCGTGGGTGACGTTGCGCACCGTCTTGGTGATCAGATCGAGGTTGGGCACGATCAGCCGCGACTGGTCCTTCATCTCGA
>CAHJWP010000125.1 GCA_903642255.1 Sphingomonadaceae bacterium | reverse complement strand
CGGCGCTTCGGCAGCCTCGACCTCGTGCCGACCGAAACCCTCGCGGCCTATCCGCCGCTCGCCCCGCTCGGCCCCGAGCCGCTCGGTCCCGGCCTGACGCCGGCATACCTCAAGGCGAAGCTCGCCGGCCGGACCAGCCCGATCAAGCCGCTGCTCCTCGACCAGCGCCTCATCGCTGGCCTTGGTAACATCTATGCCTGCGAGGCGCTCTACATCGCCGGCATAGACCCGCGCCGTCCGGCGGGCAGCGTGTCGGCGGCGAAGCTGGCGAAGCTGGTCCCGGCGATCCACCAGACGCTCAACGCCTCGATCGCCGCCGGGGGATCGACCCTGCGCGACCATGCCCAGGTCGACGGGACACTCGGCCATTATCATTCGCAGTTCTGCGTCTATGGCCGCGAGGGGCTGCCCTGTCCCGACGGGCGCGGCACGATCGAGCGCATCGTCCAGGGCGGCCGCTCGACCTTCTTCTGCCCGCGCCGCCAACGCTAAGCTTGACCATCGCCCCCCTGCCCTATAACAGGCGCGCTCCCCCGGGGTGCCACTGCACGCCCGGCCGTTGACGATGTTCGAGGACCAGAATGGCGAATACCCCGCAGGCCGAAAAGCGCATCCGCCGCAACGACCGCCGCGCCGAGATCAACAAGGCGCGCGTCAGCCGTATCCGCACCTTCGTGAAGAAGGTCGAATCGGCGATCGACGGCGGCACGGCCGACTCCGCCAGGGCCGCCCTGCTCGCCGCCCAGCCCGAGCTGATGCGCGGCGTCGCCAAGGGCGTGATGCACAAGAACACAGTCGCGCGGAAAATCTCGCGCCTCGCCAAGCGGGTCAAGGCGCTCGGCTGACCTTGGCCACTACTTCCGTGTGACAGTGAAGCCGTCCGAGTCGGACGGCTTTTGTACGTTTACCGTCAAGCACTTGCCCACCGTTCCGCGACTCGGTCGTCACGCGACCGTCATTAATCGGTCACATAGAATCAACCGTTTGACCACCGACGCGCCAATCTGGCGGGTTTGCGTGTCAACGGGTTTATTTGAAATGCCGTAAAACTTCGGGCCTTGATCGACCCGAAAGGCAGTGGTTAGTGGCCCGCAGACGGCAGCGATGCCGCGGGGAACGGTCCTCAAGAAAACATGGTCGCGCGGCGGCCTGACGACGGTGCGTGACCGCATTTTCGGCAGACGGCGGAGGCGTGTCGGCGGGGGCCGGCTGGCGACCGGGCAGGCGGGGAGGCGAAGCAGGAGACTATGGCGACGAACTGGTCCACGACGGCGGCCCGACCCGCGACGACGGCAACGACCGTCGACGCGATGTGGGAAACGGTCCGCACGACGCTGCGCCACGAATGCGGCGCGCGGACCTTCGACAACTGGCTGAAGCCGCTGACCCTGCATGAGGTCGACGGCGACACCGTCCGCCTCGCTTTGCCGACCGCGTTCCTCGCCGACTGGGTGGCGAATCACTTCATCGACCGGCTGCGCCTGCTGTGGACCGCGCAATGCGCCGAGCTGCGCCACGTCGCGCTCGTCGTCGTGCCGGGACGCGGCGGCGTCGAGTCGCCGGCGGCCAACGACGCGCCGCCCGCCGCCGCCCCGACTCCTGCCCCCTGCATCGGCCTGCCGCTCGAGCCGCGCTATACCTTCGACAGCTTCATCGTCGGCAAGTCGAACGAGCTCGCCTACAACGCCGCGCGCAGCCTCGCCGACGGCGGGCCGGTCGGCTTCAACCCGCTGTTCCTCCACGGCACCACCGGGCTCGGCAAGACGCACCTGATGCATGCGATCGGCGGCGAGCTGCGCGCCCGCCAGCCGGGGGCGAAGGTCGCCTATCTGTCGGCCGAGAAGTTCATGATCGACTTCCTCGCCGCGCTGCGCGCCAAGGACACGTTCAGCTTCAAGGCGCGGCTGCGCTCGGTCGACCTGCTGATGATCGACGACGTCCAGTTCATCGCCGGCAAGGATTCGACGCAGGAAGAGTTCTTCCACACGATGAACGAGCTGATCAGCGCCGGCAAGCGGCTGGTCATCACCTCCGACCGCTCGCCCCAGAACCTCGAAGGCATCCAGGACCGCATCCTCAGCCGCATGGCGTGGGGGCTGGTCGCCGACATCAACGCCGCCGACTACGAGCTGCGGCTCAACATCCTCCACGCCAAGGTCGCCGGGCTCGGGGAGGCGCTCGGGCCGCTGACCGTGCCCGACGAGGTCATCGATTTCCTCGCCCGCAAGATCACGTCGAACGTCCGCGAGCTCGAGGGCGCGCTCAACCGGACGATCGCCTACGCCCGGCTGGTCGGCAAGCCGGTGACGGTCGACTTCACCCGCGAGACGTTGGCCGACCTGCTCCGCTCCCACGAGAAGAAGGTGACGATCGACGACATCCAGCGCCGCGTCGCCGATTACTACCACCTCAAGCTCGCCGACCTGCTGTCGGCCCGGCGGGCCCGGGAAGTCGCCCGGCCGCGGCAGGTGGCGATGTACCTCGCCAAGCGCCTGACGCCGCGGTCGCTGCCCGAGATCGGCCGCCGCTTCGGCAACCGCGACCACACGACGGTGATGCACGCGGTCAAGCGCATCGACGAACTGCGGGCGGCCGACCGGGAGCTGGATGCCGACGTGGCGCAGCTGAGTAGAATGTTGGACGGCTAGCGATCCTCCCCGTGTGCGGGGAGGATCAAGGGGCTTCGCCTCGCCGGCGCCTTCCCCTAAGCCGGCGCCATGTCCCCCCTCCCCCGTTCCGCCCACGGCCCCGCGTGGATGCTGCTCGCCTGCGTCGCCTTCGCCGTGATGTGGATGGTCATCCGCGTCGTCAGCGCGAGCGTCCACCCGTTCGAGATCGTCTTCTTCCGGAACGTCTTCGGCCTCGCCGCGCTGCTGCCGATGCTGGTCCGGACGCCGGCGCTGATCGACCGCAAGCGCGCCCTGCCCAACCTGCGCCGGGCGTCGTCGGGGCTGATCGCGACGCTCGGCACCTTCTACGCCGTCGCCAACGCGCCGCTGGCGACCGCGCTGGCGATCAACTACACCGCGCCGCTGTTCGCCACGCTCGGGGCGATGCTGTTCCTCGGCGAGCGCATCCATGCCCGGCGCGGGGCGGCGCTGGCGGTCGGCTTCGTCGGCATGCTCGTCGTCGTCAGGCCCGGCGCGCTGCCGCTGACGCCGGGCATCGCCGCCGCCGTGCTGTCGGCGGTGGCGACGGCCTTCTCCTATCTGGCGATCCGCGCGCTCGTCGGCCGCGACGACCCGCGCAGCGTCGCGGCGTGGTCGTTCATCCTGATGCTGCTGCCGTCGGGCGCGGTCGCCGCCTTCGTCTGGAGCTGGCCGTCGCCGGCGGCATGGGGGCTGCTGGTCGTCATCGGCGGCCTCGCCGCGGTCGGTCAGCTCGGCCTCGCCTTCGCCTTTGCGCGGGCCGAGGCGTCGGCCGTCCTGCCGTACGACTTCGTCCGCTTCGGGCTGATCACGCTCGGCGGCATCGTCCTGTTCGGCGAACGCTACGACGCGCTGACCCTCGGCGGCGGGGCGATCATCCTCGGCGCGACGATCTATCTCGCGGTGCGCGAGGCCGCCGTCGGCCGCGCCCGGAAAACGACACTGGCCGCGGAGTCGTGACCCCGGCATAAGCCGGCCAAACCTTTGGGAGAGATGGACATGGACCTGAACGGATGCGCCGCGGTCGTCACCGGCGGGGCGAGCGGGCTCGGCGAGGCGACGGCGCGGGCGCTCGCCGCGGCGGGCGTCAGGGTGGCGATCTTCGACCGCAACCCCGCCGGCGAGGCGGTCGCGGCCGACCTCGGCGGGGTGTTCTGCGCGGTCGACGTGACCAGCGACGACTCGGTCGACGCCGGCTTCGCCAAGGCTCGCGCGGCCCATGGGCAGGAGCGCATCCTGATCAACTGCGCCGGCGTCGGCAATGCGGTGAAGACCGCCAGCCGCAGCCGCGACGACGGCCGCATCAGGCACTTCCCGCTCGATGCGTTCGCGATGGTCATCGCGGTCAACCTGATCGGCACCTTCCGCTGCATCGCCAAGTCGGCGGCGGGGATGCTGACCCTCGAACCGCTGGCCGACGGCGAGCGCGGCGCGATCGTCAACACCGCCTCGGTCGCCGCCGAGGACGGGCAGGTCGGCCAGGCGGCGTACAGCGCGTCGAAGGGCGGGGTCGTCGGCATGACCCTGCCGATCGCCCGCGACCTGATGGGCGAGGGCATCCGGGTCAACACCATCCTGCCCGGCATCTTCAACACGCCGCTGATGCAGGGGTCCCCCGACAAGGTGAAGGACGCGCTGGCGGCGTCGGTGCCCTTCCCCAAGCGCCTCGGGGTGCCGGCGGAATACGCCAGCCTCGCGCTGGAGATGTGCCGCAACAGCTACTTCAACGGCGAGGACGTCCGGCTCGACGGGGCGATCCGCATGGCTCCACGCTAACGATTACAGCGAGTTAGACGCCTCCAGGACTTGGAAGATCACATACCTCACACGACGGAGGCCGTTTTCGTCTACCTGTAGTGGTTTGTCGGACGGGCGCAGGGCAGATGATGGGGTTGGGTCGCGATTCCATGGCGATTTCATAGCGATTCGTGCCGCCGTAGGACAGCGCTGTCTTCCCTCCCGCCTGCGGGGAGAGGAAGGTCAGCCGTCGATCGCCGTCGCCAGCGCGATGTCGCGCGCCGTCAGGCCGCCGGCGTCGTGCGTCGTCAGCCGCACCTCGACGCGGTCGTAGACGTTCGACCATTCGGGGTGGTGGTCGGCCTTCTCGGCGAGCAGCGCGACGCGCGTCATGAAGGCGAAGGCGTGGGTGAAGTCGGCGAACCGATACTTGCGGACGATCCCGTCGCCGTCGCGGTTCCAGCCGGGCAGGCCCTCCAGCGCGAGGGCGATCTCGGCGTCGATCAGCTTGGCGATCACGGGCGAACTCCTTGGCGAACGGCGGCCCGCCTCCTATGCCGGGCGGCATGAGCGAGCGTCAAACCTTCCCGCCGTCGCTGGCCGACATCGACGCGCTGGCGCAGGCCGCGGTCGAGCGGCTGCCCAAACAGTTCCGCGACTTCCTCGGCCCCGTGCTGCTCCGCGTCGAGGATTTTCCCGACGCCGATGTCATGGCCGAGATGGGGCTGGAGACCGAATTCGACATCCTCGGCCTGTATCAGGGCCGCCACGTCGGGCTGAAGGGCGACGTGCCGACCGGCGCGCTGCCCGACATCATCTTCCTCTACCGCCGCCCGCTGCTCGAGGAATGGTGCGAGACCGGCGAGTCGCTCGAGGCGCTCGTGACGCACGTGCTGGTCCACGAGGTCGGCCACCACTTCGGCCTGAGCGATGCGGATATGGAGCGGATCGAGGCGGCGGCGGCCGACTGACCTTCGCGAGCGCGCAGCTCCGATGCCTCTCCGCGTGGAGAAGGCTAGGCCAGTCCCGGATCATTGCGAACGGCGAACCGCCAAGCGGTCGCAGCGATGGCGGCGCTGAACCCGATCGTCAGCACCCCCATCATTATTCCACCGAGCGCGATGGCGGCGGCGGTGACAGCGCTCGTCGCCGTCGCCATCTTAGGAACGACGGTGTCGTTGTTCAGGCCGCCAATGACGAAGGCCGCCAAGACCAGCGACCAGCGGTGCCCGCGCGTGGCGCGCAGCACGCGGAGCGGCGACACGATCTTCGCCGAGAGGGCCTGCGCGACAGCCCACGCCGGCAGCATGGCGGTGAACGCGAGTTGCACCAACACCGCAACAAGTAGGATGACGATGCGAGATCCCGGGTTGAGCCACGGCTTGGCGGCGAGCAGGATCGCGAACGCCAACACGACAGGCGTGAAGCCGAACACGCTTGCCAGAACGAAGCGCACGAAGCCGGCGAGGCTCGGCATACGCGCCACGATCGCCATAATGGCGAGATAGACCGCCGCTAGCCAAACCGCGGCGACAAGGGCGGCCGGTGCCGCGTCGCTCCAGCCGAACTTGCGATGCTGCGACCAGATGGTGAAGTTGATCACCCCCGAGGCCGTGGTGGCCGCAAGCCCGACAAGCCATGCGGCGCGGGATATCTGTCGCAAGGCGGCAGTGGCATCCTGAACGATGCTGATGCGTCCGTCGGAAGTCACGGCGCAAGTAACGCATCGACCCATGCCGGGACAAGGACGCTTGCCGGGCCGCGGCGGCTTTCGTCGAACGCCGCCGACCCCGCCGAGGCGTCGAGGTTGAGCTCGAGCGTCGCTGCCCCGGCGCGGTGGGCGAGGTCGACGAAGCCGGCCGCCGGATAAACGTTGCCGCTGGTACCGATCGAGACGAACAGGTCGCACGTCGCCAGCGCCGCTTCGATCCGGTCCATCGCGTACGGCATCTCGCCGAACCAGACGATGTCGGGGCGCAGGCGTCCGCCACAGTCGCACGGGTCGGCGGCGACCAGGTCACCCGACCAAGGCGCGCGGGCGTTGCAGCGGCCGCACAGCGCCGACCTGAGTTCACCGTGCATATGGAGCAGGCGGGGCGGTCGGTCGCCGACGACGCCCGCGGCGGCGCGGTCGTGGAGGTCGTCGACGTTCTGGGTCACGATCAGCAGGTCGCCCGGCCAGTCGCGGTCGAGCCGGGCGAGCGCATGGTGCGCGGCGTTGGGCGCGACCCGGCCGAGCGCGGCGCGGCGGGCGTCGTAGAAGCGCTGGACGAGGACGGGATCGCGGGCATAGGCCTCCGGCGTCGCGACGTCCTCGACCCGGTGGCCCTCCCACAGCCCGTCGGGGCCGCGGAACGTCGGCACGCCCGACTCGGCGGACACGCCCGCCCCGGTCAGGACGACGATCCGCGCACCCGTCACGACGGCGTCACGGCGGCGTCACGCCGGGGTCATGCGACGGGGACGGCGTCGGCCAGCGCGGCGGCGCCGGCCGGGCTTAGACGGCAGCAGTTGCGCCCGGCGTGCTTGGCGGCGAACAGCGCCGCGTCGGCCGCGGCGAACCACGCGTCGGTCGTCCGCAGGTCGGCGGTCAGCGGCG
>CAHJWP010000124.1 GCA_903642255.1 Sphingomonadaceae bacterium | reverse complement strand
ATGGTCGACGTCAACATCAAAGGCGTACTCTACGGCGTTGCCGCGGTGCTGCCGGCGATGAATGCCCAAGGCTTCGGCCATATCATCAACATCGCGTCCATCGGCGGGCTGCACGTCACGCCGACAGCCGCGGTCTACTGCGCCACCAAATTCGCCGTGCGCGCTATCTCCGACGGCCTGCGCCAGGAGAACGACCGCATCCGCGTGACCTGCGTCTGCCCCGGCGTGGTCGAATCGGAACTGGCCGACAGCATCTCCGACGAGCGCGCGCGCGAGGAGATGCGGGGCTTCCGCGCGATCGCCCTCAATCCCGAGGCCATCGCCGCCGCGATCCTCCACGCGATCTCGCAGCCGGAGGACGTCGACACCACCGAGATCGTCGTGCGCCCTGTCGCCAGTCCGTACTGAGGCCCGAAGCGCGCAACGCCAGCCCGATAGGAGCAAGTCCATGAGCAATGCTGTCGCGAGCGGGGACAGGCCGCCACCACGCCCCAGCATCCCACGGATCGGCGAGCAGTCGAGTTCCATCGAGCTCGATCGGACGGTTCGGGTCCGCATCGAGGACGGTGCGCATTGTCTTCAGGCGATCGGCGGTCGCGATTATGACCGGCCGCTTAAGAAGGTCGCGGCGGTGTCCCCGGATATGGCGGACCTGCTCCTCGCATTCCCCTACGGCGATGTGATGTCGCGACCGGGCCTGTCGTTGCGTCAACGCCAGATCTGCACGGTCGCCATGCTGCTGGCGCACAGGTCGGCGCAGGCGCAACTTCGCTTCCATATGCGCGGGTTGCTCAACGTCGGCGGCTCGATCGACGATCTCGTCGCGCTGCTAGTGATGGCGTCGGGCCTCCTCGGCTTCCCGACCGCCATAGCGGGCGTTCCGATCGTCCGCGACCTGATCGCGGAAACGGGCGTCGCGTATGCGCCCGCCGAGCGCCAGCCGGCCGGCGTCGACGAGCGGTTCGAGCGCGGCGCGCAGGCGATCCGTGCGCTGCTGCACATCGAGCCCGAAGCTTACGCCGCCGCCTTCTCCGGGATCTCACCGTTGCTTGCGGAATGGACCGTGGAGTTCGAGTTCGGCGAGGTTCTGGGTCGGTCCGGGCTCGATCGGGTCTCGAAACACCTTGCATCGCTGATGATGCTGGCGATGCGGGGGAACAGCGAGGATCGGCTTCTCCTGCACCTCAGCGGCGCGGTCGCCGACAATGTTCCACGCACGGCGATCATCGAAGCGCTCATCCAACTCGCGGTCTATGGCGGCTTTCCCACCGCGCTCAACGCGTTCGGCGTCGCGGGCAAGGTGTTCGCCGGATCGGCTGCTCCTGAGGGCGATGCTCCGGCCCCCGGCGCCATCAGCCGGGCTGAACCTTTCGATCGCACGGCGAGAGGTCTGGCCACGCTCGAGGCGACCTCGGGCGGCTCGGGGGATGCCGTCGTCAAGAGCTTCGCCGGCGTGGCGCCCGGCATCGGCGCCATGATCGTGGATCACGCCTATGGCGACATCTTTGCCCGGCCGGGGCTTGATCCCAAGACCCGTGAGCTGACCGCCTGTGCGGCGCTTGCGGCGATGGGATCGGTCGACGAGGAGCCGCTCGGCGTCCACGTCAAAGCCGCCCGAACGCTGGGAGCGACCGAGACCGAGGTGTTCGAGGCCATCCTGAACATTGCCCCCTACGCCGGCTACCCGGCCGCTCAGCGGGCGATCGTCGTGGCGGCCGCGGCGATGCACTCCGCAGATGAACGATGAACGGAACTCAACAATGTCCAATCAACCCGTAATGGAAGAAGTGCGAGACAAGGTTGCCATCATGACCGGCGCGGCCAGTGGGATTGGCCGCGCCACGGCTAAGCTGCTGCAAGCGCGCGGCGCAAAGGTGATTGCCGAGGATATCGATCCGGCAGTCGAGGACCTCGCGCAGGACGGGCTTGCAACCTGGTTGCGGATGTTCCGCAAGGTGTCGGTTCGATTCCGACCGCCCGCACGCACCACCTTTGTCGTCGGCGCGCCAGCCGGAAGCGTCGCTCGCCGGCGACGCGATCGGCGTTGACCGGCACGGGGACGCGGCCTAGTCGGAGCCGGCCGTCCCGGCTCCCGCGAGGAAACCCCGATGCGTCTGCCGGTCGCTGCCGCCGCCGCTATTTTCGTGCTCGCGACGAGTGCGACCGCCCAGTCGGTGACGAAGCGGTTCGCGGTGCCCGATGGCGGCTGGGACTATGTCAGCTTCGACGCGGCATCGCACCGGGTGTTCATCGGCCGCAGCGACGGCGTGCTGACGATCGACGTGACGTCCGGCGCGGTCACCCCGCAGCTTACGCCCGCGACGCGGACGCATGCCGCGCTGGCGCTCGCCGGCACCGGCCTCGGCGCGGTGACGAGCACCACCGCTGGCGGCGTCATCCTGTTCGACGCGACGACCGGCGCGGCCAAGGCGACGCTCAAGACCGGGCCCAAGCCCGACGCCGCGATCTACGACGCCGCGACGAAGACGCTGCTCGTCATGGACAACTCGGTCGGTACGGTGACGCTGATCGACCCGGCGACGCTGGCCGTCACCGGCACCGTGACCATCGGGGGTGCGCTCGAATCGGCTGCGGTCGACGGACGCGGGCAGCTGTTCGTGGCGGTCGAGGACAAGGGCGAGATCGCCGCGGTCGACGTGAAGGCGAAGACCGTCATCCGCCGTATCGCGCTCGCCGGCTGCGAGGAGCCGGGCGGGCTGACGCTGACCAAGGCCGGCGTGCTGATCGCCGCCTGTGCCAACAAGGTGGCCAAGGCCGTCGATGCGTCGACCGGTGCAGCGATCGCCGACCTGCCGCTCGGCGTCGGGCCCGACAGCGCGTTCTACGATCCATCGCGCGACCGCGCCTACATCCCGACCGGGCGCGACGGGATGCTGACGGTGATCGACACCAGCGCGCGGACGCCGAAGGTCATCGCCACTGTCCCGACGCAGGTCGGCGCGCGGACCGGCACGGTCGATCCGGCGACCGGCACGGTCTACGTCATCGCCGCGCAGTACGAGCCGGCCGTCGGCGGTGCGCGTCCGAAGGCGGTGCCGGGCACGGTCGAGGTGCTCGCCGTCAACTGACGCCTGCGGTGCAATCGCCCCAGTCGCCAACGGCAATGAACTCCGCGCCGCCGCCGTCGTTGTCGGCCGCAACGGCAAGGCGACAAGTGGCATGAGCGACGAAATCACGCGACCGTTGGCGAGCGACGTCGGCCCCGAGCAGCTGCCCTATCCGGCGAAGCAGTCGGACATGAAGCTCCAGCCGCAGACCGACCTCGCCGCCTACCGCCCGGCGGACAAGCTCAGGGGCAGGGTGGCGATCATCACCGGCGGCGATTCTGGCATCGGCCGCGCCGTCGCCGTCGCCTTCGCACTTGAAGGGGCGAAGGTCGCGATTGTCTACAACGCCAACGACGACGATGCCGCCGAGACCAAGCGGCTGGTCGAGGCCAAGGGTGGCGAATGCCTGACGCTGCGCCACGACGTCCGCAGCCGGGCCGAATGCTTTGCCGCGGTCAACGCAACGGTCGACCATTATGGCGGGCTCAACATCCTGATCAACGACGCCGCTTTCCAGCACACCGAAGAAAAATTCGAGGATATCACAGAGGAGAACTGGCGGCGGACGTTCGACACCAACATCACCGGCTATTTCTTCATGGCGCAGGCCGCGGTGCCGCACCTCAAGAAGGGCGACGCGATCGTCAACACCGGCAGCATCGTCGGCATGACCGGGCTCGCCCTGCTGGTCGACTACACCTCGACGAAGGGCGCGATCCATTCGTTCACCAAGAGCCTCGCGCTCAGCCTCGGCGACCGCGGCATCCGCGTCAACTGCGTCGTCCCCGGTCCCGTGTGGACGCCGAACATCCCCGGCACAATGCCGGCCGACGAGGTCGAGAACTTCGGCCACGAGGTGATCCTCAAGCGGCCTGGCCAGCCCGACGAACTCGCCCCGGCGTACGTGCTGTTCGCCAGCGACGACGGCAGCTTCATCACCGGCGCGCTGCTCGAGGTCACCGGCGGCCGGCTCGCCGCCGCGTGAGCTGGACGTACCCGGCGGGCGCGCGCGATGCGCTCGCCGCCACGGATGCCCGGGACCTGTGCATGGGCGACGACGCTGTCGGCGAGGCGGTGAACGCCGACCGGCGCAGCCACGAGGTGCCGGGCTTGTATTCCGTCGATAAATCGGTGTTCCCCAGCGCCCGCGCCTGCCGTTCGGCGTTGACCATCATGGCGCTGTCGCGGCGCGGCGCCGACCGATTTCTGGAGCGCAACCGATGACCCGGAGCTTCCTCGATATCGTCCAGGCCAAGCACGGCGACGGTAATTACGCCGGCGACGGATATGGTGGCGCGCGCGGCGGTGACGGGAGCGGTCTGCCGACCGGCACCGCGGGCAATTTCATGTTCGCCACCGGTATCGAATGCTCGAACCCGATGATCGCGGGCAAGACGATCCGCCGCGACCTGCTCGACGAGTGCGGCCATTACGACCGCTGGCGTGACGACCTCCGCCTGACCCGCGAACTCGGCCTCCGGGTGCTGCGCTACGGCCTGCCGCTCCACCGCGTCTGGCTTGGGCCGGGGCGCTACGACTGGAGCTTCGCCGATCTCGCCATGGCCGAGATCCAGCGGCTCGGCATCACGCCGATCCTCGACTTGATGCACTTCGGCGTCCCCGACTGGATCGGCGACTTCCAGAACCCCGACCTGCCGCTCCAGTTCGCGTCTTACTGCGACGCGGTCGCCGAACGCTATCCGTGGGTTCGCCATTACACTCCGGTCAACGAAATCTACGTCACCGCCAAGTTCTCGGCGAAGGAGGGGACGTGGAACGAGCAGCTGAAGTCGGACGCCGCCTTCGTCACCGTGCTCAAGCACTGTGTTGCCGCGTCGATCCTCGGCACCCAGGCGATCGCCGTGCGCCGCCCCGACTGCGTCATCGTCCAGTCGGAATCGGCGGAATATGTCCACGAGGCCAAGGCCATTCCGTCGCCCGAGGTGATGATGGCCAACAAGCAGCGCTTCATCAGCCTCGACCTGCTCTACGCCAACCATCCCGACGGCGAGGTCGTCAACTACCTGATGGACAGCGGCCTGACACGGGCCGAATATGACTGGTTCATGGCCGGCCAGCCGCCCGGCTATCAGGTCATGGGCAACGATTACTACGGCCGCAACGAGCACATCCTGCTGCCGAGCGGTTACCTGTGCCCGGCCGAGGATGTGATGGGCTGGGCGCAGATCACCCACGAATATTATCAGCGCTACAAGAAGCCGGTGATGCATACCGAAACCAACGTGTTCGATCCGCAAGCAGCGCGGTCGTGGCTGTGGAAGCAGTGGATCAACGTGCTGCGGATGCGCGCCATGGGCGTGCCGGTGCTCGGCTTCACCTGGTACAGCCTGATCGACCAGGTCGACTGGGATATCGGGCTGGCCGAGAAGCGCGGCACGGTCAACGCCTGCGGCCTGTACGACATGGACCGCAACCCGCGCCCCGTCGCCGCCGAGTATCGCGCGTTGCTGCAGGAGTTCGGCCAGATCAGCGTCATCCCGCACGGCGAGATGTTCGCCGTGACGGGTGAACCGGCGCGGCTCAGGGCCGAGGTTTAGTCCCCGCCGTGGTGTTCACGCTGCCTCGAGCGCCTCGCTAGCCGCCAGCCATTTGGCCTCGGCCTCGGCCAGCGCCGTGGCGACGGTCGCGCGGGTCTTCATCAGGCCCGGAACGCCGGCCAGCCGGTCCGCCCCGGTCGCCTTGACCGGATCGGCGAGCGCCGTGTCGAGCTGGGCGAGGCGCGCGGTCAGGCGGGCGATGTCGGCCTCCGCCTCGCGTGCGCTCCGCTTGAGCACGACCGCCTTCGCGCGGTCCGCCGCCGATTCCTGCCGCACGATCTTGCCCGGCTTGGCGACCGCGACGGCGCGCTTCTCCGGTCGCGCGTCGCCGCGGCCGAGCACGCGGTCGGTGTAATCGTCGAGGCTGCCGGCGAACTCTGTCGCGTGGCCGTCCTCAACGAGCACCAGCCGGTCGGCGGTCGCTTCCAGCATGTGGCGGTCGTGGCTGACGACGACGACCGCCCCACCATACTCGTTCAATGCCTGGACCAGCGCCTCGCGGGCGTCGACGTCGAGGTGGTTGGTCGGCTCGTCGAGGATCAGCAGGTGCGGCGCGTCGCGGGTGATCAGCGCGAGGGCGAGGCGCGCCTTCTCGCCGCCGCTCATCTTGCCGACCTTCTGCTCGGCCATCAGCCCGGAGAAACCGAAACGACCGAGCTGCCCGCGCACCGCGGTCGGCTTCGCGCCGGGCATCAGCCGGCCCATGTGCGCCAGCGGCGTGTCGTCGGCGTCGAGTTCCTCGACCTGGTACTGGGTGAAATAGCCGACCTTGAGCTTGGTCGTCGCGCCGACATGGCCGTCCATCGCTGGCAGCTGCCCGGCGAGCAGACGGGCGAGCGTCGTCTTGCCGTTGCCGTTGCGCCCCAACAGCGCCAGCCGGTCGTCGGGATCGAGGCGGAGGTCGATCTGCTCGAGGATCGGCGTCCCGTCATAGCCGACCGCGGCGTGGTCGAGCTGGACCAGTGGCGGCTTGAGGACGGCGGGCGACGGAAAGTCGAAGACGAGGCTGGGATCGTTGGCCGCCTCGGCGATCGGCTGCATCTTCGCCAGCGCCTTCATCCGCGACTGGGCTTGCTTGGCGGTCGAGGCGCGCGCCGAGTTGCGTGCGATATAGTCGGTCAGCTTGGCCCGCTGCGCCGCCTGCGCTTCGCGGGCGCTCGCGAGCTGGGCCAGCCGCTCGTTGCGCTGCCGCTCGAAGTCGTCGTAGCCGCCGGGGTAGAGCGTCGTCGTCCCGCCTTCGAGGTGGAGGATATAGTCGACCACGTTGTTGAGCAGGTCACGTTCGTGGCTGATGACGACCATCGTCGCGCGATAGGACTTGAGAAAACTCTCGAGCCACAGCGTCGCCTCGAGGTCGAGGTGGTTCGACGGCTCGTCGAGCAG
>CAHJWP010000123.1 GCA_903642255.1 Sphingomonadaceae bacterium | reverse complement strand
CGCAGGGGCAGGTCGCCGCCTACGCCGCGCTGAAGGCGGATTACTGAGCGGCCTACGCGTTCTCGGGCTCGACGATGCTGCGATAGGCGAACGGCGTGTCCGTCTCCCACAGCGCGATCAGCACCTTCCAGCAATAGGACGAGAACGGGTGCGCAAAGAGTTGCGGCAAACGATCGTCGTCCGGCAGAAGGGACTCGATGTCAGGCCGCCGCGCCCGGCACGGCGAAGCGGTGGGTCGCGGCGTCGATGCCGTCGGCGGCGGGAGCGGCCTCGCCGAACCATGCCGCGATACGCGCCTTGGCAGCGGCGTCGAGGTGGAGGCCGAGCTTGGTCCGCCGCCACAGCACGTCGTCGGCGATGATCGCCCATTCGGCGTCGCGGAAGCGCTGCAGTTCGGCCTCAAACACCCCGCCGAAATTGTCGCCGAGCCCGGCGGCGAGCAGCGGCTCGGCTGCCGTGCCGAGCGTGTGGGCGAGGCGGCGGATCAGCTTTGGGTCATAATTCTCATAGGCTTGCGTCAGGTTGGTGAGCCAGCGCCGGAACGCGGCCTGACCGTTCTCGCCGCCGAGGCGCGGGACGTCGCCACCAGGCAGGGGAGCGGTCGCCGTCCACCGCTTCGTTCTCGGCGCGATCTTCGCCAGCACCGCCTCGGCCAGCACGCGGTAGGTCGTGATCTTGCCGCCGACGACGGTCAGCGCCGGCACGCCGGCATGCTCGACGAGGGTGAAGTCGCGGCTCGTCTCGCGGTCGCCCTTGCCCGCCTCGAGGATCAGCGGGCGGACCCCGGCGTATCGGTGGACGATGTCGGCCGTCGTCAGCGGCCGGACGATGAAGCGGTTGACCGCGGCGAGCAGGTAATCGGTCTCGTCGTCGCCGACCGCGACGCCTGCGGGGCTGTCGACCTGATGCTCGGTCGTGCCGATCAGCGAGAAGTCGCGCTCGTAGGGGATGACGAAGACGATCCGTCCGTCGGGCTGCTGGAGCATGAAAGCGTCGCGCCCGAGGTGGACCCGGCGGGTGACGAGGTGCGACCCCTGGACCAGCCGCAGCGCCGGCGCGTCGTTGCGGCCCAGCACGGTGCGGGCGACCTCCTCGGCCCATGGCCCGGCGGCGTTGACGATGCGCTTCGCCGCCAGCGTCCGCCCACCGCCGAGCGTCGCGGTCCACAGCGACCCGTCGAACGTCGCGCGCGTCACGCGGGTCCGCGGCAGGACGGTGCCGCCCCGCGCGTGGACGTCCTGCGCATTGGCGATGACGAGGCGCGCGTCGTCGATCCAGCCGTCCCAGTAGCGGAAGGCGGAGCGGTACTGCGGCTGAAGCGCGCGGCCGGCACGGTCCTGCCGCAGGTCGATCTTCGCCGAGCCGGGGACGACATCCCGTCTGGCCAGATGGTCGTACAGCCATGTGCCGGCGCGCAGCATCCACTCGGGCCGCTGCTCGGGCGAGTGCGGCAGGACAAACGACTGCGGCCAGCTGATGTGCGGCGCGATGTCGAGCAGCGTCTCGCGCTCGGCGAGCGCCTTGCGGACCAGCCCGAACGCGTAGAATTCGAGGTAGCGGAGGCCGCCGTGGATCAGCTTGGTCGACGCGCTCGACGTCGCGCCGCCGAGGTCGCCGGCATCAAGCAACGCGACCGTCAGCCCGCGGCCCGCAGCGTCGCGCGCGATGCCCGCGCCGTTGATGCCGCCACCGATGACGAGCAGGTCGAAGATCGTGTCCACGCGCCCGCTAATGGCGTTGTCGGGCGGTCAAGTCGAGCGACGACATGGCGCGCGGCACGAGGCATCGCTTGTGCCATCGGTGCTGATCGGGTAAAGAGTTATCGATAATTAACCCTGTTCGCGGGGCGGCGATGAGCAGGTTCACCTTTTACGAATTCAACCAGAGCGGCCTGATCGACCGGGTGCACGAGGTGCGCTTCGCCAGCCTCGACGAAGCCCAGGACTATGCCGCCCGGCTCGGCAGCCGCTGGCCGGTCGAGATCTGGCGCGGTCAGCAGCGCGTCGCCAGCGTCGTGCCGCGCCGCCTGCAGGCCTAGCGTCAGCGCCGCGGTTGCCACTCGGGAACGCCGGCGCGCCACAGGACGAAGGCGGCGATGTCGGCCTCCTCGGCGTCGCGCGTCGTGCGGGTCGTACCGAGGCCGTGGCCGGCCTGCTCCTCGATCCGCAGCAGCACGGGGTTGGGCCCGCCCGCCGCCTCGAGCCGGGCGGTCATCTTGGCCGCCTCCCACGGCGCGACGCGGGGGTCGGTCAGACCCGTGGTCAGCAGCCATGCCGGGTATTTCACCCCGTCCTGAACATGCTGATAGGCATCCATCTCGTACAGGTTCTTGAAACCCTGAGGGTCCTTGACCGTGCCGAACTCGGGGACGTTGCCCGGGCCCGAGACCATCGTTTCCGACCGCAGCGCGTTCGAATCGCCGACCCGGCTGATCGCCGCGGCGAACAGGTCGGGGCGCTCGGTCGCCGCTCTGCCGACCATGATGCCGCCGGCCGACGTGCCGCTGATCGCCAGTTGTTCCTTGGTGGTATAGCCGGCGGCGATCAGCGCCTCGCCACAGGCGATCGCGTCGCGCCACGTGTTCGGCTTGTTGGCGTCCTTGCCGCCGAGCCGCCACGCGTCGCCGAGCTCGCCGCCGCCGCGGACGTTGCACTCGGCGACCGCCCCGCCGGCGTCGACGAAGGCGAGCTGGCGCGGGTTGAAGGCGGGCAGGGCGCTGATCCCGTACGACCCATAGGCATCGAGCAGCAGCGGCCGCGCGGTCACCGGCCCGACGGCAGTCAGCACCGTCAGCGGCACCTTGGTCCCGTCCTTCGCCATCGCCCGCAGCTCGACCGCGCGGTACTTGGCATAATTGAGGGCGGGGCGCGTCTCGAGGCCGAGATCGGTCAGCGTGCCGCGATAGAAGCGGTAGGTCGTCGGCGGCCGCACGCGCGCGTCGAGATCGAAATAGGCCCCGTCGCGCTCCGGATCGGCGACGATGTCGCCCATCGTCCCGTCGTACGGCAGCTTGATCGGCGCGACGACGCCGTCGACTTCGACGCGCAGCGGCCGCGCGTTCAATCCCTCGCGGCCACCGACATAGACGCCGTCGCGCGCCACGGCGACCGACTCGTTGATCCGGTCGGCGCGCGCGGCGACCAGCGTCGTCGCCGTTGCCGCCGTCCCGCTCCACTTCATCGCCGTGACCTTGAATGTCGGCGCCCCGGCGTGGGTCAGCAGGACGATGCGGTCCCTGTTCGCCGCCACCTTGGTCACCGCGTCTTCGGTGGTGATCACCTTGCGCCACTTCGCCGTCGCGCTGCGGGCGGCGGCCAGCGGCGCGACCCAGCTTTCGGCCTCGTTCTGCACCCCGTTGGCGACGATGAGGAGAGCCTGATCCGACCCCGGCACGACGGCGATGAACGGTGCCCGGACAGGATCGCTGTTCGGGCCGAGGTGCTGCGTCGCCCCGACGACCGTCGCGGGCTCGCCATGGAAGGTCCAGAAGGCGACGGTCGCGTTCTCGTACTTCTCCGCGACCGCCTGGCCGGGCTTCATTTCCTGCAGCCGGGTGAAGAACAGCCCGGTGCCGTCGTCGAGCCACGCGACGCTGCCGAACTGGGCCCGGCTGAGCGGCCCGGCGACCGTCGCGCCGGTGGCGGCGTCGATCACGCTGAGCTGGCTGTCTTCCGACCCCGCCGCCGAGATACCGACGGCGACGCGCGTCCCGTCGCGGTTCGGCGTGTAGTAATCGATCGCGTGCGGCACCTTGCCGTGGGCGGCGATGAACGCCGCCATGTCGATCAGGCGGCGCTTGGTCCCGTCGGCTTCGAGGACCATCAGGTCGAACTGGTCGCGACCGGGACCGCGCTCCTGGTAGAACAGCCGGGCCGCGCCGATCTGCGGGTCCTTGACGGTGCCGAACTGCCCGGTCAGCGCCGTCAGCTTCGCCGCATAGGCAGCGCGCGGCGCGATGCTGTCGAGGACGCTGCGGGTATGGGCCCCCTGGGCCCGCATCCACGCCAGCGTCGGCGCGTCGAGCGCCTCCAGCCCACGGAAGGGGTCGGTGACCTTCGTCCCGAAATAATTCTCGGTGACCGGTGAGGGCGCGATCGCCGGCGGGCGCGTCGCCGGCTCGACGGGCGTGACGCGGGCGTCGACCGCGCTCGCGGTCAGCAGCAGACCCAGCATGATACGGCGCATCGATCGTCTCCCCCGGTTCGCCGCCGCCGTTGCCTGGCGCGGCGGCGAAACGATAGGCCGATGGCCCGCGCATGCAACGGCATTTGACGCCTGCCGCCCTGCTGCCGCATCACCCGCGGCACGGAGGACGAATGACACCACCCGATCTCATCCTCGTCCTCGACGAGGGGACGACGTCGACCCGGGCGCTGGCCTTTACCACCGCGGGCGCGATCGTCGCCACCGCAGCGCGGCCGATCCCGCAGCATTATCCGGCGAGCGGCTGGGTCGAACACGACGCCGGCGACCTGTGGGCACTCAGTCGCGACTGTCTGGAGGAGGTCGCGGCGGCGGTCGGCGGCGACCGCATCGCCTGCCTCGGCCTGACCAACCAGCGCGAGACGGTGGTGTTCTGGGACCGCATGACGGGCGCGCCGCTGGCCCCGGCGATCGTCTGGCAGGACCGGCGCGGCGCGGACCTGTGCGACGGCTGGCGGGATGCGGGCCTCGAGCCGGCGGTGCAGGCGACGACCGGGCTGGTGCTCGACCCCTATTTCTCGGCGTCGAAGATCGCTTGGGCGCTCGGCCACTGGCCGGCGGTGGCGACCGCGGCGGCGACGGGGACGCTGCTGCTCGGCACGGTCGACAGCTGGCTGCTGTACCGGCTGACCGGCGGCCGGGTACATGCGACCGACGCGACCAACGCGTCGCGGACGCTGCTTATGGACCTCGCGACGTGCACCTGGGACGCCGGGCTGGTCGAGCGCTTCGCCATCCCCGCCGCGGCGCTGCCGGCGATCACCGACTGCGCCGGGGCGCTGGGCACCGCAACGATCGGCGGGCGGACAATTCCGATCACCGGCTGCGCCGGCGACCAGCACGCCGCGGCGATCGGCCAGGCGTGCCTGGCGCCGGGCATGGTCAAGGCGACGTACGGCACCGGCACCTTCGTCCTCGCCCATGCCGGGGCCGCGCCGCCGGTGTCGACCCACCGCCTGCTCGCGACGCTCGCGTGGCGGCTCGGCGGCGGGCCGGCCTATGCGCTCGAGGGCAGCATCTTCACCGCCGGGGCCGCCGTCCAGTGGCTGCGCGACGGCATCGGCGTGATCGGCTCGGCGGCCGAGACCGAGGCGCTGGCGCGCTCTGTTACCGACAGCGGCGGAGTGGTCGTCGTGCCCGCCTTCACCGGCATGGGAGCGCCCCACTGGCGGGCCGACGTCCGCGGCCTGATCACCGGCGTCACCGCCGCGACGACCCGCGCCCACCTCGCCCGCGCGACGCTGGAGGCCGTCGCGCAGCAGACCGCCGACCTGCTCGACGCGCTCGCCGCCGATGTCGTGGCGGCAACCCGGCTGCGCGTCGACGGCGGCATGGTGGCCAACGACTGGCTGTGCCAGCACCTCGCCGACGTGCTCGGCATCCCTGTCGAGCGCCCGCGGGTCATCGAGACGACCGCCCTCGGCGCGGCGATGCTGGCGGGGGTCGGCGCAGGGCTGTTCGCCGACCTCGCCGAGGCGAGTGCGATGCATGCGGCCGAACGGGTGTTCACCCCGGCGATCGACCCGGCAACGCGTACCGCCGGCCGGGCCCGCTGGGCCCATGCGGTGCGCCAGGCGCTGACGGTATGATCGGGATGATCGGGCGTGCCGGTATTACCCGTCCGACCGGGCGGCGGCCATGATCGCGACGCTGCTGTCGCTCGGCGTGCTTGCCGGACTGGTGCTGATCGGCGTCGGGGCGCGGGCGTTGTGGCGCGGGCAGGGCGACCGGCTGAAGGCGGGGCTGATGGTCGGGGCCGGCGTCGTCGTGCTGGTCAACGTCTGGCTGTACGCGTTGCCGGTGCCGGGGCGTTAGGTCCGCTCCGACTTGCGCGGCTCACCCGGCCAGATGCCCGTCGCGCTCTTGCGGCCAGCAAGCAGGCCCTCGACGCTGATATGCTCGTCGATGTCGGGCCAATGGATGCCTTCGCCATCGAGGATCAACTCGCACGCGACCAGTTCTTCGGCGGACGAGTCGTGCAGCCGTGGATACCAGATGGTCGGCACCGAAAGGCTGCGGCCATCTTCGAGGTCGACGACGAGGTAGCCATTCGCGATCGTGGCGCTAACGGCGCGGGGCGGGTTCGGGATGGGTCGTGCCGAAGAAGCCATGCCAGCGATCCAGAAAAGCCGGCGCGTTGGCCCGGACGATACGGAAGATAGCAGCAATGTCGTTATCCTTGAAGCCCCGCGCCCGCGCCAGCGCGATCGGATCGAGCCAGATCTTTACGCCGTCGTTGCCGCGAATAATGTGGATGTGCGGCGGCTGGCCGGGCTCGTCGCTGAAGAAGCTGAAGGCGAAGCCGCCTTCGCGGTGAATGGTCGGCACTGCAGTTCCTTCTCTGGTCCGAACTGCACCTCATTATTAAGATATACCGGCTGCACGGAATGTCGCTATCGCCCTACCGCCCCCTAGTCAGCTCCCGCATCGCCGCATCCAGTCCCCCCAGCGTCAGCGGGTACATCCGGTCCTCCATGATCCCACGCATCATCTGGATTGACTGCCCATGCCCCCAGCTCGCCTGCGGGATCGGGTTGAGCCACACCGCGGCCGGGTAGACGTCGAGCAGGCGCCGCATCCATACCTCGCCGCTCTCCTCGTTCCAGTGCTCGACCGAGCCGCCGGGATAGTTGATCTCGTACGGGCTCATCGACGCGTCGCCGACGAACACCAGCTTATAGTCGTGGGGAAACTTGTGGAGGACGTCCATCGTCGGCGTCGTCTCGGTCCGTCGCCGCCGGTTGTCCTGCCACAGCGCCTCGTACGGGCAGTTGTGGAAGTAGAAGAATTCGAGATGCTTGAACTCGCTGCGCGCCGCCGAGAACAGTTCCTCGCACAGCTTGATGTGCGGGTCCATCGACCC
>CAHJWP010000122.1 GCA_903642255.1 Sphingomonadaceae bacterium | reverse complement strand
GCGCGCGGCACTCCGGGTCTGGCGCGGTCGCCGCGACGCGCGCGCCTTCCTCCGCGCCGAGCATGTCGCCGCCGTCGTCGGCTTCGGCGGCTATCCGTCGCTGCCGCCGCTGCTCGCCGCCGTGTCGCTCGGCCGGCCGGCGGTGCTGCACGAGCAGAACGCGGTGCTCGGCCGGGTCAACCGGCTGCTGGCGGGGCGGGCGACGCGCATCGCGACCAGCTTCACGCCGACGCTGCGCCTGCCGGCCGGGTACGCGGCGAAGACGGTGTTCACCGGCCTGCCGGTGCGCGAGGAATTCGCGACGATCGGGGCCGCCGCCTTTCCGCCGACCGACGGTCGACTCGAGCTGTTCGTCACCGGCGGCAGCCAGGGCGCATCGATCCTGTCGCGCGTCGTCCCCGTGGCGATCGGCCAGCTCGCCCACGACCTGCGCGCCCGCCTCTACGTCACCCAGCAGTGCCGCCCCGAGGACATCGCCGGCGTCCGCGCCGCCTACGCCGAACAGGGCACGAAGGCGACGTGCGAAACCTACTTCGCCGACTTCGCCGCGCGCCTCGCCGCGGCGCACCTCGTCGTCACCCGCTCGGGCGCGTCGACGATGGCCGAGCTGACCGCCGCGGGACGCCCGGCGATCCTTGTCCCCTTCGCCGCGGCGACCGACGATCACCAGGCAGTCAACGCCGCCGCCTTCGTCGCGGCGGGGGCCGGGCCGCTGCTGCGCGAGGCCGACTTCACCCCCGATGCGCTGGCCGCGGCGATTGTTTCGCTGGTGACGATACCGGGGGCGCTGGCGAAGGCGGCACAAGCGGCTAAGAGCATCGGTCACCCCATGGCGGGCAGCACGCTCGCCGATCTCGTGACCAGTCTCGGAACAAGCGCAACATGACCGGCCCAGTTCTATGACGGGAATCGCCCGCGACATCGGCACGATCCACTTCATCGGCATCGGCGGCATCGGCATGTCGGGGATCGCCGAGGTGATGCACAACCTCGGCTACACCGTGCAGGGCAGCGACGTCGCCGAGGGCTATGTCATCGAGGGGCTGCGCGCCCGCGGCATCGCCGTGACCATCGGCCACGACGCGGCGAACCTTGGGGACGCGGCGGTCGTCGTCACTTCGACGGCGATCAAGCGGACCAACCCCGAGGTCGCCGCGGCGGTCGAGCGCCGCATCCCCGTCGTCCGCCGCGCCGAGATGCTCGCCGAGCTGATGCGGCTGAAATCGACCGTCGCCATTGCCGGGACCCACGGCAAGACGACGACGACCTCGATGATCGCCGCCCTCCTCGACGCCGGCGGCATGGACCCGACCGTCATCAACGGCGGCATCATCAACACCTATGGCTCGAACGCGCGGCTCGGCGCGGGCGAGTGGATGGTGGTCGAGGCCGACGAGAGCGACGGCAGCTTCCTGCGCCTCCACGGCACGATCGGCGTCGTCACCAACATCGACCCCGAACACCTCGACCACTACGGCGACTTCGAGAAGGTGAAGGCGGCGTTCGTCGAGTTCGTCGAGCATGTCCCGTTCTACGGCGCGGGTGTGCTGTGCCTCGACCACCCCGAGGTCCAGGCGCTGCTGCCCAAGCTGAGCGACCGGCGGATCATCACCTATGGCTTCTCGGCGCAGGCCGACGTCCGCGGCGAGAACGTCGTGCCGGTCCCCGGCGGCAACCGCTTCACCGCGATCGTCCGCGACCGCGCCGGGAACGAGCGCCGGATCGAGCCGCTGGTCCTGCCGATGCCGGGGCGGCACAACGTCCAGAACGCGCTGGCCGCGGTCGCCGTCGCGGTCGAGCTCGGCACCGACGACGCGGCGATCACCTCCGGCTTCGCGCGCTTCGGCGGGGTCAAGCGGCGCTTCACCCGCGTCGGCGAGGTGGCGCTGCCGGGCGGCAGCGTCACCATCATCGACGACTATGGCCACCACCCGGTCGAGATCCGCGCCGTGCTGTCAGCGGCGCGCGAGGGCGCCGAGGGCCGCGTCATCGCCGTCGTCCAGCCGCACCGCTTCACCCGGCTGCGCGACCTGATGGTCGACTTCCAGACCGCGTTCAACGACGCCGACATGGTCATCGTCGCGCCGGTCTATGCGGCGGGCGAGGCGCCGATCGACGGCGTCGACGCCGATGCGCTCGCCACCGGGCTAAAGCGTGCCGGCCACCGCAGCGTCGCGACGACGACGGGGGCGGACGCGCTGGCGGGGCAGCTGGCGGCGATCGTCGCGCCGGGCGACATGGTCGTCTGCCTCGGCGCGGGCGACATCACCAAGTGGGCGGCGGGCCTTGGCGCGGCGATAGCGGCGGCCCGTCCCTCCCCCCCTGAGGGGGAGGGACAGGTTGCGCCCTTCGCGCAAGCAGGGAGAGGGTGAGCATGTCCCGCCCCCTCACCCAGGCGGCGATGCCGCCTGTCCCTCTCCCGCAAGGGGAGAGGGAGGTCGCATTCCGTGGAAGGTGCGACGCCGGTGCCAGCCTCGCCGACTTCATCTGGTTCCGCACCGGCGGCCCGGCGGAACGACTCGTCCGCCCCGCCGACGTCGCCGATCTGCAGGCGTTCCTCGCCGGGCTCGACCCGGAAGTGCCGATCATGGCGGTCGGCGTCGGCTCGAACCTGATCGTCCGCGACGGCGGCGTGCCGGGCGTCGTCGTCCGCCTGCCCAAGGCGTTCGCGACCGTCACGGCCGAGGGCGAGACCGTCCGCGCCGGGGCGGCGGCGATGGGCATAACCGTCGCGAGCGCCGCACGCGACGCCGGGCTCAGCGGGCTCGAGTTCCTCCGCGGCATCCCCGGTACGGTCGGCGGCGCGGTGCGAATGAACGCCGGAGCCTATGGGCGCGACGTCGCCGTCTGCCTCGTCGAAGCGACCGTCGTGCGGCGCGACGGGTCGGTCGCCACGCTGCCGGCCGCCGAGCTCGGCTTCGCCTACCGCCACTCCGCCCTGCCCGCCGACGCCATCGTCGTCGAGGCCGTGTTCCGTGGCGTCCCCGGCGACCGCGCCGCCATCGCCGCCGAGATGGACCGCATCGCCGCCGAGCGCGAGGCGTCGCAGCCGCTGCGTTCACGCACCGGCGGCTCGACCTTCGCCAATCCGCCCGGGCACAAGGCATGGGCGCTGATCGACGCCGCCGGCTGCCGGGGCCTGCGCCGCGGCGGGGCGCAGGTCAGCGAAAAGCACACCAACTTCCTGATCAACGCCGGCGATGCGACGAGCGCCGACATCGAGGGCCTCGGCGAGGAGGTTCGCGCCCGCGTGCTGGCCCACAGCGGGGTCGACCTGCGGTGGGAAATCGTCCGGGTGGGCGTCTTGCTCCCCTCCTCTTCAGGGGAGGGGCGAAAGACGCGCGGCACGCGCGGCCCGGGGGTGGGGCCGGTGCGAGAGGCAGAAGCGACCTCGGCTGCGCCCTCGTTCCCCACCCTCGACCCCTCCCCTGAAGGGGAGGGGAGCAGATGAACGTCGTCGTCCTCATGGGCGGCTGGTCGGCCGAGCGCGAGGTGTCGCTGACCAGCGGCGCGGGGATCGCTGCGGCGTGCCGGCGGCTGGGACACGAGGTGACCGAAATCGACATGGATCGCGGCATAGCGGCGAAGCTCGCCGCGGCCGCGCCCGACATCGTGTTCAACGCGCTCCATGGCTCGCCGGGCGAGGACGGGACGGTGCAGGGGATGCTCGACCTGATGGGGCTGCGCTACACCCATAGCGGGCTGCGGACGTCGGCGATCGCCATCGACAAGGTGCTTACCAAGGCGGTGCTCGTGCCCCTCGGCCTGCGGATGCCGGGCGGCCACGTCGTCGCGTCGGCCGACCTCCATACGGACGACCCCCTGCCCCGGCCCTATGTGCTGAAGCCGGTCAACGAGGGGTCGAGCGTCGGCGTCGCGATCGTTACCGAAGCGTCGAACTGCGGCAACCCGATCGCGCGCGATGCGGCCGGGCCGTGGCAGACGTTCGACCACCTGCTCGCCGAGCCGTTCATCGCCGGGCGCGAGCTGACGGTCGCCGTGCTCGACACGCCCGACGGTCCGTGGGCGCTGGCGGTCACCGAACTCAGGCCGGTCAAGGGCTTCTACGACTACGACGCCAAGTACACCGACGGCCTGACCGTCCACGTCTGTCCGGCCGACCTGCCCGCTGACGTCGAGGCGAGCGCCCTCGACATGGCGGCGCGAGCCCACGTCGCGCTCGGCTGCCGCGGTGCGTCGCGGTCCGATTTCCGCTGGGACGACGCCCGAGGCGAGGCCGGGCTCTACCTGCTCGAGGTCAATACGCAGCCGGGGATGACGCCGCTCAGCCTCGTTCCCGAGCAGGCGCGGTATCGCGGCATCGACTATGACGCGCTCGTCGCGCGGCTGCTGGCGAGCGCGGCATGACGACGGCGGTGATCAAACGCGGCGCGACCCGGCCGCCGGCGAAGGTTCGGCCGAAGCCGGTGGCGATGGTCCGCGTACCGCTCGCGCCGCGCCGCTTCTACGCGCGGGTGGCGACGGCGATCGTCGTCCTGCTGATCGCCGCAGCCATTGCTGCGGCGATCGTCGCCGGCCTGCCCGGCCGCGCGTGGCAGGCGACGGCGCGGTCGGCGAGCCGCGCCGGGTTCGAGGTGCGCCACGTCGAGGTCCACGGCATCGCGACGGGTCCGCGGCTCGCGGTGATCGCCGCGGCGCTCGAAGGGCCGACCAATTCGATGCTGCTCGTCGACCTCAACGCCGCCCGGGCGCGGCTGAAGGCGCTGCCGTGGGTCGCCGACGCCAGCGTCGCGCGCCGGCTGCCCGACACGCTGATCGTCGACGTCGTCGAGCGCCGCCCCGTCGCTCTGTGGCAGTTCCGCCACCGGCTGAGCGCGATCGACGTCACCGGCGTGCCGCTGACCGCCGACCGGCTCGACCGCTTCGCCAGCCTGCCGCTGGTCGTTGGCGCCGACGCCAACCGCCACGTCGGCGACCTGCTGGCGCTGCTCGGCGGCACGCCGCGGCTCGCGCCGCACGTCGATGCGGCGACCTTCGTTGGCGGGCGGCGCTGGGATCTGCGCTTCCGCAGCGGCGAGACGCTCGCCCTGCCCGAGGGCGCGGCGGCGCGCGGCGCGCTGGCCCGGTTCGACGCCGCCGATCGCGCCAGCCCGCTGCTCGGCCACGGCTACACGCGCTTCGACCTGCGCCTGCCGGGGCAGATGACGGTGCGCGTCGCCGTGCCGGTCAAGCCGCCGGGCAAAGGTCAAGCCAAGGTCAAGGCTCCGGTCGCCGCCCCTGCGACGGCCAAGAACCCGGACGCGGCGGTCGCGATATGACCCCGCCGAAGACCACGCGCGGCGAGCGCACCGTTACCGTCCTCGACGTCGGCACGTCGAAGGTCGCGGCGCTGATCGCTCTCGTCGGCGGCAGTAGCGGCGGGGGAGACCCGCGGGTCATCGGTGTCGGCCAGCGCGTCTGCCACGGCGTGCGTCGCGGGCTGGTCGCGGACATGGAGAAGACCGAGAACGCGGTGCGCGCCGCGGTCGACCAGGCCGAGCGCAATGCCGGTGTCCAGGCGGGGTCGGTCTACGTCAACATGTCGGCCGGCGGCCTCAGGAGCGAGGTCGAGAACGTCGAGATCGATATCGGCGGCCACAAGATTTCCGACGCCGACATGGCGACCCTGCTCGCCGCCGGCCGCGCGCGGATCGACCCCGGCAGCCGCACCGTCCTCCACGCCCAGCCGGCGTTGTACGCGGTCGACGGGACGTTCGTCGAAAGCCCGGTCGGCTTCCACGCCGACCGGCTGGCGATGGACATCCACATCGTCACCGCCGACACGCCGCCGATCCGCAACCTCGACCTCGCCGTCCGCAGCGCACATCTCGGCGTCAAGACGATGGTCGCCTCGCCCGCCGCCGCCAGCCTCGCCGTGCTGGCCCGCGAGGAACGCGAACTCGGCGTCGCGCTGGTCGAGATCGGTGCCGGCGTGACCAACATCGCCGTCCACATGATGGGCCAGCTGGTCGGCGTCGCCTCGGTGCCGATGGGGGCGGGCGACATCACCAACGACATCGCCAGCGCCTTCGCCACCCGCCGGAGCCACGCCGAGCGACTCAAGACTCTCTACGGCGCGGCGATCACGGCGCAGAAGGACAACCACGACCTGATCGAGATCCCGCCGATCAGCGACGAGGAGGGGGTCGAGGTCGCGCGGGTGCCCAGGGCGCAGATCATCGCCGTTGTCCGCCACCGGCTCGACCTGCTGTTCGGCGAAGTCGCGCTCAGGCTGCCGCAGCTCGGCTTCGCCGGGCCGCAGGCGCGGCAGATCGTGCTGACCGGCGGCGGGGCGGAGATCAAGTCGATCGCCGATTTCGCGCAGGGGCTGCTCGGCAAGAACGTCCGGATCGGCAAGCCGCGCGGGCTGACCGGCCTGCCCGATGCACAGTCGGGCACGGCGTTCGCGACGCTGGCGGGGCTCGCGCTGTTCGCCGCCGAGGACCTGCCCGACCTGTGGAACGCGAAGGCCCCGGCGGGAACGCCGCGGCCGGGGGCGAAGGGGGGCGGACGGCTGCAACAAATGGTGGATAAGTTGCGCTCGAGCCTGTGATTGTCTTGGCGGTGCTTTACCGTCTGTAGTAGGTGTGTTGGTCAGGGAGACGAGATATGGTGGACTTCAAGCGGCCGGAGCTGACTGAACTGAAACCCCGGATCGTCGTCATCGGCGTCGGCGGGGCGGGCGGCAATGCCGTCACCAACATGATTAACTCGAACCTCCAGGGGGTCGACTTTGTCGTCGCCAACACTGACGCGCAGAGCCTCGCCGTCAGTCAGGCGGAGACGCGCATCCAGCTCGGCCTCAAGATCACGCAGGGCCTCGGCGCCGGCTCGCGGCCCGAGATCGGCCGGGCGGCGGCCGAGGAGACGATCGACCAGATCGACGCCGCATTAGACGGCTGCCACATGTGCTTCATCACCGCCGGCATGGGCGGCGGCACCGGCACGGGCGCGGCCCCGGTCGTCGCCCGGGCGGCGCGCGAGAAGGGCATATTGACCGTCGGCGTGGTGACGAAACCCTTCTCTTTTGAAGGGCTTAAGCGGATGCGCTCGGCCGACGAGGGCATCGTCGAGCTGCAGAAGCACGTCGACACGCTGATCATCATCCCCAA
>CAHJWP010000121.1 GCA_903642255.1 Sphingomonadaceae bacterium | reverse complement strand
GGCCGCGCCGCGCAGGATCGCCGCGCCGCCCGCCAGCGCGGCGAGCATCGGCCGCGCCGGATTGCGGCTGCCGGGCGCGGCGATCCGCCGGAACGAGGCGACGACGTCGGTGGCGGTGACAGGGCGGCCATCGGGCCAGCGACGTGGGCGGAGGCGGAAGATGACGCTCTGGCCGTCGCCGGCGATGCGCCAGCTCGATGCGAGAGCGGGCACGACGTCGCCGTTGCCGTCGAGACCGACAAGGCCGATCTGCGTCGCGGCGAGGATCGCGCGACCGGCGTCGGCCGGGCTCCCGACGAGGTCGACGCGCAGGGTCGCCCCGGTATCGCCGGTGCCGCCGCCACAGCCGGACAGAAGCAGGGCAAGCGCGGCGAGCGCGGCGCGCTTCAGCGGTATGGTGCGGACCTCCATCGCCGCCGTCCTACAAGCTGGGTCGCACCCCGCAAAGGCGGGATTGGCGCGCGCCAAGCATCGGTTGCTTGCCGCTCCGCCGTCGCCCCGCTAAGTCGTTGGCGATGAACGATCCCGCCGCCGATGTCACCGCGCTGATCGGCAACACGCCGCTGGTCGTGCTGCGCGAGCCGTCGGCGCGGACCGGCTGCACGATCCTCGGCAAGTGCGAGTTCCTGAACCCCGGCGGGTCGGTCAAGGACCGCGCGGCGCTGTTCATCATCCGCGATGCCGAGGCGCGCGGTGCCCTCCAGCCGGGCGGAACGATCGTCGAGGGGACCGCCGGCAACACCGGCATCGGGCTCGCCGTCGTCGGCAACGCGCTCGGCTACCGGACGGTCATCGTCATGCCCGACACCCAGAGCCGCGAGAAGCAGGACACGCTGCGCGCGCTCGGCGCCCGCCTCGTCCTCGTTCCCGCCGCACCCTACAGCAGCCCGTGCCACTATGTGCACCAGTCGCGGCGGATCGCCGAGGAGACGCCCGGCGCGATCTGGGCCAACCAGTTCGACAACACGGCCAACCGCCTCGCCCACATCAAGACGACCGCGCCGGAGATCTGGGCCGGCACCGGCGGCCGGATCGACGGCTTCACCTGCGCCGTCGGCACCGGCGGGACGCTCGCCGGGGTGGCGATGGGGCTGAAGACCTTCGATCCCGCGGTGACGATCGCGCTGAGCGACCCCGAGGGCGCGGCGCTGTTCGACTGGTTCGCCCACGGCGAGCTGCGATCGGCGGGCAACTCGCTCGCCGAGGGCATCGGCCAGAGCCGGATCACGGCGAACCTCGACGGCCTGACGGTCGACCTCCAGTTCCGCATTCCCGACAGCGAGGCGCTGCCGCTGGTCCATTCGCTGATGGCCGACGAGGGGCTGTGCCTCGGCCTGTCGTCGGGGATCAACGTCGCCGGCGCGATCCGGCTGGCCGAGGCGCTCGGGCCGGGGAAGACGATCGTTACCATCCTGTGCGATTCGGGGATGCGATACCTGTCGACCCTGTTCAACCCCGACTGGTGCCGGGCGAAGGGCATCGCCGTGCCGCCGTGGCTCGCTTCCTCGACAAACGTCGCGCCGACGGTTATGTAGGGTTATCCGCCGCCTGTGCGCCGGCGGCCGCGTGGCAATCAGAACGAGCGAGGGACGGTGAAGAACGCGCGCTTGACCCCGACGGCCCGATCGGCCGGTGCACATCGCATCAACGTCGGCCTGACCCTGCTCGCGCTGATCTTCCTGACCGTGATGGTTGCCGCCGCCGGCGTTCGGGCGAGCCGCTCGCGGGCCTCGGTCGTCCCGCGCGGCGAGACGCTCGCCGTCCTCGGCGTCGCGCCGGGCTCCGGCGACGTCGCGACGGTGCCGGCCCGCCGTCCCGCTCCCGTCCCACAGGCGCCGCACCGCTCACGCTAGATTTCGCGTCGCCGCTCCTGGCCATCAACATACTTATCCACAACTTGATACCGGCTCGCTCATCATGGAACAGAACATGACTTAATCGTGAATAAGGGCGGATACAGCCAGAATAGACCTAGAAAATATACTGTGTCCCACGTTTGCCCATTGCTGACCCACGAAAGCCCATCTATGGTTTGTCCACAGCAGGCGTAGGGGTCATTGCATCGTCCAGTCCGTCAGCGTCGCGGCCCCGGCCGCTCCGCCGACGACTGACCTGCCCCGGGCCTGCGAGCATGGGCGGGCCACGGCGGGTGACGGACGACTCCTTTCTCGGCAATGCGTTGAACGGCATCGATGCCAAGAATCGCGTGTCGATTCCGGCCGGTTTCCGCGACGTCATCGCCGTCCGGTCGGAGGCGCGGACCGTCATCCTCGCCCCTGCCGAGCGTGCCGACTGCCTCGTCGGCTACGATCCCGGCTATCCGGCCAAGGTCCGCGCCGAACTCGAGTCGCGCTTCGCCGGCGAATACAGCGAGGCGCGCGACGACCGGTTTCGCGCGACCTTCGGCGCGGCCGAGAAGGCCCCGATCGACGACAACGGCCGCATCATCCTGTCGCAGACGATGAAGGACACCGCCGAGATCGACCGGCTCGCGCTGTTCTGGGGCATGGGCGACTATTTCGAGGTGTGGAACCCGCACCGCTTCGTCGAGCGGCCCAACCTCGATCCGCGCATCGTCCGCATGGCGCGCCGGCTGCTCGATGCGCGGGGGGCGGCATGACCGCGCGCCACGTTCCCGTCCTGCTCGACGAGGTGATGGCGGCGCTGGCGCTGGGCACCGGCGACGTGTTCGTCGACGCGACCTTCGGCGCCGGCGGCTACACGCGCGCGGCGCTCGCCCGCGGCGTCGGCCGGGCGGTCGGGCTCGACCGCGATGCCACCGCGATTGCCGGCAGCACCATCGACGACCCCCGCCTCATGCTGATCGAGGGGCGCTTCTCGGTCATGGACCGGCTGGTCGGCGACCGCGGGATCGCCGCCGTCGACGCCGTCGCGATGGACGTCGGCGTGTCGTCGATGCAGCTCGACACCGCCGACCGCGGCTTCTCGTTCGCCAACGACGGGCCGCTCGACATGCGGATGGGCTCCGACGGCCCGACCGCCGCCGACTTCGTCAACGGTGCGACCGAGGCCGAGATCGCCGACGTCCTGTTCCGGCTCGGCGACGAACCCAAGGCGCGGCGCATCGCCCGCGCGCTGGTCAACGACCGCCCGTTCCACCGCACGGCACAGCTCGCCGCGGTCGTCCGCAGCGTGTGCGGGCCGCAGCCCGGCGGCAAGGACCCCGCGACGCGGACGTTTCAGGCGTTGCGCATCCACGTCAACGACGAGCTCGGCGAGCTCGAGGCCGGCCTGCGCGCCGCCGAGCGGCTGCTGCGCGACGGCGGCCGGCTGGCGGTGGTCAGCTTCCACAGCCTTGAGGACCGGCTGGTCAAGACCTTCTTCCGCGACCGCTCGGGCAGCGCCCCGGCGGGCTCGCGCCATCGGCCGGCGGTCGCCGCCGCCGCGCCCACCTTCACCAAAGCAGCCCGTGCGGTGCGTCCGTCGCCGCACGAAATCGACCGCAATCCCCGGGCACGATCGGCGACGCTGCGCGCCGCGACCCGGACCAGCGCACCAGCAAGGGGGTAACATGACCGGCCTGAAATCGACCGCACTCGTCACCGGCGCATTGGCCTCGATCGTCGCCTGCTATACGGTCGCCCTGCGCGCGTCGGGCGAGCGCGCCGCGGTCGGCGCGGCGCACGCCCGGATCGCGCACGACGTGGCGGAGATGCGACTGTTGCGGGCCGAACTGCGGACGAGGTCGCGCCTGCCCGAGCTGCAGCGCTGGAACGAGCAGGTCCTCGCGCTCGCCCCGCCGCGCGCCGAACAGCTGATGGCCAGCCCGGTGATGCTTGCCAGCTATGCCGCTCAGTCGACCCCGCCGGTGACCGTCGACACCGTGGTCCGCGACGCGCCGCAGCCGGTGCCGGTGCTCCGCCAGGCGAGCTTCGTCCCGCGCGTCGCACGCGATCTCGGGGCCGACGCCGCGCTCGCCGACGCGACCGGGCTGCCCGGCTTCCGCAAGGTCGCGCTGCGGTGACCACGCTGGCGCTGCCGCGCCGGACCGTGGCGATCGCCGGCCAGCGGCAGTCGGCGCTGGCCGGCGCGCGGCAGCGCCTGATGGTCGGGCTGCTGCTGTTCGCCGCGGCGTGCGCCGTCATCGGCCTGCGCCTGCTCGACCTCGCCGTGCTCCACCCCGCCGACCGCGAGCCCGACGCGCTGGCCGTGTCGGGGCCGCAGAGGGGGGATATCGTCGACCGCAACGGGGTCGAGCTGGCGGGGACGGTCGACGCCGTGGCGGTTACCGTCGCTCCTCGGAAGCTGGTCGGCGATCCGGCCGTTCTGGCGCGCAAATTGGCCGACATTTTACCCGACCGGACGGTTCAGCAGATCTACTTCGAACTCGTCCATCCCGGTACATTCCGCTATATCTCGCGGCGCGTCCTGCCGGCGCAGGCGACGCGGATCAACGCGCTCGGCGAGCCGGCGATCAGCCTCAGCCGCGAACCGGAGCGGTTGTACCCCAACCTCGACCTCGCATCGCACGTCGTCGGCTATACCGACATCGACGGCCACGGCCGCTACGGCATGGAGCGCGCCGTCGACGGGCGCCTCACCGCGCCCGGCAGCCGCGCCGCGCCGGTCCAGCTGGCGATCGACAGCCGCGTCCAGCAGGCGCTCGAAAGCGAACTCGACGCCGCCAAGACCAAGTTCAGCGCGCTGGGTGCGGCCGGGATCGTCATGGACGTCCACACCGGCGAGGTCGTCGCGCTCGCCTCGCTGCCCGACTTCAACCCCAATGCCGCCGGCCACAGCGACGACAACAGCCGCTTCGACCGCGCGACGCTCGGCGTCTACGAACTCGGCAGCACGTTCAAGACGCTGACCATCGCCATGTCCCTCAACGACGGGCTGATCAAGTCGATGGCGCAGAAGTACGACGCGACCGCGCCGATCCACATCGGCCGCTTCACGATCCACGACGACAAGGGCCACGAATTGAGGAAATGGGCGACGGTGCCCGAAATCTTCATCCATTCGTCGAACATCGGCACCGCGCACATGGCAGCCGAGCTCGGCGCGACCCGGCAGCGCGCCTATCTCGACGCCCTCGGCTTCCTGTCGCCGGTCAGCGGCGAGCTGATGGAGCGCGGTCACACGCTCTACCCGGCGGCGAACAACTGGGGCGAGATCGCGACGATGACCGTCGGCTTCGGCCACGGTATCGCGGTTACGCCGCTCCACCTCGCCACGGCCTATGCCGCGGTGGTCAACGGTGGCGTCTGGCACCCGGCGACGATGCTCAAGGTCGCGCCTGGCCAGGCCGTCCCCGGCAAGCGGGTCTTCTCGCAGAGCACGTCGGACACGATGCGCGCGCTGCTGCGGATGGTCGTCACCTCGGGGACCGGACGTAAGGCGAACGCGCCGGGCTACCGCGTCGGCGGCAAGACCGGCACCGCGGAGAAGCAGCAGGGCGGCCATTACGAGAAGCACGTCAACGTCTCGACCTTCGCCGCCGCCTTCCCGATGGACGCGCCGCGCTACGTCGTCATCGCCCTGCTCGACGCGCCGCACGGCACGAAGGAGACCGGCGGCTTCTCGACCGCCGGCATGGTGACCGCGCCGAGCGTCGCCAAGATCGTCGGGCGGATCGCGCCGATCCTCGGCGTCGCGCCCGACCTCGAGCACGACATCGACGTGTCGGGGATGCTCGGCCTCGTCGCCAACGCACCGGAAAAGGAGTGAGGCTGGGCGATCTCGTCCCCGCCGGCACGGCGCTCGCCGCCGCCGACGCGGCGCGCGAGGTCACCGGCTTCGCCATCGACCACCGCAAGGTCGCGCCGGGCACGGTGTTCGGCGCCTTCGCCGGGGCGACGGTCAACGGCGAGGACTATATTGCCGATGCGGTTCGCAACGGCGCGGTCGCCATCGTCTCGCGGGTGAACGCCACCGGGGTGCCGACGCTGCGCAGCGACGAACCGCGCCGGCTGTTCGCGCAGATGGCGGCGCGGTTCTTCGCCCCCTTTCCCGCGACCACCGTCGCCGTCACCGGGACCAACGGCAAGACGTCGACCGTCGAGCTGACGCGGCAGCTGTGGCGGCTCGCCGGCTTCCGGGCGGCGAGCATCGGCACGCTCGGCGTGACGACCGCCGACGATCAGGTGACGACCGGCCTGACGACGCCCGACATCGTCACCTTCCTCGCCAACATGGGCGGGCTGGCGCGCGAGGGGCTGACCCACGTCGCGTTCGAGGCGTCGAGTCACGGGCTGGCGCAGTATCGCACCGAGGGCCTGCCGGTCCGCGCCGCGGCGTTCACCAACCTGTCCCGCGACCACCTCGACTATCACGGCACGATGGACAGTTACTTCGCCGCCAAGCTGCGACTTTTCACCGACGTGGTTGATATGGACGGTACGGCGGTCGTCTGGGACGACGGCAGCCAATGGGCCGCAGCGGTTCTTTCCGCAGCGCAGGCGCGGGGCGTCAAAACCATCGAAGTATCCTACGAAGGCACCGGATCGTCCGCCGAAGGCGCGCCGTCTTATCCAACACCGTCCCGTGCATCAGCCGCGGACATCCCTGCATCAATGTCCGCGGCGCTGCGCATCCACGCGCGCCGCGTTTCGGCGCTGGGGCAGGACATCGACGTCACCTTCGCGGACACCCGGTTCGCCGTCCATCTGCCGCTGATCGGGGCGTATCAGGCGGCGAACGCACTGGTCGCCGCGGCGCTGGTCATCGCCACCGGCGGCGACGCGGCGGCGACCTTCGCCAACCTCGGACGCGTCCAGCCGGTGCGCGGCCGGCTCGAGCGCGCCGTCATCGCGCGGTCGGGGGCGGCGGTCTATGTCGACTATGCCCATACGCCCGACGCGCTGCAGGCAGCATGCGACGCGCTGCGGCCTCACGTCGCCGGCCGGCTGCGGCTGGTGTTCGGCGCCGGCGGCGACCGCGACGCCGGCAAGCGGCCGCTGATGGGCGCGGTCGCGGTCGCCAGCGCCGACGACGTCATTGTCACCGACGACAATCCGCGCAGCGAAGACGCGGCGACAATCCGCGCGGCGATCCTGGCGGCGGCACCGGG
Organism: Sphingomonadaceae bacterium; assembly: GCA_903642255.1. Taxonomy (GTDB): domain Bacteria; phylum Pseudomonadota; class Alphaproteobacteria; order Sphingomonadales; family Sphingomonadaceae; genus Polymorphobacter_B. The sequence continues at coordinate 135 of CAHJWP010000121.1, read as the reverse complement.
TGCTACCGAAATCGGCGACCGACGGGCGGCGATCCACTCGGCGATCCACGCGAGCGGCCCCGGCGACGTCGTGCTGATCGCCGGCAAGGGCCACGAACGCGGCCAGATCGTCGGCGACCGCGTCCTGCCGTTCGA
>CAHJWP010000120.1 GCA_903642255.1 Sphingomonadaceae bacterium | reverse complement strand
GTGTGCAGCGACAATCCGAAGGTACAGCTCGGCCTGCCCGAAATCCTCGTCGGGCTGTTCCCCGGGGCCGGCGGGACGCAGCGGCTGCCGCGGCTGATGGGTGTCCAGCCGGCACTGATGTACCTGACGCAGGGCAAGAGCATGAGCCCGCAGGAGGCGCTCGGCTTCAAGGTCGTCCACGAACTCGCCCCCGCCGCCGAGGTCATCGCGCGCGCGAAGGCGTGGGTGCTCGCCAACCCCAAAGCGGTCGCGCCGTGGGACGAAAAGACGTTCAAGTTCCCCGGCGGCGTCGGCGCGTTCAATCCTGGCTTCGCCCAGACCTTCATGGCCGGCACGGCGATGACGGCCAAGGCGACGAACCATAACATCAACGCGCCGATTGCCCTGCTATCCGCGGTGTACGAGGGCAGCCAGCTGCCGATCGACACGGCGTTGCGCGTCGAAAGCAAGTATTTCGCCAAGGTGGTCAGCGACCCGCAGGCGGGCAACATGATTCGCTCGCTGTTCGTCTCGAAGCAAGCGGCCGAGAAGGGCGCGCGGCGACCCAAGAACGTTGCGCCTGCGCCACCGAAGAAGATCGCCATGCTCGGCGCGGGCCTCATGGGGGCGGGCGTCGCGATGGTCGCGGCGCAGGCGGGGATCGATGTGGTGCTGCTCGACCGCGACGTCCCCGCGGCGGAGAAGGGCAAGGCCTATACTGCCGAACGGCTGGCCAAGAAGCGGACCGACGCCGACAAGATGGCGACGATCCTCGGCCGCATCCATCCGACCGCCGACTACGCCGACCTCGCCGGCTGCGACCTGATCATCGAGGCGGTGTTCGAGGATCGCGGCATCAAGGCCGAGGTGACGAAGCGCGTCGAAGCCGTCGTCGGGGCCGACACGATCTTTGGCTCGAACACCTCGACGCTGCCGATCACCGGTCTCGCGGAGGCGTGGTCAAAGCCGGCCAATTTCATCGGCATCCACTTCTTCTCACCCGTCGAGAAGATGCCGCTGGTCGAGATCATCGTCGGCAGGGAGACGGGGCCGGAGGCGATCGCCAAGGCGCTCGACTTCGTCGCCGCGATCCGTAAGACGCCGATTGTCGTCAACGATTCCCGCGGCTTCTACACCTCGCGCTGCTTTGGCACCTACATCCAGGAAGGGCTGGCGCTGCTCAGCGAGGGCGTCGCCCCGGCACTGATCGAAAATGTCGGCAAGCACATGGGCATGCCGGTCGGGCCGCTCGCGGTCAACGACGAGGTCGGGCTCGATCTGTCGTACAAGATTGCCAAGCAGACCAGAGCCGACCTCGGCGACGCTTACAAGCCGAGCGCGAGCGAAGGCGTCATCGAGACGATGAACGACCTCGGCCGCTTCGGCCGCAAGGGCGGCAAAGGATTCTACGTCTATCCTGACGACGGCGGGAAGAAGTACCTGTGGCCCGAGCTGTCGGTCACCGTCGCCGAACTCGGGGAGCCGAGCGACGCGACGCCTGAGGCGATTCGCGAGCGGCTATTGTACCGCCAGATGGTCGAGTGCGCGCGGTGCTTTGCTGAAGGCGTGCTCGAGACGCCCGAGGATGGCGACCTCGGCGCAATCTTCGGCTGGGGCTTCCTGCCGTTCACCGGCGGTCCATTCAGCCACATGGACACGCTGGGCCTCGCCAACGTCGTCGCCATCCTCGACGGCCTGGCGCAGCGTCACGGCGATCGCTTCACCCCGCCGCAGCTGCTCCGCGACATGACGGCGAAGGGCGAGACGTTCTACGGCCGGGCGGCGGCGAAGCTGGCGGCGTAGCGGTTGCCAACCGTCGGGCGACCGGCCAGACGAGCGCGATGCGCCTTGTCCTGTCGCTCATCGCCACCGTCGTCGCGGTCGCCGTTCTGTCGACGGCGCTCTACCGCAACGCGACCGCAACCCCCCGCATCGTCGCTTACGATATCGCCATCACCGGCTGGACAGCGCCGCCGCTGCGGATCGTCCAGCTGAGCGACATCCACATGGGGCCACCCGACATGCCGCTCGCCCGGCTGTCCGCCATTGTCGACCGGGTCAACGCGCTCCACCCCGACCTGATCGCGCTGACCGGCGACTATCACGGCGGCAAGTTCATCGACGGCGATGCCGGCAACCTCGACGACGGCGTCCGTCCGCTGAAACGGCTGCGCGCGCGCTACGGCATCTTCGCCGTCCGTGGCAACCATGACGAGCCGTACTGGACGCCGATCGTCCTGCCCCGCTACCATATGACCTACCTGCAGAACCGTCACATCGACGCCGGGCCGCTGACCATCGCCGGCATCGACGATGCGATGACCGGTGCGCCGGACATCGCCGCCGCCCTCGCCGGCATCGCGCCCGGGCGGCCGGTGATCATGCTGATGCACGAGCCCGACGGCTTTGCGGGCGTGCCGCCGCGCGTCGCGCTGACGCTCGCCGGCCATACCCACGGCGGTCAGGTCAAGCTGCCGCTGCTCGGGACGCCGTTCACCAACACGGCGCTCGGCTATGTCCGCGGGCTCTACGTCGTCGGCGGCCGGCGGCTGATCGTGTCGTCGGGCCTCGGCACCAGCGGCCTGCCGATCCGCCTTGGTGTCCGGCCGGAGATCGTCGTCGTCACGCTGCACCGTTGAGGATTACTCGGTCGGCAGGAACTCCGGCACCGACAGATAGCGTTCGCCGGTGTCGTAGTTGAAGCCCAGCACCCGCGCCCCGGCCGGGAGTTCGGGCAGCTTCTGGTGGATCGCCGCCAGCGTCGCGCCCGACGAGATGCCGACCAGCATCCCTTCCTCGCGCGCCGAGCGCAGCGCCCACGCCTTGGCGTCGTTGGGATCGACCTGGATCACCCCGTCGAGGAGCTGCGTGTGGAGATTGGCCGGGATGAACCCCGCGCCGATGCCCTGGATCGCGTGCGGCCCCGGCTGGCCGCCCGATATGACCGGCGACAGCGTCGGCTCGACGGCGAACACCTTCATCTTCGGCCAGATCGGCTTCAAGGCCTCGGCGACGCCGGTGATGTGGCCGCCGGTGCCGACACCGGTGATCATCGCGTCGATCGGCTCCTCGTCGAAGTCCTCGAGGATCTCGCGCGCCGTCGTCTTGACGTGGATGGCAACGTTGGCCGGGTTCTCGAACTGCTGCGGCATCCAGCTGTTCGGCGTTTCGGCGACAATCGCGTGCGCCTTCTCGATCGCCCCCTTGACCCCCTCGGCCCGCGGTGTGAGCGCAAAGGTCGCGCCATAGGCGAGCATCAGCCGTCGCCGCTCGATCGACATCGAGTCGGGCATGACGAGGATGACGGTATAGCCCTTGATCGCGCCGACGAGGGCAAGGCCGATGCCGGTGTTGCCGCTCGTCGGCTCGACGATCGTTCCGCCGGGCCTGAGACTCCCGTCGGCCTCGGCCGCTTCGATCATGGCGAGCGCGATGCGATCCTTGATCGACCCGCCGGGGTTCGACCGCTCCGACTTGATCCACACCTCGTGGTCAGGGAAAAGGCGCGACACGCGGACATGCGGCGTGTTGCCGATGGTGGCGAGGATCGAATCGGCTTTCATACGATGGTCTCCGTCTGCTCGATCTGAATAGCGACTTGCGTGGCGGCGGGCGAGCCCGGTTCGGGGGCGACGAAGCGGTCGGCGCGGCGCAGGCCGGGGAAGCGCCACGCCCACAGGACGGTGACGATCACCGCGCCGACGCCGCCAGCGACGACCGCCTCGACCGGCCCGAGCCACGCTGCGGTCAGCCCGCTCTCGAACTCGCCGAGCTCGTTCGACGCCGAGATGAACACGCCCGACACCGCCGACACGCGCCCGCGCATCGCATCGGGGGTATGCAGCTGGATTAGCGACGAGCGGATGTAGACCGAGATCATGTCGGCCGCACCGAGTACCGCGAGCGCGACGAGCGACAGCGGCACGCTGCGCGACAGGCCGAAGACGATCGTCGCCGTGCCGAACAGGCCGACGCAAGCGAACATCTTGACGCCGACGTGGCGCTGCACCGGCCAGCGGGTCAGCGCCAGCGCGGTGACCGCCGCTCCGGCCGCCGGCGCGGCACGCAACGGGCCAAGCCCGGCGACGCCGACATGGAGGACGTCGCGGGCATAGACCGGCAGCATCGCCGTCGCGCCGCCGAGCAGCACCGCGAACAGGTCGAGGCTGATTGCGCCGAGGACGACCTGGTTGCGCCGGACATAGCCGAGGCCCTCGAGCGTGGCCCGCCACGGACTGAGGGGCGACGGCGCGGGCCGGGGCACCGGCGAGATCAGGAACAGGCTGACCAGTCCGACGGTGAACAGCCCGGCGGCGACGAGATAGGGCGTCGCCGGCGACGCCGCGTAGAGAAATGCGCCGAGCGGCGGCCCGAGCACCGCGCCGACCTGCCAGCCGATCGAATTCCACGCGATCGCCGTCGGCAGCAGCGCCGGCGGCACGAGGTTGGGGGCGAGCGCCGACAGCGCCGGGCCGATGAACGCTCGTCCGATGCCGAGCAGGACGGCGGCGACGAACAGCGCGGTCAGCGTCACGCTGCCGCCGAGTGCGAGCAGGCCGAGTCCGGCGGCGCAGGCCAGTTCGAGTGCGAGGGCGGCGCGCGCGATGATGCGGCGGTCGATGCGGTCCGCGACATAGCCGACGACGAGGGTCAGCGCGAATAGCGGCAGGAATTGCGCCAGCCCGATCATGCCGAGCAGGAACGCCGCGTCGCGCGTTCCCATCGTCGCCCGCGCCAGATCGTAGACCTGCCAGCCGATGACGATGACGAGCATCGCGCTGGCGATGTTGGCGGCGAGCCGCGCGGCGAAGAAGGCGCGGAAGTTGGAGATGGCGAAGGGGTTCACGCGGACGTGGTAGGGGAGGGGGGAGCGGATGAACAGATAGTCCTTCTTCGCCGAGCGTGGCCGCTTGATCCTCGCCACGAGCGGGAGGTCGCCGGCCGTGACCTTCGCTCGCGTCTCCGCTATCCCCCAACCATGAATCCCCCCCGCTTCGCCTTCACCGTCGCCGCCATCGATGGCGCGGCGCGGACCGGCACGCTGGCGCTCCGCCGGGGCACGATCCGCACGCCGGCGTTCATGCCGGTCGGCACCGCGGCGACGGTCAAGGCGCTGCGTCCGGCCGAGGTCGCGGCGAGCGGGGCCGACATCATTCTCGGCAACACCTATCACCTGATGCTGCGGCCAACCGCCGAGCGCATCGCCCGCCTCGGCGGATTGCACCGCTTCATGGGCTGGGAGCGGCCGATCCTGACCGACAGCGGCGGCTATCAGGTGATGAGCCTCGGCGCATTGACCAAGGTGACCGAGGAGGGCGTCACCTTCGCGTCGCACCGCGACGGTTCGCGCCACGCGGTGACGCCCGAACGGTCGATCGAGATCCAGCGCCTGCTCGGCAGCGACATCGTCATGGCGTTCGACGAACTCGTCGCATTACCCGCGAGCCGCGCGGCGGTCGAGGCGGCGATGCTTCGCTCGATGCGCTGGGCGGCGCGGTCCCGCCATGCATTCGACGACGGCGACGACCATGCGGCCGACGCGGCGATCTTCGGCATCCAGCAGGGCGGGCTCGACGAGGGTCTGCGCGCCTCGTCGGCGAGCGCGCTGCGCGCCATCGGCTTCGACGGCTACGCGATCGGCGGGCTGGCGGTCGGCGAGGGGCAGGCGGCGATGCTCGGCGCTCTCGACTATGCCTGTGCACAGCTGCCCGCCGATGCGCCGCGCTACCTGATGGGCGTCGGCAAGCCCGACGACATCATTGGCGCGGTGCTGCGCGGCGTGGATATGTTCGACTGCGTCCTGCCGACGCGGTCGGGCCGGACGGGGCAGGCGTTCACCCATGACGGCCCACTCAACCTGCGCAACGCGAAGTACGTCGAGGACAATTCGCCGCTCGATCCCGATTGCCCATGCCCGGTGTGCGCGACGGCGAGCCGCGCCTACCTCAGCCATCTCGTGCGGTCGGACGAGATCCTCGGCGCGATGCTGATGACCGAGCACAACGTGTGGTTCTACCAGACGCTGATGGCGGACCTGAGGGCGGCGATCGGCGCGGGGCGGGTGGCAACGTTCGCGGCGGCGTTTCTGGGACGTTACCGATCGTCGTGATCCTCTCCTCCTGCGGGGAGGATCACGAGCCAGCCGGTTACTTCCCCCCGAACACCGCCTTCCGCTTCGCCAGAAACGCCGCCACGCCTTCGCCGAAATCCGCCGTCCGCCCCGCGGCCAGCTGGTTGCGCCGCTCGATCGACAGCGCCTCGGTCAGCGACGCGTCGAGGCAGTCGCGGATGCCCTGCCGGATCAGCGTGTAGCTCCGCGTCGGACCGGTGCCGAGGCGGGTCGCCAGCGCGGTCGCCGTGGCCATCAGCTCGGCGTCCGGCACCACCTGCCAGATCATGCCCCAGTCGAGCGCCGTTGTCGCCGGCACCTTCTCACCGAGCAGCATCATCGCCGTCGCCCGCGCGCGGCCGGCGAGGCGCGGCAGCAGCCACGTCGCGCCGACATCGGGAACCAGCCCGATGTTGACGAACGCCTGGAGGAAGTAGGCGCTCTCGGCCGCGACGACGATGTCGCCGGCTAGCGCATACGAGCAGCCGGCGCCGGCCGCCGGGCCGTTGACCGCGGTGACGAACGGCACCGGCAGCGCGTAGAGCCGCTCGAGCAGCGGGTTGAAGTGCGTCTCGAGGCGGCTGCCGGCGTCGGGCCGCGCGCCGCCGCCGGTCGCGCCGCCGGTGGCGAGGTCGGCCCCGCTGCAGAATGCCCGCCCCGCGCCGGTCAGCAGCAGGCATCGTGCTGTACCCTCGTCGCGCACCCGGTCGACCGCGTCGATCATCTCGGCGAGCAGGTCGACGGTCAGCGCGTTCAGCGCCGCCGGCCGGTTGAGTGTAAGCGTCGCGACGCCGTCGGCCTCGTCGAACAGGATATGGTCGTAAGCCATGCGTACGTCTCCCCGGTTGCCGTCACCGTAAACCGGACTTGCGCGCCGAGAAACGGCCGACCTTGATCTGACCTTCGTGTCGGAGCTGGCCTCAGCCGCGCGCCTTGACCAGCATGAAGGCAGGAACGTCGCCGCCGAAGCCGACTTCGGCCGGCCCATCATCGTTCGAGCCGCGCCGCTCGTCGCGGCCGCGGCCATCGCGGCGCGGCTCGTTACGGGGCGGGCGCGTGTCGCGGCGCGGTTCGGGATCGTGGCGCGGTGTAGCTTCGCGAGGCGCGGCGGCGCGAGCAGTCGTCTCGCGCGGAGCG
>CAHJWP010000119.1 GCA_903642255.1 Sphingomonadaceae bacterium | reverse complement strand
GCGACTTCGGCACGCAGCGCCGCCATTTCCTCGGGCGGCAGACGGAATCCGCTGCTCTTCCAGGCTGCGTAGGTTCCCTTGCGGAAGTTCTTGAGGAAGCCGGCGGGATGCCCGTCGAGGTGGAGGGCGTATTGGCCGGAGGGGCGCGGATAGCGCCCGCGCGCATCGCCCCTGTCGCCATCCACCGGGACTCTGTGCGATTTCCCGTCGCCGATCGGGTGCGCGCCGATCACGAGCAGGCCGTGCTCGTGCATCGCGTCCATGAACTCCTCGCGGGGCTTGAACTCGGGTTCGCCGGCGCTCGGCAACCAGCGCGCCAGCGCCTCGCGGTCCGCACGCTCGCCGACATACCAAGACTTCGCGGTCGCGTCCCAGCGCGCTCCGGCGGCGCGCGCGGCCTCGCGCTGATCGTAGGGGACGGCCAGATATTCGCGCTTGGCGGATGGCATCATTCCGCTCCCATCACGCCATCACCCGCCCGTCATCGCCGCCGTTGATGGTCGCCATCATCCAGCGCCGCGTCGCCTCTTCGGGATCGTCGCCGCGCTCGATCGCGGCGAACGGATCGATGTCCGGATCGAATTGCAGCGCATCGACCGGCAGCTCCTCGAGACCGTCGAGCTGCGCGTCGGTCATTTGCGGCGTGATCGCCGGCACGACCTGCGCGCCCGCCGCGACCGGCACCTTGTCGTTCCACGCGACGGGCGGCAGGGCTTCGGCGCCCGCAGCGACGATCTTGGGCGGAGGAAGCAGCCGCCCGGCAAACTCAGCCATCTTGTAGTAAAGGATCTTCGTCGCGCGGACCGCCGGGATACCGCGCTTGAAGATCAGCACCTCGGTCAGCGGCATCACCTCGACCTCCTGCGGCAGCATCAGCGAACGCGATTGCTGCGATTCCGAGACGCTGTTGTTGGTCCGCGCAAACCAGCCGAGCGCGCGACTCTTCGAGCGCGCCGCCAACCCATGCGTGCCGAGGCGATCGGAAATCTCCTTGGCATCCTTGAGGTTGCCCGGCGTGTAGACGACCTGGGCGTCGCAGTCGGTGATAAGCTCTTCGGCACCGTCGTCACCGTTGAGCCGCCTGAGCTGGGCGCGCGTCTGGACGACGATCAGGAAGTTCAGCCCGAAGCTGCGGACATAGGAGATCGCCGATACGATGACCGGCGCCTTGCCGAGCCGGGCGAACTCGTCGAGGAGCACGAGCACGCGGTGCTGACTGGCGGGTTCGAACTCGCCGATCGTGGGATCGGTGTTCAGGTCGACGAGCTGCTGGAAGATCAGATTGTAGAGCGGCGCTACCCGGTCGATATTGTTCGGCGAGGCTCCCAGATAGATCGTCATCGGCTCCGTCCGAAGCCGCCGAAGGTCGAAGTCGCTCGCCGACGTCGCCGCATCGACATGGGGGTTCAGCCACAGGCCGAGCTTGGTCGTGACGGTCTGCTTGATGCCTGAGAAGGTGTTGTCTGAGGCCGAGGTGAAGTCGGTCAACGCGGTGACGCACGGCGCGGAAAGCGGCGTGCCGGCAGCCGCGCACGCTTCCACCAGCGCCGGCAAGCGCGTCTTCGGATCGCCCTCGGTGATGTCGCGGTAGAGCTGCCCGATCGTGAACGGCAAGGTCGCTGTGGCGGCGACATAGGCGCCCACGCCGATGAACGCGGTCCTCGCCGCCTCCGCCCAAAAGGCTTCGCCGCGTTCGGGCAGCGGGAACAGCATACCCGCAATCTTTTGCAGTTCGTCGATGACCAGCACGTCGTCGCCCCGGTCGATATAGGCCAAGGGGTTGTAGCGCGATGCCGCGCGGTCGGGATCGAGCGGGTCGAAGAGATGCACCCGCTGACCGTGCCGGGCGCGAAAGCCGGCGGTCTTGGCGAAGTTTTCCCGCTTCATGTCGAGATTGACGACCGAGCCGGGCCAGTTGAGCAGATTGGGAATGACGATGCCGACGCCCTTCCCCGATCCGGTCGGTGCTTCGAGCATGACATGCGCTTCCGGCCCCGTCGTGAGGAACCGGCCCCGCAGCTTGCCGAGCAGTATGCCGTTACCGCCACGCAGCCCGGCCGCCTCGATCTCGCGCTCGTTTGCGAACCGGGCCTCGCCATATTGCGATTTCCCGCGCCGGTCCCACACGAGCAGCAGGAGCACGAAGGCGACGATCAAACCGCCGAGGAAATAGCCCCGCAGCAGCCAGGCATGGAGGATCGGGGCGTGCCGGTAATACCAGAGCCATTCGGGAAGCACCCGCCAGTTCGTATGGATCGTGATCTGATGCAATCCGCCGAGCGCGATCAGCACCGCGATCGCCGTCCACACCGCGGCGATCGGGATGACGGCGGTCGTGACCACGGCCGCCTTAGCTGCCGGGCTGTTCCCCGGTATACGGATCAAAATAAACCTCCTTCACCTTCCAGCGTCCGTCGATTTTCTCGGCTTGCAGCACGACATCGATGAGGCTCTTGAGCATCCCGCGAATATCGTCGCGGCCGAGATCGCGGCCCCCTTCCGACTCCTTCACCAGCAGCGTGAGCTGCTCGAAGGCTCCCTCGGCCGAATTGGCGTGGACCGTCGTGATCGACCCGGGATGGCCGGAGTTGACGTTGCGGAGATAGAAGAACGCCGTGCCGTCGCGCAGCTCCTGCAAGAGGAGGCGGTCGGGCCGCATCCGCAGCGCGCTTTCGAGAAGCTGTTTCGGACCAATCTTCGCCTGGCCCTGATCATCCTTGGAATAGATCATATGCACGCAGTTGCGGTGCGGCACGGTCAGCTCGCGCGCGTCCTCGATCGTCAGCAGGCGTTCGTGATCGGGAATGAGCTGGATCAGCGCCTTCGAAATCGTCGTCTTGCCGGACCCCGTGGCACCGCTGATGAGGATGTTCTTGCGGGAAACCACCGCCAGTTCGAGGAAGCCACGCCAATCCTTCGCCTGGAGCATCTCCATCAGACGGCGATCGACGGCGGGGATCGTCCGGCCGGCGACGGCGGTGTCAGCGAAGACGCCGCCGGAGATCATGTCGTCGAGGCTTAGCGTTACGGCTGATGGTTTACGCATCGTTACCGACACGATGCCCTCCAGGGTCGCAGGCGGGATCAGGAATTGGCATCGTTCGCCGGTCGGCAGCACCGTCGAGACGAGCGGCGCGTCGGGACGGATGTCCTGTTTGGTCGCGGCCGCTGCGGCACGCGCGAGCGTCATCAGCCAGTCGAACGACATTTCCGGCACATCGTGCCAAGTCCACTTGCCGCCCTGCTCGACCCCCGCCTCATAGGGTCGATTGATGACCAGCTCGGTCACATCGACCGGCTCCATCAACGCTCGCACCGGCGCCAGATGATGTTCGAGGAGCTGGCGCTGCCCCGACATCAGCGGCGGAGTTCGAGATTATACACGTCGGAGAAATTGAAATCCTGCGCGACGAAGATGCCGACTTCCTCACCCTGATTCTTCTTTAGCACCGGCTTGATGTTGATCGTATTCTGCAGCGCGACGCTGGCGGTGCTGGACGGCACCTGCGTGGTGTTCGTCCCCTGTCCGGCGAAGTGCGACGACGCGATCGAGGAGGCATCATCGACCAGCGACAGCATCAGCGCAGCCCCGAACCGCGCCCAGAAGAACGTATCGACGGCGCCGGCCATGCCAGCGCGGCCGAGCGCGTCCGATGCCGGTGACGCGAGATCCACCGCGACGCCGCGTGGCGTGACGGCGCGTGTCCACAGGACGAAGATGCGATTCTGACCCTGGTTGATGCCGCCCTGATATTGGCCGAGCACCTTCGTGCCTTTTTCCATCAGGACGACCCGCCCATTGTCCGAATAGACGTCGCGCGGAATGATGCAGGACGTGTAGCCCGGCTGGGTCTAGTTCATCGCGGTTTGCAGGATGCACGGGATCATCGTGCCGGCTGTCACGAGATAGTTGCGGTTCGGCAGCATCGCGGCGTGCGAGCTGCCGATCGCCGAGACCTGGCGCAGGCGATCCAGCTCACCCGCCTCCGCTGGCGCTGCGGATCTGCCACCCGGCGGCTCGGCGGCCTGCGGGGTCGATGCTCCCGGCCCGGACTCCTCGCCGCCCCCACCGACGCTGATAAGCAGCGGCGCGCGCCTGGACTTGTCGGCAAAAGACTCGGCCGACGTGCGGCCATCGGCTGGCACGCCCTCGCCACCGGGCGGCAGCGCGCCGGGCGTGATCGCAGGCACAACCGTCCCGTCCGGCATCGTCGTCATTCGCCCCCCGGCCGTGCCGGAAAGATTGGGAGGCCCGCCCGGTTGACCCGCCCCGAGGTCGAACTGCTGGGTCTGCGCCGCGTGCTGATCCGGGCGGACTTTCGCGTCGGGCGTCATCGCAATCGTACTGGTCGCGGCGCTGTCGCGCTTGCCGCTGCCTATGTTGATGAAGAAGAGCGCGGCAACGACGGCGGCGACGCCGACGATCGCGCCGGTGCGGTTTCCGCCGAACCGGCCGCCGCCGACCGGCGTGATTGTGCGCTCGACTTCCTCGCGTTCGGGCGTGCGATCGCGCACGATCGGCGCGCCCGTCTCGACCGGGCCATCGCCCACGGGCGGAATGCTGCTCACTTCGGTTCCTCCTTGATCGTGCGCTCGACATGCGGCGACGCGGTGTCCGAACCGTAATTGACCCCGTAGGGCTGGGGCGCTTCGTTGAAGACGCACAGCACCTCGCCGTTGCGGCGCAGGCGGAGCTGCTTGGCGACCAAATGGACGACGACGAAATCGTCACGGACATCATACGGCACGAGCGTCTCGCTCCCGTCGTCGCGCACAAGGAAGATCGATGGAATCTCGTGGTTCGCCGGGAAGCGCATAACCGTGAACTGCCCGTTGTCGGTGATTTCCGACGGCTGGAGGTCGGACGCGCCTTCGACGGTGTAGTGCAGGTTGCGCGCGCCCTCGACGACGCCGGTGTCGAGCGCGGTCTTGACGGCTTCCTTCTGGAGCGCGCCGAGCTGGAGCGCCACTTGGAGAACCTTCAGCCGTTCGCGCTTCAGGCGCTCGTCTTCCGGGTAACGGAACTGGACCCGGAAGAAGGTCTCCGCCGAGCCGGCGCCGATGCTGCCCGATCGCGCGACCAGCTCGAATGTATAGTCGCGCAGCTGACCCCCGCGCGAAGTCGTTACGATAAGGTTGGTCGGCCCCGCGCGCTCGCGGGGCTTGATGAAGATCATATAGCCGCGCGGCTGGACCTCCCACGAAACGGTGTCGCCGACCGCGGCATTGACGATGGTCTCGTCGCTGGCGAACACGATTTCGGTGGCGGCGCGGAACGTGCCGACGATCCGATACACCTGAGAGGCGCTGTAATCGACTTGCCGAACGCGCGCGTCGGCCGCACCGGGCCGCGGTGTCTCCGATGCCAGCGCAGGCACCCCGCCCAAGCTGGCCGCCGCCAGTGCGATCAATACCCGGCGCATCACGGCGTCACCACGGGGTCGGAGCGATAGGTCTGGACCTGGAAACCCAGCGGATTGCGGAAGCGGTCGCCTTCCGACATCGGAGCATTGGTATAGCCGAACGTCACGGTCGCGATCCAATCGGAGGCTTGCTGCGCCGTGTCCGTCTGCACCGTGCGGGTGAAGCGTACATTGGCGACGCGGGTGTTGATGAAACTGATGTTGGTGATGCGCGCGTCGGCGAAGGCGCGATCGCCCCAGACGATGCGCGGACTCGCCGGATTGCGGGGGGAATAGAAGCTGTTCCAACGCTGTTGCTCGATCGGCGTCGACAGGATCGCGACGGTATCGAAGTTTTCCTTCGCCGCGGCCGGGTTCCAGCTCTCCCGATCGCGAACATAGTTGGCGAGGAAGTATTTCGTGACCGCCTCGTCATAGGCGACCGGCTTTTTGCCGGTGAGCTGCGTCTGGACATCGACCGCGCCGGTGAGCTGGTTGATCCGCACCGTCACGACCTCGATGCGCTTGAGCGGCAACAGGGCGACCACGGTGCCGAGGCCGGCAACGCCGACGATCGCGCCGACCGCGCCGATCGCATAGGCGACACGGCGGGACCGTTTGACCTGGCGCAGCTTCTCCTCGTCCCAGCTCTTGGCGTCCGCGAAGTAGCGTTTGATGTCCGTGGTGAAGACCCCTTCCCCCGGCATCTCAGCAGCTCGCGAAATAGGACGGGGCGGCGATCGCCGATGTCTTCGGCGGCGGCGGTGGGGGCGGCAGCGTTCCCGGATGTTGGTCGGCCGTCGGGGGCGTGACGATCGGCGCGCCAGGAAGGACCGAGCCGTAGGGGTTCGCGTTCCGCCGATGCTTCACCTTGCCGTCGCAGACGGCGAGTTTGGGCGGCTTGGACGTTGCACAGGCCGCCAGCGGCAACGCCAATGCCGCCAGTGCCGCCCCAGCGAGGAAATACCGCTGCATAAGACCCCCGATCATGTTGAAATGCTGTTGCCGCCGCGAAAGCGGCCGCCCACCCACCGCGCGCCCCGCGCGGCCCCGCGTCCCGTCGCCGCCACGCTGCTGCTGGCGCTGCCGGCGAAGAAGGCAGCACGCCGTCCGCCGATCAGCGCGGCTCCGGCCGCGCCGGCGACCAGCTCGCCGGCCGACAGGCCGTGCCCGCCGGTGATCCCCGACGCGATGCTGGGAGCCTGGAAGAAGAAGAAGGCGCCAAGCAGATAATAGACGATCAGGAATATCGCGTGATTGACCGGATCGGCCGCCGTGTTGCTCGCCAGCACGCTATCGCCGAGCGACATGATGAGCGCCGCCATCGTCGTGATGACCGCGAGCTGGACGACGTAGGAAAAGGCTTGGCGGAGCCAGCCCTGGAACATCCCCTTCCCCCACTCGAACAGCGCCAGCGCGATGAAGATCGGGCCGAGCGCGATCGTGATCGCCAGCCCGACCAGCGCGAAGATCGACAATGCGAAGCCGACGATGCAGGCGATCGCAGCGGCGAGTTCCAGCGCCAGCGCGGCGGCGATGTCTTCCAGCGCTGCGCCGATATTGGTGATCGGCTGAGCGTTCGCGTCGTCGCGCAATGCCTTGTAGGTTTCGGCGGCGCGGCCATCGAGCTGATCGAACGTCGCGCCGGCCTGCTTATAGTCCTTCCCCGAGATCGCCTGCGTCAGGGCGCTAGGAGCGGCGTTGAAGATCGGCCCGACGATCCAGTCCTGATACGCGACCGTCGTCGCGGCGACGAACAGCAGGCAGAGCTTCGCCATCCGCCAGATGAAATCCTGCAACGGCTCGCTCACGACGCCGCGCATGATGAGAAACGCATA
>CAHJWP010000118.1 GCA_903642255.1 Sphingomonadaceae bacterium | reverse complement strand
GTGGAACGCGCCGCAGTGCTTACAGACCCGCTACCGAGCGAAAAAGTCCGGCTCATCTGCGCGCTCCAGCGATACCGTCCGACAGGCAGATTTGAACGACTTTCTCGCCCGAGGCAGTGATCCCGCCGCCCGATAGGCTGGCGAAGCAAGTGATCTCAACACTAAGCAGGTGCTCTGTCACAGCTGAGCTGATGATCAATACCGACTAAGCCTCCAGGCATCCTAAGACGCAGACAAGCCGTTCCCGGCCCAACCTGGATTGAGCAGCGGCTGAACAGGTGTCCAGTTTCGGGAAGCGCCGAACACGGTTTGAGCGGCCGACAATGAGTGATTCTGGTGGAAACCGGCCAGTCTGCTTTCGGAGAGCGATCGAGGTAAGCGGCCGTCCGTTCAGGTTGCGGAGCGACGGGCTCGAAGGCGCGTCCGTTGTAAATTACAGACCAGCTACTTTCAAGCGCTGAAGTGGCCTAAGCGGCCCTTCCTTTAGGTTGATTTAGTCGGCGGTATCGCACCCCAATTGCTATCGTTCACCCTTGTGTTCGCGGCGGCAAAAGCCCGCCATTGCGGCAACAGCCGCGGGTCTGATCGACGTACCACCGATCGGCAGCCCGTCCCCGTTCGCGGCTTCGTGAACTTAGAAAGTGGCGCGCAGCGACCAGCACCTCAGGGGCGGCTTTTCTGCTCTTAGAACGAGAGGGTAAGGCCCTTGGCGTTCCCTCGCGCTACATCTTTATCACTTTACGCCTCGCGGCGTGGATCGATTTGCGTTCGCAACCGTACAGTCTATCAACCTACACATCGAGGCTCTATGGCTGTTGGCAGCGAGAACTCTGGTCATCTGACGGGTGACCGCTCGGCCGCCTCGACACCGCAGACTCTGATCGACCGTCGCGAGCTGACGTTCATCGCGGTCGAACGGACGCGAATGCCGATGGTCATTACCGACCCGCGTCGAGCCGATAATCCGATCGTCATGGCGAACCAGGCGTTCCTCGGCAACACGGGCTATACAGTCGATGAGGTCATCGGCCACAACTGCCGCTTTCTTCAGGGAGAAGACACCGACCCCGCCGCGATCGACCAAATCCGAAAGGCTGTCGCCTGTCAGCGCATTCTGACGATCGAGCTGCTTAATTACCGGAAGGATGGCACGTCCTTCTGGAACGAGCTTCATCTAAGCCCGATCCACGACGACGACGGCAAGCTGATCTACTTTTTTGCATCGCAGCTCGATGTCAGCGAGCGTCACCGGATGCACGAACTCGAAGCGGCCGAACGCGCTATGCTGCGGGAGATCGAGCACCGGGCGAAAAACGCCTTGGCGCTGGTCCAGGGCATCGTTCGTCTGAGCAAGGCCGATACGGTCGACGAATTCGCCAGCCGGGTCCAGGGGCGGGTCGACGCCCTGTCGAAAGCCCATACGCTACTGGCAGAAGCACGGTGGCAGGCCGTGCCGCTCGAACGCCTCGTCCGGGCCGAAGTTGAACTGTTTGGCATGGAGCGCGTCCGTCTTGACGGCCCGGCGGTGGAGATCAGCGCGGCTCAGGTCCAGCCTATGGCCCTCGTCCTCCATGAGGTGATCGCCAATGCGGCGCATCACGGCGCGCTGTCGACGTCGGACGGCACGTTGTCGATCAGATGGATTCCGGCTCAGGGATGGACGCAGATTGAAATCCGCGAGGCGGGCGGTCCTACCCCGGCCAACGAGCGCTCGCCCGGGTTTGGCATGAAGATCATCGATGCCATTGTCCAACGCCAGCTCCGGGGCACAGTCGCCTACGACTGGCAAACTGACGGCCTCAGGAGCTTGCTCAGTCTGCCCGTCGACACTTGATGATCGCAAGGAATGTTACACTGCCTAGCCGTTACCGTACCGTCACGGCTTCGGAACGATGCTATGATCCGATCACCGCGTGGGAATTTACTCGCCTGGCACCGGGCGAGAATGATCGGTAGCGATCCGCCACTCGCCCTAAGGGGCGACGGCGATGAACGAGTTTCCAGATCAAAGCCGAGTGCGGAACCTGCTGTTACGGGCGCTATCGCCAAGTGATTTTGCGCTTCTTGCACCGCACCTGACGGCGATCGAGCTTCCCGCCAGAGAGCCGCTGGTCGAGCCGGACGTGCCGATCGACACTGTATGGTTCCTTGAAACGGCGATCGCCTCGATGGTCTCGATGTCGCCAGAGGGCCACCAGAGTGAGTCCGGCTTCATCGGGCGTTGCGGCTTCGTCGATATCGCTGTCCTGCTGGGCGGCACGACGTCACCAATCCAATGCTATATCCAGGTTCCCGGTCAAGGCTACTCGATGCCTTCGACGGTTCTGCGCCAGGCCCTCACGACAAGCTCGACCCTTAACCAGCTGCTGCTGCGCTACGTCCAGGCCTTCGTCGTCCAGGTCGCGCATACCGCCCTGTCGAATGCCGCACATGGCATTGAGGAACGCCTAGCCCGCTGGTTGCTCATGTGTTTCGACCGGCTTGATGGGGATGAAGTCCAGTTGACCCACGAGTTCATCTCGCTGATGCTCAACGTCCGACGGGCCGGCGTAACGATGGCGCTTTCCTCGCTGTCGGCCGCCGGCCTGATCGCGACGCGGCGTGGCGTCGTTACGTTGCGCGACCATGCCGGACTGCGCGATCTGGCCTCAGACAGCTATGGTGCTCCAGAAGAAGCTTATGAACGGCTGATCGGCGCAAAGCTGATGCGGCCGATCTAGGCTCGGCTGTCGGTAGCGGACTGACTGGCCGGCACGGCGTTCGCTTCGGTAAGAATCATCGCCGACAGCCGATCCTGATAGAGCTGTGCCAGCCCAAAATGTGCCGCGCGGGACGCGTCACACTTGGCTGTCGCGGCGCGTTCCTGCTCTTGCTGCAAGCGGCGTCGAAGATATGATGATGACAGGTTGGCAGCCACAGCATTGCCCCCCGAGCGAGCAACATCAGAATGTTGCTGTGAGCGGTGACTGTCTGTTCGCTGGCGTACGTACTTGGCCGGCTTTGCAAGGGTTTGAGCGAGTTCAGCGAATTTTTCGGCGGCCAAACGTTGTCGTCGCCAAGTCGCTTGACGGCAGCCGCGGCGGCTATGCGCGTCCCTTCGTTGCGACGTTCCTGCCAGCAAGCTCACGTTACGCACCCCACTCTTCGCGGAGCTTTCCATTACGCGCGATCGGCGTCAGCCGGTCGCCGGCAATGCCTACCCCTGAGGCCTTGGGCGCTATTTGGCCGCTCAGGCAAAGTTGAGAACCTGAACGAACGGCCGGTTTTGCGGAAGCAACGATGCCAGCGTCATCGGCCGCTCCTGGGTCACGGCGCAGGGAAGCCAGTTAGTTGCCATGTGGCCGGCGCGCTGCCCGGAAGAACGACGATCGCGTCGAACCCAAACAGGAGTGCGTGCGCAGCTTCGCGTGAGGACGAAGGCGCGGCCTGAAGCAGCTCGGTCGCAATCGGTCGCAAGGCGGTCAGGTCAATGAGCACCGGCCCGGAAGATGGAGTGTGCGGTAAGAACAGCCGGAGCTCCTTGGGCAGATGCTGCCAATCAGGAATATCGCTACCGATCGGGACCACGAGCATGCTGACGCTGTCCAACCCGTCAAACGTGGCCAGGTCGGCAGCGAACGTACCGAGCGTCCAAGCGCCCGTCGTACCGACCCCTCGCCGGATGTGGTTGTCCCCAAACTTGAACAGCACGCGGGGGTACCTGCCTGATCGAGCGGCGACGCGATATTGGCGCGTGAATTGCGCCTTGAGCCATGTTTCCCGCACCGTGGCGTTGAGGTAGCCGAGCGCCGGATCGTGCTCGGCTTTGCCGCGAACGTAATAGTCATAAATCTCGGCCGAACGGACCAAGCCGTCGAGTAGGAAGCGCGCCCTGGTGCCTTTTGCTGGCGACCACAGCGCGTCGAGGCGCCTCAGATCAGGTAGAGCCTGTCTATCGTAGGCGAGGAACTTGCCGAAGTCGGCGCGGGTCCGGTCCTCTGCACGGGCGCGATCCAGCAGGCGGGCAACGGAATCCTGCGCCCGACCGGCAGGCGCTAGGGTGGCCAACTCCTCCAGGTACCGTACTGGCGACTGGGCCTGTTCCACACCCCAGATTGCGTCGGGACCGGCGACGCTTGCGCCCGCGTCGGCCAAGAACGCCAGGTCCTGGTCGGAAGCAAAACCCAACAGCGTCGGCCACTTCTTCAGCCCGCCCGCGATTGCCGCCGCGTTCCCGCGCTGCCCAGGGGACAATGCCAGCTCGATGCCAACAGGATCCTGCTCCACCGCTAGATGGCTGAAGCCGTCTTCGCGACGAAGCACCGCGTAAAGCGTACGAGCGAACAGCGGCGTGTTTCGATCGTGGTGCTCCTCGCCGATGAGCACGAATTGCGCATTGCGCACTGCCCGGCGGAGGTGATCAGCCCCCGGGCCGGTCAGGTCGTGATCGTTCCAGGAGAACGGGTATGTCGCGTCCGACACGGCGGACTCGGCCGCCGCAGGCTGCGCAGCAACCAGAACGAGTGTTAGGATGAATGCAGTAAGACGACGCATCTGGCGAGATTGCCGCCTTCCGCATACGGGCTCAACCTACATCTTCCGCTCTTCTCGCGCGATGCTGGCAAAATTGCTCGAGATGAACTGGCGTCCAAAATTGGGGACTGGCGACAAGGGCTTGAGTGACCAGTTGTGGGTCAAGGCAGCTTCTGCGAAAGCGACGGCCCCGACCAAGCCAGGAACCAGAACATGAATGCATGAATGGACGAGCGATTTTCGGAAAGACTGAAAATTGGCGCGAATCTCGGATTGTGGGTCAAGCCGGCGCGAAGCTGCCTCAAGACAATGTCCGCAGCACGCGTAAGGCAAGACAACGCGGCCTTCCAGTTCCAACGATTGATCGAATACCGTTCAGTTTACGTGCGACGTCGTCGCGGCACCGATACCGCCGCATGGGCCACCTCGCGGCCTATAGCGTCGCGCCGTAAACCGTCGAGTAAATCAGACCAAGCTTGCATCATGCGGACCCGTTCGTCCCAGTATTCGCCGCGGGAATAGATGCGCCGCACGCTGTTGCCATCGACGTGGCCGAGCTGGCGTTCGATCGCGTCCGGTGTCCAATCGCCGGTCTCGTTGAGCAGCGTACTGGCCATCGACCGACAACCATGCGCGGTCATCCGGCCGCCGCCGTAGCCGAGTCGCTGCAGCGCCAGATTGAGCGTGTTTTCACACATCGGGCGATCACGCTTGCCTTGGCACGGAAACAAATAGCGGTGGCGGCCGCTGATCGGTCGGATATCGGCGACGATCTCGAGCGCCTGTGTCGACAGCGGGACATGGAGCGGCCGGCGCATCTTCGTCTTTTCCGCCGGAATCGCCCAGACCCGTTCGTCGAAGTCGAACTCGGCCCATTCGGCGTGACGCAGCTCGCCGGGGCGGACGAACAGGTGGGGTGCGAGACGGAGCGCCACCTGCGTGACGCCGTAGCCGGCGAAGCCGTCGATCGCGAGCATCAGGTCGCCAACATCGGTGAGCGTCGTCACCGCGCCAAGGTGCTTGACCTTGGGCGGCGTCAGGGTGCCGCGGAGATCGGCGCAGACGTCACGGTCAGCTTGGCCTTGGGCAACGGCGAACCGGAAGACCCGGCCGCACGTGCTGCGCAGGCGGCGCGCCGTTTCATACATGCCCTTGAGTTCGACGGCGTGCAGGACGCGGTAAACCTCGCTCGGGGTAATCTGGCTGATCGGCCGGTTGCCGAGCTTGGGATGAGCGAACTCGAGCAGCCAGCGCTGCTTGCGCAGCGTGATGGCGGCAAGGCCGTCGCGCGTCGCCTTCTCGAACCACGCTTCGGCGACGCTGCGGAAGGTCGCGGCGGCGCGCATCGCTGCTTCCGCTTCCTCATGCGCCACGACGAGGGGATCGCGGCCGGCGGCGACGATCTTGCGGACCGCGTCGCGCTTGTCGCGCGCCTCGGCCAGGCCGACGTCGGGGTAGACGCCAAGCGCCATCGTCCGCTGCTTGAGGGCCCAGCGATAGGCCAGCCGCCAGTAGCGCTGGCCGGACGGCTGGACGAACAGGTACAGCCCGCCGGAGTCGCCGAGTTTATAGGCCCGCGGGCCCGGCCTGGCCCCTTTGACGGCGACGGCGCTGAGAGGCATTTGTTGGTATCTCCCACTTTTCGACCTCGAAAAGTACCAACAAAAATACCAACAAATCTGCGGGATGGAGTGGTATCTCGCTGGACCTTCTGAGCCAGATTATGGCAGAAGCCGTTGTTTTTACAAGGTTTTTAGGAGACGGTGAGACCCCCTGAGAAGGGGGTCACTGGTGCCCTGGAATGGACTCGAACCATCACATCGTTGCCAATACCAGCACCTGAAGCTGGCGCGTCTACCAATTCCGCCACCAGGGCACGGTGAGCCGAGTGGCGCGGGGTAGAGAGGGCCTGCGCGGTTGTCAACGCCGGTGCGATCGGCCATGACCCGGCCGGAGCGGCGCGCCGCTCGGGCGTGAGGGCGGGAGCGGCTAGCCGCTCGGGCGGTGAGGGCGGAGCGGCGGATGGACGGATCGATCGCAGGCCGGCTGGTCGTCGTCGTCGGCGGATCGGGGTTCGTCGGGCGCTACGTCGTGCAGGAACTCGCCCGGGCCGATGCCCGCATCCGGGTCGTCGTCCGCTCGCCCGAACGGGCCAGCTTCCTCAAGCCGCTGGGTGGTCTCGGCCAGATCGAGATCGTCGCCGGCGACGTGACCAGCCCGGCGAGCATCACGAGCGCGTTCGTCCACGCCGACGCCGGGATCAACCTCGTCGGCATCCTCGACGAGCGGGCGGGGCAGAAGTTCGCCCGCGTCCAGGCCGACGGGGCGGCGACCGTCGCCCGCGCCGCGGCCGCCGCCGGGGTTTCGGCCTTCGTCCAGGTCTCGGCGATCGGGGCGGACGCGGCGAGCGGCGCCGAATACGCCCGGACCAAGGCGGCGGGCGAGGCGGCGGTCACCGCCGCCCTGCCCCACGCGACGATCCTGCGCCCCAGCCTCGTCTTCGGGCCGGAGGACGCCTTCATCAACCGCTTCGCCGCGCTGGCCAAGGCGTCGCCGGTGATGCCGGTCGTCGCCGGGGGCACGCGCTTCCAGCCGGTCTATGTCGTCGACCTCGCCCGGGCGATCGTCGCCGCGCTCGCCAGCCCTGATCGTTACGGCGGCGCAACGTTCGAGCTCGGCGGGCCGCGGGTGTACGCCTTCCGCGACATCATCGCGTGGATCATGCGCGA
>CAHJWP010000117.1 GCA_903642255.1 Sphingomonadaceae bacterium | reverse complement strand
CCCTCGTAGATCTCGGCGATCAGGTCCGGCGTCAACTTCAGCTGGCCGCTGGTCACGCCCGGCAGGTTGACGATCAGAACCTCCGAGCCGATCACGGCGGGGAACTGGACAAGGCCGTTCGATGCGATGTCCTCGGCCTTCATGGGGTCGTCCGACGCGCCGAAGTCGACGGTGCGCGCCTTGATCTGCGACTGGCCGGCACCCGAGCCGATCGACTGATAGTTGAGCTCGTTGCTGGTCGCCGCCTTATACGCCGAGCCCCACTTGGCGTAGAGCGGTGCAGGAAAACTGGCACCGGCCCCGGTGATCTCGGCGGCAAAGGCCGGCAGCGCGACGGCGGTGGTCGCCAGCAGGGCAAGCGCGAGGCGCGTCGCCCGGGTAATCTGAATGGTCATGGCCAATCCTTGAGCATGACGAACTACGGTAGCTCGCCCCTCCGCTGCCGTTCGCAGAAATGTGTGACTCTTCGATGACACAGGCGGTCGCAACATGTCACACACGCCCGCGTTGCACCGTTCCGTGCCGTTGACAGGAAGATCGATGCCCAACAAGTTCAAGATGCCGTCGACGCGCGCCGAGCGGACCGCCCTGCTGACCGAGGCGCGCGAGCTGAAGATGGCGCGGTCGACGCACGCCTATGTTCGCGGCAACACGGCGTTGTTCTACGAATGGCTGGCGGCATCGGCGGCGGCGCGCGACGTGCCGGCGGGGCCGCCGGTATGGATCTGCGGTGACTGCCACCTCGGCAACCTCGGCCCGCTCGCCGACAGTGCGGGGCGCATCGCCGTCCAAATCCGCGACCTCGACCAGACGGTGATCGGCAACCCGGCGCACGACCTGATCCGCCTCGGCCTGTCGCTGGCGTCGGCGGCGCGCAGCGCCGACCTGCCCGGCGTGACGACGGCGCAGATGCTGGAGCAAATGATCGTCGGCTACCTGCGCGCGCTCGCCGACCCCGAGGATACCGACGCGGTGCCCGAGCCGGAAGATGTCCGCACCGTCCGTCGCCGCGCCCGCGCCCGGCGGTGGCAGCATCTGGCGCGGGAACGGCTCGAGGATGTCGAGCCGTCGATCCCGCTCGGCAGGAATTTCTGGCGGTTGCTCGATGGCGAGGCGGCGGCGCTGGCCGCCGTGCTCGCCGGCGACGAGGTCGCCGAGCTGATCCGGACCTTCAGCTTCCGCGCCGACGACGCGAAGCTGACGCTGCTCGACGCCGCCTACTGGAAGAAGGGGTGCAGCTCGCTCGGCACGCTGCGCTTCGCGGCGCTCGTCGGGATTTCCGGCACCGGGCGCAACGACGAGTATGCGCTCATCGACCTCAAGGAGGCGGTCAGATCGGTCGCGCCGACCGCGACGCGCAAGGGGATGCCGACCGATCACGCCCGGCGCGTCGTCGCCGGCACCCGCGCCCTGTCGCCCAACCTCGGCGAGCGCATCGCACCGGCGACGATGCTCGGCCGCCCGATGGTCATCCGCGAGCTGATGCCGCAGGACCTAAAGCTCGAGATCGACCAGTTCTCGCGCGCCGAAGCCCCCAAGGCAGCGCGCTACCTCGCCCATGTCGTCGGCCTGGCGCACGCCCGGCAGATGGACGCCGCGACGCGGCGCAGCTGGCGCGACGAGCTGCGCCGGCGGCACTCGCCGACCCTCGACGCGCCGTCGTGGCTGTGGACCAGCGTCGTCGACCTCGTCGCCGGCCACGAGGCGGCGTATCTCGACCACTGCCGCCGCTACGCGGCGCGGGACTGACCATGACCAGCCTGCACGCCAGTATCGCGCTCGAAAAGTCGCGCGTCGGTCGCGCCGGAGCCGACCGCATCGCGCTGCTGCGGGCGATCGGCGAGCACGGCTCGATCAGCGCCGCGGCGCGCGACGTCGGGCTCAGCTACAAGGCGGCGTGGGACGCGGTCCAGGTGCTGAACAACCTGTTCGACCGGCCGCTGGTGCTCGCCTCGGCCGGCGGCGCCGCCGGCGGCACGACCCGCGTCACCGACGCTGGCCGGTCGGTGATTGCGGCGGTCGCCGCAGCGGAGCATGAGCTCGCCGGCGTCGTCGGCCGACTCGAAGCCGCGATCGGCGGCGGCGGCGCGCTGCAACCGTTGCTGTGGGGAATCGCGATGAAGACCAGTGCCCGGAACGCCCTGCGCGGGACGGTGACGCGCGTCGCCTGCGGCGCGATCGACGCCGAGGTCGAGCTCGACGTCGGCGACGGGGTGACGATCGTCGCGTCGATCACCCGCGCGAGTTACGACGACCTCGGCGTTACGGTCGGCACGCCGGCGATCGCGCTGATCAAATCGAGTCTCGTCATCCTCGCCACCGGCGACGGCCTACGCACCTCGGCGCGCAACGCGCTCGCCGGCACCGTCGCCCGGCGCGACGACGGCGACATCGGCAGCGAGGTGACGCTGGCGCTGACCGCCGGGAAGACGCTGACCGCGACGCTGACGCGGGCCAGCGCCGACCGGCTCGACCTCCACATCGGGTCACCGGCGGTCGCGCTGATCAAGGCGAGCCACGTCATCCTCGCAACCGGATGACGTGGCTGGACGGCCTCAGAACGGATAGTAGCGGAAGCTGACGAAGCCCATGCTGGTCTTCGACAGCGGCGCGCCGCCGATTCCGGCGAACGACTGACGCTCGGTGTACGAATACTGCGCGCCGACCTGCGCCCGGCCGAACGGCCCGACGTACAGCTTCTGCCACACGCCCGCGGTCGCCTGCTTGATCGAGTGCGTGTTGCCGTTGCACACCGTCGAGCCCTCGGTGTTGCAGCCCGCGTTGGTATAAAGCGGGTTGCCGTAACCATAGGCAAGGCCGGCGGCCGTGGTGTAGGCGCGGGTATCCTCGATCTCCTCGCCGGCGAAGCCGTAGATGTCGAGCATCTTGGTCGCGTGAAGCGTCGCCCCGGCGAGGATCATATATTCGTGGATCGGCCGGATGCCGCCGTTCGGGTCGAACGTCGCGTCGGGCAGCTGGCTCGACCCGTAGCGGCCGATGCCCTTGCCCTTCATGCCCGAAGCCTGGACGTCGAGGACCTTGGGGATGACCTGCAGGCTGATGCTGCCGCCGTAGCCGCCGCCGCTCTCGTCGTCGGTGGTGCCGTTCGCGCGGTCGTAGAACGACTTGTAGATGCCGAACGCCTCGATGTGGACGCCGTGGCCGCCGAGCACGTCCTCGTACGCCACCTTGCCGACGAAATCGGGGATGTGGTTGAGCGACAGCGTGTTGGCCGAGTTGAAGCCCGACGAGCCGGTGATGTTGTAGACGAGGCTGCCGGGCAGCGGGGCCGCAGACCCGGCCGTGCCGGGGACGGCGCCGGCCGGCGTGCCGTTAGTGTAGAAGGTCGTCTGCGGGTTCTCGGCCGATGCCGCGACCCACAGCTTATGGTTCAGGAAGTCGGCGGTGACGCGGATCTGCGGCTGGCGGGTCCACACGAAGCCGGGGACGTACTGCGCGTCGATCTGCGGCGGCGTGACCTCGTTGCGCGGCGTGATGCCCTTCGAGTTGAGCGTCACGAGCGACCAGTTCTGCCCGGCGAGGAAATGGAGGCCGACGCCGTCCATGCCGTCATAGTCGACCGTGCCGTACAGGTTGCGGATACGCGGGTTGTACGAGTTGCTCTCGTTCGAGTTCGCCGTCTGCGCCGCGCCCTGGAAGTCGAACTCGCCGTACATCGACAGATGGGTGAACTTGGTGGCGTCGCCCTGGGCGAGGAACGACAGGCGGCTCTGGCGCGCCGAGAAGCGGCCTTCCTGAAGATAGCCGGTCCGCGCGTTTGGATAGGGCAGGTTGTTGAAGTTCGACGCAATGTCGGTCGCCGTGTTGTGCATCCGGTAGATGCCGGCGAGTTCGAGGAAGCCGCCGGGCTGGATGGTGATGCCCTTGAAGTAGAACTTGTCGGCGTGGCGCGCCTTGTCGGTCGCCGTGTCGACGGCGACACTGACCGTCGTCGGGATGGCGGCGACCTTGGTGTCGGTCGCGTCGACCTTGGCCTGCACCGCGTCGATCTTGGCCTGCGTGCTCTGCAGCTGCGCCGCGGCGGCCTGCTGGTCGCCGGTCGCGCCATCGATGCGGCTCTTCAGCGTGGCGACCTGCTCGCGGAGTTCGCGCACTTCCTGCAGCAGCTCGGCATTGGCCGACGGCTTGGCCGCCGCCTTGGTGGCGACATGCTTGCGGTGCTTGACCGCGGCGGAGGCGTCGGTCGCGACCAGCGCGCACAGGGCGACGCCAGCGCCAAGCGCCAGTTTGAGATGCTTCATCGAAATCCCCTGTTATCCGTTCCGAAGACAGTCGCGGCCTAGCCGGGCGAAATGACAGGTCGGTGACGGGTACGTGACGGTCCCGTGACAGCGCACGGGAAGATTTCGCCGTGGTAAATTTGCACCACGTCCGTCGGCCTATACCCTTTTGACGGTGACCTCGGTCGACGCCAGCGGCAGGGTGAACGACACGTGGCTGCCTTCCCCGGGCACCGAGACGATGTCGAACGCGCCGCGATGGCGCTCGACGATATGCTTGACGATGGCGAGGCCGAGCCCCGTCCCGCCCATCGAGCGGGAGCGACTGGTGTCGATCCGGTAGAAGCGTTCGGTCAGCCGCGGCAGGTGTTCGGGCGCGATGCCGTCGCCGCGGTCGCCGACCGTCACCCGGACCATCGCCACCCCCGCCGCGTCGACCGGCTCGGCGTCGACCGTGATCGCCGTGCCGCTGCGGCCGTACTTGAGCGCGTTCGACACGAGGTTGTGGAGCACCTGCAGCACCTGGTCACGGTCGGCGACGACCGGCGGCAGACCGTCGGCGACGCGGATCGCCAGCCGCCGGTCATCGGCCTCGAGCCGCATCGCCAGCGTCCGCCCGACATCGGCGATCAGCGGCGCGACGTCGAGTGCGGTCTGCGGCCGGACGTGCTTGTCGAGCTCGATGCGCGACAGCGACAGCAGGTCGTCTATCAGCCGCGACATGCGGGCCGCCTCGCGGTGCATGATCTCGAGGAAGCGGTGGCGCGCCGGCTCGTCATCGGCCGCCGGTCCCTGCAGCGTCTCGATGAAACCGAGCAGCGTCGTCACCGGGGTACGCAGCTCGTGACTGGCATTGGCGATGAAGTCGACTCGCATCCGCTCGGTGAGCCGCGCCTGGGTGATGTCGACGAAGGTGACGAGCAGCCGTTCGCCTCCGCCGTCGGGGCCGAGCGTCGCGACACGGACGCGGTACGCCCCGTTCGTCGTGCCGAGCCCGGTCACCTCGCGCTCGACCGGCGCGGCCGCGGCCGCCGCCACCCGGACGGCGTCGAGCACGGCGGGATGGCGCAGGACGAGGCGCAGGTCGTCGGCGACGACGCGGTCACCGAACAGCGTCCGCGCCGCGGCGTTGGCGGCGATCACCCAGAAGTCGCCGCCGACGATCAGCGCCGGATCGCCGAGCGCATCGACACCCAGCGCCGCCCGTTCCGCCGGAACGGAGGCCGCGGTGGCGGTTGGCAGGCGGTCGGCGGATGGCGGCAGGCGGACCGGACTCGGCGCAAGGATCGGCATCGCGCTACCCTGCCCCAGAAATGTGACAATCGCGCCGACGATCAGCAAAATCGCAATCGCGCCAAGGCCGTAGCCCGCGGCGACGGCGGCCGCCAGCAGGAGGGCGGCGGCGAGCATATCAGACGGCGGCGGCGAGCCGCGCGATCGTCGCCTCTAGCTCGGCGAAGCCGGCGATGACCGCGTCGCCACCGAGTTCGGCCGCCGGGCGGTCGGCGAAGCCGAAGGCGGCGACGATCACCGGTACGCCGGCCGCGCGCGCCGCGGCGACGTCGACCGCGGTGTCGCCAACGTACACCGTCTTTGCCGGGTCGCCGCCGGCCGCGGCGATCGTCGCCAGCAGGTGGGCCGGATCCGGCTTGCGCACGTCGAGCGAATCGCCGCCGAGGTTGGCCGCGAACCGCCCGCTCCAGCCGAGCGCGGCGATCAGGTCGCGGCTCAGCGCGACCGGCTTGTTGGTGCAGATCGCAAGGCGGCAGCCGCGCGCCGCCAGCGCGTCGAGCGCCGCCGCCGCACCGGGGTACGGTCGCGAGCCGTCGGCGATGTGCGCGGCGTAATACGCGAGAAATACCGGCAGCGCGCGCGCGATTTCCGCCTCGCCGCCCCCGCCCGACAGGCCGAGACCCCGCTCGATCAGCGCTCGCGCGCCGTGGCCGACGAGGTGACGGACCGTCGCCGGATCCACCGCCGGCCGGCCGGCGTCGGCCAGCGCAGCATTGAGTGCGGCGGTCAGGTCGGGCGACGAATCGACCAGCGTCCCGTCGAGGTCGAAGACGATGGTCCGCGGAAACGCCATGGCCGCCGCATGCGCTCGCCCGGCTGGAAAAGGCAAGGCCGATGTGGCACGGCCGCGGGCATGTCCAGCGCTCCGTCTCCGGTTCATCCGGTCGCCGTCGTCATCCTCGCGGCAGGTCAGGGCACGCGGATGCAGTCCGACCTCCACAAGGTCCTCCACCCGGTCGCCGGGCGGCCGATGCTCCTCCACCTGCTGGCCGCGGTCGAGGCGCTCGCCCCCGAGCGCATCGTCGTCGTCGCCGGCGCACGGCGCGAGCAGGTCGAAGCGGCGGTCGCCGGCCGCGCGACCGTCGCGGTCCAGGCCGAGCAGCGCGGCACGGCGCACGCAGTGCTGGCGGCGAAGGATGCGCTCGCCGGGTTCGGTGGCGACGTGCTCGTCCTGTTCGGCGACGCACCGCTGGTCGAGACCGATACAATGCGACGGCTGCTCGCCGCGCTGACCCCCGATGTCGGCGTCGCCGTCCTCGGCTTCCGTCCCGCCGACCCGGCCGCCTACGGACGGATCGTCGCGGAGGCTGACGGGACCATCACCAAGATGGTCGAATACAAAGACGCCTCCCCCGCCGAGCGCGCCGTCGGCCTATGCAACTCCGGCGTCCTCGCCGCCCGCGCCGCCGACCTGTGGCCGCTCCTCGCCCGCGTCGGCAACGCCAATGCCGCGGGCGAATATTACCTGCCCGACATCGTCCCCCTCGCCGACCGGCCCGGTCGGGTGATCGAGACCGACGCGGCGGAAGTCGCCGGCGTCAACAGCCGCGCCGAGCTCGCCGCGGTCGAGGCGGCGTGGCAGGTCCGCCGCCGCGCCGCGATGATGACCGCGGGCGTTTCGCTGATCGCGCCGGACACGGTATGGTTCGCCCACGACACGGTCGTCGGCCGCGACGTGACGATCGAACCGAACGTCGTCTTCGGCCCGGGTGTCACCAT
>CAHJWP010000116.1 GCA_903642255.1 Sphingomonadaceae bacterium | reverse complement strand
CTCGACAAGTTCAAGGCCAAGCCCGCCGCGACTCCGGAGGAGCTCGCCGAGCGTGCCGCCCGCGCCGCGGCGCAGGAGGCCAAGCAGAAGGACAAGGCGCAGGCGCTCAAGGACCGCATCGCCGCCGAAAAGGCCGCGGTGATCGCCGCGCGCGAGGCGAAGGAGGCCGCCGCGCGCAAGGCCGCCGAGGACGCGCTGATCACCGAGGAAATGAAGGCGGCGGCAAAGAAAGCCGAACGCGACGCCAAATACGCGGCGCGTAAGGTGGCGAAGAAGGCGGCGAAGCGCTGATCCTTTCCCTCCCCTTCAGGGGAGGGGCGAGAGACGCGCGCAGCCGGCCCGGGGGTGGGACAGTCGCAACGGCCGAGGCGTCCTTCCCCACCCCCGACCCCTCCCCTGAAGGGGAAGGGAGGAACCTTGCCCCC
This sequence comes from Sphingomonadaceae bacterium, assembly GCA_903642255.1. Classification (GTDB taxonomy): domain Bacteria; phylum Pseudomonadota; class Alphaproteobacteria; order Sphingomonadales; family Sphingomonadaceae; genus Polymorphobacter_B. Next base: position 6,835 of record CAHJWP010000116.1, on the reverse strand, counting down.
GTCCGCCCCCGCCGCTACACCCGCCGCCGCATGGAGCCGCCCCGCACCTTCCAGGACATGATCCTGACGCTCCAGCATTATTGGGCGGCGCGCGGCTGCGTCATCCTCCAGCCGTACGACGTCGAGGTGGGCGCCGGGACCTTCCACCCGGCGACCGTGCTGCGCGCGCTCGGCCCCGAGCCGTGGCGCGCGGCGTACGTCCAGCCGAGCCGCCGGCCGTCGGACGGGCGCTACGGCGACAACCCCAACCGGCTGGGGGCCTATTATCAGTTCCAGGTCATCCTCAAGCCGTCGCCGCCCGACATCGTCGACGCCTATCTCGGCAGCCTCGCGGCGATCGGTATCGACGGCACCGCGCACGACATCCGCTTCGTCGAGGACGACTGGGAGAGCCCGACGCTCGGCGCATGGGGACTCGGCTGGGAAGTGTGGTGCGACGGCATGGAGGTCAGCCAGTTCACCTATTTCCAGCAGGTCGGCGGCATCGACTGCGCGCCGGTCAGCGGCGAGATCACCTACGGCCTCGAACGCCTCGCGACGTACATCCAGGGCAAGGATTCGGTCTACGACCTCGCCTACAACGAGCAGCTGACCTACGGCGACGTGTTCCGCGAGAACGAGCGCGAGTTCAGCGCCTACAGCTTCGAGGCGGCCAACACCGAGCTGCTGTTCCGCCAGTTCGGCGAGGCGGCGGGCGAGTGCCGGTTCCTCGTCGACCGCGGCCTGCCGCTGCCGGCGTACGACCAGGCGATCAAGGCGAGCCACATCTTCAACCTGTTGAACGCCCGCGGCGTGATCAGCGTCGCCGAGCGCGCGGCGTATATCGGCCGGGTGCGCGACCTGACGAAGGCGGTGGCCGAGGGCTGGGTCGCGAAGAACGCCGCGCGGTGGGCGGCGTGAGCTCGGCGATGGTCTCCCCTCCCCTTCAGGGGAGGGGCCGGGAGTGGGGAAGGACGCCTCGGCCGTTGCGACTGCCCCACCCCCGGGCCGCGGCAAGCGCCGCGTCTCTCGCCCCTCCCCTGAAGGGGAGGGGGTAGATGGACTTCCTCCTCGAACTGCGCACCGAGGAAATCCCGGCGCGGATGCAGGCGCGGGGCCTCGCGCAGCTCGTCGAGCGCTTCACCGCCGGTGCCGCCGCCGCGGCGCTGCCGGTCGGCAACGTCGAGGGGTTCGTCACACCGCGCCGGCTCGTCCTCATCGCCCGCGACATGGCCGACGCCAGCACCGGGACTGCCGACGAACGCCGCGGGCCGCGGGCCGATGCGCCGGCGGGGGCGATCGCCGGGTTCCTCAAGTCGACCGGGCTGGCGCGCGAGCAACTGGAGGAGCGCGACACGCCGAAGGGGCGGTTCCTCTACGCGACGATCGCCGCGCCCGGCCGGCCGGCGAGCGTCATCCTCGCCGAGCTGATCCCGGCGATCGTCCGGGATTTCGACTGGCCGAAGTCGATGCGCTGGGGGACGGCGTCGGTGTCGACCGCGAGCCCGCGCTGGGTGCGGCCGCTGTCGGGCATCGTCGCGCTGCTCGGCGACGACGTGGTGCCGTTCGAAGCGGCGGGCGTGACCAGCGGGCGAGCGACGGTCGGCCACCGTTTCATGTCGAGCGGCGCGATCGAGGTCGCCAGCGCCGCGACCTACGCCGGCCAGATGCGAGCGGCGCACGTCATGCTCGACTCAGGTGAACGGTTTCGCGTCATTATTGGCGGGGCGGCGTACGAGGCTCGTTCAAAAGGTCTGATCTATGTCAGAGATGACGCGCTTGCTCGCGAGAACGCGGGACTAACCGAGTGGCCCATTCCCTTAATAGGCGAGTTCGATCCCGCGTTCCTCGACGTGCCGCGCGAGGTCATCCAGCTGACGATGCGGACCAACCAGAAATATTTCGCCTGTCTCGATGGCGCTGACGACTCTGGCGGCGCGCTCGCCCCGGCGTTCGTCTGCGTCGCCAACCTCGCGGCGGCCGACGGCGGGGCGGCGATCGTCGCGGGCAACCGCAAGGTGCTAGCCGCACGCCTGGCGGATGCGAAATTCTTCTGGGACGCCGACCGCGCCGTGACCCTCGAGTCGCGCCTGCCCAAGCTGAACGACATCGTGTTCCACGAGAAACTCGGTACGGTCGCCGACAAGGTCGAGCGGGTGGCGAAGCTGGCGCGCTGGCTGGTCGAGTCGGGGGCGGTGCCTCCCTCCCTCCGGCGGGGGGAGGGACAGGTCGCGCCCTTGCGCGACCAGGGAGAGGGAACGGGGGCCGACGTGCCCGGCACGTCCCCTCTCCCCGAACCGCCGCAGGCGTGGCGTCTCTCGCCCTCTCCCCAACGGGGAGAGGGAGCAGCCCCCGCCGTCGCCGCGCTCGCTGCCCTCGCCGAAACCGCCGCGCGCCTGTGCAAGGCCGACCTCGTCAGCGCCACCGTCGGCGAGTTCCCCGAGGTCCAGGGCATCGCCGGCGGCCACCTCGCGACCGCCGAGGGACTCGACCCGCAGATCGCCGCCGCGATCCGCGACCACTACAAACCCGTCGGCCCGAGCGACGAAGTGCCGACCGCGCCGGTGACGGTGGCGGTCGCGCTGGCAGACAAGCTGGATACGCTGGTTGGGTTCTTCGCTATCGACGAGCGACCGACCGGATCACGCGACCCTTTCGCGCTCCGACGCGCAGCTCTGGGCGTACTTTCGACAACAGAGAGCTCGGCGATTCGCGTGAATGTCTCCGAGCTAGTGACGACCGCATATTCATTCTACGCTTCTTGGGTCACCAAAGGCTTCGAACTGGCAATCCTGCAGCGGGATGAGGAGGGCAGCACGTCTGACTACCGCGGTCTCTCCGAGCGGAACGTAGGGGTATTCGCCGGGTCTGAGCTTCGCCTATTCAGATATCGGAAGTTTGGTAGCCCCGATGCAAATGTCTCTGCCGATGAAGTATCGCTGACAGCGCGGTTTGCATCGTCTGTGACCGTTGTTGCGATCCTGCACGAATTCCTGGTTGACCGCCTCAAGGTCCAGCAGCGCGAGGCCGGGATCCGGCCCGACGTCATCGACGCGGTGTTCTCGCTCGGTGGGGAGGACGACCTCGTGCGGCTTGTGTCGCGGGCGAAAGCACTTCAGGCTTTCCTCGGCACCCCCGACGGTGGCAATCTGCTGGCGGGGTACAGGCGAGGGGCGAACATCGTGCGGATCGAGGAAGCGAAGGAACCGGGCGTCAGCGACGGCGCGGTCGAGCCCGACCGGCTGACCGAACCGGCCGAGGTAGCGCTCAACGCCGCGCTCGACGCCGCCGTGCCGGAGGCGAGCGCCGCCGTCGCGGCCGAGGACTTCGAGCGCGCGATGACCGCGCTCGCCCGGCTGCGGCCGGCGGTCGATGCGTTCTTCGAGCAGGTCACGGTCAACGCGCACGAGGCCGCCTTGCGCCGCAACCGCCTCGCCCTGCTCGCCCGGCTGCGCACGGCGGTCCATTCGGTCGCCGATTTTTCGAAGCTCGACGGCTGATGTTGCAGCGCAGCATGGTCGGCGTGTAGTGTATGTCGCCCGAAGGAGTCGTTGATGGCCACTGCTCTCGCCGCCCCGCAGACCGTTAGCGACACGCAGTACGTCTACCGCTTCGGCGGCGGGACGGCCGACGGTGACGCGGGCATGAAGACCCTGCTCGGCGGCAAGGGCGCGAACCTCGCCGAGATGGCGTCGATCGGCCTGCCGGTGCCGCCGGGCTTCACCATCGCGACGAGCATGTGTGCGGTCTATTACGACAGCGGCGAGACCTTCCCCGACAGCCTGAAGGCCGAGGTCGCCACCGGCATCGCCCATATCGAAAAGACCGTCGGCGGCGTCGCCTTCGGCAGCGCGGACAATCCTTTGCTGGTCTCGGTGCGTTCCGGCGCGCGCGTGTCGATGCCGGGCATGATGGACACCGTCCTCAACCTCGGCTTGAACGACACGACGGTCGAGGGGCTGGCGAAGGTCAGCGGCGACGCGCGCTTCGCGTGGGACAGCTACCGCCGCTTCATCCAGATGTACGCCGACGTCGTCCTCGGCCTCGACCATTATCTGTTCGAAGAGGCGCTCGAGATCCTCAAGGAGGACCGCGGCGTCACGCTCGACACCGAGCTGTCGGCCGACGACCTCAAGGGCCTCGTCCGCGAATATCTCGCCAAGGTCGCCGCCGAATGGGGCAAGCCGTTCCCGCAGGACGTCCACGCCCAGCTGTGGGGCGCGATCGGCGCGGTGTTCGGCTCGTGGCGGTCGGAGCGCGCGCGCGTCTATCGCCGGATCAACGACATCCCCGAGGCGTGGGGCACGGCGGTCACCGTCCAGGCGATGGTGTTCGGCAACATGGGCGCGACGTCGGCGACCGGCGTCGCCTTCACCCGCGATCCCGGCACCGGGACCAGGGCGCATTACGGCGAGTTCCTGATCAACGCGCAGGGCGAGGACGTCGTCGCCGGCATCCGCACGCCGCAGTACCTGACCCTTGCCGCGCGCGAGGCCGCCGGGGCCAAGGCCGAGTCGATGGAGGAGGCGATGCCGGCGGTGTTCGCCGAGCTGGCGCAAGTCTTCGACCTGCTTGAAGGCCATTACCGCGACATGCAGGACATCGAATTTACTGTCCAGCAGGGCAAATTGTGGATGCTCCAGACGCGGTCGGGCAAGCGGACCGCCAAGGCGGCGCTCAAGACCGCGGTCGATATGGCCGACGAGGGGCTGATCACCCAGGAGGAGGCGATCCTGCGCGTCGACGCCGCCGCGCTCGACCAGCTGCTCCACCCGACGCTCGATCCTGCCGCGGTCCGCGACGTGCTGACCAAGGGCCTGCCCGCCTCGCCCGGCGCGGCGAGCGGCGTCGCGGTGTTCGATTCGGAAACCGCCGAGCGCCGCGCCGGACTGGGCGAGGACGTCATCCTCGTCCGCACCGAGACGTCGCCGGAAGACATCAGCGGCATGGTCGCGGCGAAAGGCATCCTGACCTCGCGCGGCGGGATGACGAGCCACGCCGCGGTCGTCGCGCGCGGCATGGGCCGGCCGTGCGTGTCGGGGGCGGGCGCGCTGTCGGTCGACCTCAAGACGCGGACCGCCAAGGTCGCCGGGCGCGAGATCCGGGAGGGCGACATGCTGACCCTCGACGGGTCGACCGGCGAGGTGATGGCCGGCCAGGTGGCGACCGTCGAGCCCGAACTCCACGGCGATTTCGGCCGGCTGATGGAATGGGCCGACGCCCACCGCCGGATGAAGGTGCGGACCAACGCCGAGACGCCGCTCGACTGCAAGGTGGCGCGCAGCTTCGGGGCCGACGGCATCGGCCTGTGCCGGACCGAGCACATGTTCTTCGACGCGAGCCGGATCACGGCGGTCCGCCAGATGATCCTCGCCGAGGACGAGGCGGGGCGGCGAACGGCGCTCGGCGTCCTGCTGCCCGAGCAGCGCGCCGACTTCGCGGCGATCTTCGAGATCATGGCCGGGCTGCCGGTGACGATCCGCCTGCTCGACCCGCCGCTCCACGAGTTCCTGCCGCACGCCGAGACCGAGTTCGACGACGTCGCCGCCGCGGTCGGCCTGTCGGTCGACGCGCTCAAGCGGCGGGTGGCGGAACTGCACGAGTTCAACCCGATGCTCGGCCACCGCGGCTGCCGGCTGGGCATCACCTATCCCGAAATCTACGCGATGCAGGCCCGCGCGATCTTCGAGGCGGCGGTCGACGTCGCGCTGACCAGCGGCGCGGCGGTGGTGCCCGAGGTCATGGTGCCGCTCGTCGCGACGCCGCGCGAGCTCGAGATCACCCGCGCGGCGATCGACGCCGAGGCGAAGGCGGTGTTCGCCGAGAAGGGGCACACGCTCGACTATCTCGTCGGGACGATGATCGAGCTGCCGCGGGCGGCGATCCGGGCGAAGGAGATCGCCGGCTTCGCCGACTTCTTCTCGTTCGGGACCAACGACCTGACCCAGACCGCACTCGGCATCAGCCGCGACGACGCGTCGAAGTTCCTGACCGCCTATGTCGAGCAGGGCATCTACGCGCGCGACCCGTTCGTCTCGATCGACGTCGAGGGGGTCGGCGAACTCATCGCCATCGCCGCCGAACGTGGCCGCGCCGCCAAGCCGAACCTGAAGCTCGGCATCTGCGGCGAACACGGCGGCGATCCGGCGAGCATCGCCTTCTGCGAGTCGCTGGGGTTGGATTATGTGTCGTGTTCGCCGTACCGCGTGCCGATCGCCCGGCTGGCCGCGGCGCAAGCGGCGCTGAAGGCGAAATAGCTCCCCTCCCCTTCAGAGGGAGGAGTCGGGGTGGGGAACGACGGCGCAGCCGAGTTCGCATCAGCGGCGGCCGCCCCGCCCCCGGGCCGCGCTTCGCGCGTCTCTCGCCCCTCCCCTGAAGTGGAGGGGAGCTAGATCAGCACCGGCCCGCCCAGCTTGCCGAACCGCGCCTCGTACTCCGTCGTCCGCCCCTCATCGAGCAGTGTCGCCTGTTCGACCAGCTGGTCCCGCGCGATGCGGCCGTTGAACACGCCGAGGCGCGTGTCGGCGTCGGTCGCCTCGTCGGCGTTGAGCCGCGCGATGGCGTCGACCGAGCCGAGGCCGAGGCCTTCGAGGGCGGCGGCGAACTTGTCGCCGACGCCCTTCAACTGGCGGATATCGGGAACGCCGACGACGATCGGCCCCGTCCCGGCGACGGCCGGCGATGAACTGCTGCCGGCGATCTCTGGCAATGCACTACCGGCGGCTCCGACGGCGGCCGGCTCGACCGGCAGCGTCGCCGCCCCGGTCGCGCCGAGCGGCAGCGGCGTCTGGACCGGCCGCTTCGCTTTGGCCAGTTCGCGCTTCAGCCGGTCGACCTCGTCGGCGAGCGGGCGCAT
>CAHJWP010000115.1 GCA_903642255.1 Sphingomonadaceae bacterium | reverse complement strand
CTCGCCGGCCAGACCGACGTCTACCGCAAGCTGCGCAACACCTTCCGCTACCTGCTCGGGAGCCTCGACGGCTGGGACGATGCGGAGCGGGTGGCTGTCGCCGAGATGCCCGAGCTCGAACGCTGGGTGCTCCACCGGGTCGCGGAGCTCGACGCCGAGCTGCGGGGGCACGTCGCCGACTTCGCGTTCAATCCCGTGATGACGGCGCTGACCGCCTTCGCCAATCAGGACCTGTCGGCGTTCTACTTCGATATCCGCAAGGACAGCCTCTACTGCGACGCGCCCGACAGCCCCAAGCGCCGGTCCTGCCGAACGGTGCTCGACACGCTGTTCCATGCGCTGGTCAAGTGGCTGGCCCCGGTACTTGTATTCACCGCCGACGAGGTGTGGCGGACGCGCTTCCCGGATGCGGGGTCGGTGCATCTGGCTGAATGGGCGGACCATTCGGCGTGGCGGGACGATGCGCTGGGGGAGCGGTGGGAACGCCTCCGCGCTCTCCGCGGCCTCGCGACGCTGGCGATCGAGCCCGCGCGCAAGGCCAAGACCCTGGGGTCGAGCCTCGAGGCCGACCTGCTGCTGACCGCCGCGCCCGAAGATGCGGCGCTGATCGGCTCGACCGACTTCGCCGAACTGGCGATCGTCGCCGGGGTGACGGTGGCGACCGACCCGGCGCTGCCGGCCGGCGCGCTGGTCACCGTGACGCCGACCGACCTCCCCCGCTGCGACCGCTGCCGCCGCCACCTGCCCGACGTCGCGCCGGCGACCGGGCTGTGCGGGCGGTGCGCGGCGGTGGTCGGCGTGGAGGTGGCGGCATGAAGCGCCTCGGCTACACCATCGCGGCGCTGGTCTTCGGGACCGACCAGCTGGTCAAATACTGGGTCACCGCCATCCTCGGCCTACAGGCGCGCGGCGTCGTCGGGCTGATCCCCGGCCTCGACCTGACGTGGGTCGAGAACCCCGGCGTGTCGATGGGCCTGCTCCGCGCCGACGGGGCGGTCGGCAAGTGGCTGCTGGTCGCGGCGACGTTCGCCATTGCCGCCGGGGTCGCGGTGTGGATCGCGCGCGAGGCGAACCGCGCCGACACGGTGGCGCTCGGGCTGGTGCTCGGCGGGGCGCTCGGCAACATCGTCGACCGGGTGCGCTACGGCTATGTCGTCGACTTCATCCACGCCTATTGGCACGACCATCATTTTTACGTCTTCAACGTCGCCGATGCGGCTATAACGATCGGCGTCATCCTGCTGCTGTTGCGCGCCGTCGTCGCGCCGCAGTCGGCGAAACCGGTCTAGGAGTGAAGCCCGTGAAGTCTTGGCCGATCATGGTCGTCACCGCCGCCGCCCTGCTCGCCGGCTGCGCCCATCACCGCAACCGCCTGTCGAACCGCAACACGCCCGACGAGTTCGCCATCAGCCGCAACGCGCCGCTGATCGTGCCCCCCGATTTCGCGCTCGCCCCGCCCAAGCCCGGCGCGCCGCGGGCGCTGGCCGACGACGCGCAGTCGAACGCGGCCGAGGCGCTGTTCGGCCCCGGTGTCAAGATCACGCCCAAATCGCCCGCCGAGACCAACCTGCTCGACAAGGCGGGGGCCACCAAGCCCGAGGCGAACATCCGCTCGTCGGCCGGCGATCCGAACACGCCGACGGTCAACAAGGGCGCGTTCCTCCGCGAGTTGATGGCCGCCCCGGCGAAGACGCTCAACCCCAAGACGGCGGTCGTCACGATCGGCGGCTAAGCGCCACGCCGGGAGCCTGGCACCGCTCTAGCGGTTGTCCGGAAATGGCCGACGCCGATCCCGCGCTCCCCGACCGTCCGGCCCGCCTGTGGCGGCCCCGGCGCGTCCTCGTCACCCGCGGCGCGCGCGACTGGGCGCACGGCCGGGCGATCGTCAAGCGGGTCGCGGCACTCGGGCTGCCCGTCACCGAACTGCCCGGCGACCGGCTCGATCTCGGCGACACCTCGTATGCCGAGGCCAAGTCGACGCTGGCGGTCGTCGTCGCGCCGCCGGGCAAGCTGCGCTTCCAGCCGATCGCGCCGTCGGCCGACTGGCGCGTCGACTTGGCCGAGGGCTGCCCGGCGCACTGCAGCTATTGCTATCTCGCCGGATCGCTCAGGGGGCCGCCGATTACTCGCGCCTATGCCAACCTGCCCGAGATCGTCGGCGCGCTGCCGGACTTCGTCGGGCGCGGCACGGTCACGTCGCGCTCGGCGGCGCGGGCGAGCGAGGGCACGACGTTCGAGGCATCGTGCTACGCCGACCCGCTGGGCATCGAGCATCTGACCGGCTCGCTATCGGCGCTGGTCGCCCATTTCGGCAGCTGGGATGCCGCCGTCCAGCTGCGCTTCACGACCAAGTTCGCCGCCGTCGCGCCGCTGCTCGGGATCGCTCACAACGGCCGGACGCGAATTCGCTTCTCGCTCAACCCGGCGGTCTTTGCGCGGTTCGAAGGCGGCACCGCCCCGGTCGCGGCGCGGCTCGGCGCGCTGCGGCGGATGGCGGCGGCGGGCTACAAGTGCGGGCTGACGATCGCGCCGATCATCGCCGCCGAGGGGTGGCGTGAAGTGTACGGCGGGCTGCTCGCCGACGTCGCCGCGGCATTGGACGGCGTCCCCGATCCCGATCTGACCGTCGAACTGATCACCCACCGCTTCAGCGCCGGATCGAAGGCGGTGCTCGATAGCTGGTATCCGGGGTCGGCGCTCGACATGAGCCCCGCCAACCGCGCCGAGAAACGCACGAAGTTCGGCGCGGTCAAGCACGTCTACGACAAGGAGACCATGGTCGAACTGCGCGGCTGGTTCGCGGCGGAGATCGCGACGCGGCTGCCGCGGGCGCGGGTGCTGTACTTCACGTAGACGTCGCGCGTGAGATGTTTCGCCGCCAAAGCGGCACCGTCGGCCTCCGCCTTCACTTGAAGCGTCGTGAAAGCCGGCTACACTTACCATCGTCAATCTGGGGGACTTCATCGATGAAACTACTTCTTGTCGCCGCTGCGGCGTTCGCCGTGACGTCCGCCGCTCACGCCGCCGGCGCCTGCGGGACCGACCAGATGGTGACGATGCGGGTGTCGAAGCTGTCGGCGAGCGGCACGCCGGCTGGGTTCCTCGACGCGGTCAAGGATCACAAGGCGTGGTATGCGAGCCACGGCATGAAGGACGACAGCTTCGTCACCGCACCCGTGCTCACCCCGGCCAAGGGCGGGATGAAGCCGTCAGCGAGCGAATACGTCACCTTCCACGTCTACGGTGCTGCCGAACCCAAGCACGACGCGGCGTGGGACGCGTACGTCGCCAAGTACAAGGCCAACGCGACGATCGATAGCGAGACGCGCTTTTGCCTGCCGAAGGGGGCGAGCATCGGACGGTAGTTCTTGATTCGCCCGGCTGGCGGGGAGGTGCCGCGGCACGCGGCGGAGGGTCGGTTCAGCCGGGCACGAGGCTTGTCAATTATCCTGACGGCCGCGCGTCACCCTCTCGCCCGACCGCCCCTCCGTCGCGCGACGAGCGCGCCACCTCCCCGCGAGCGGGGAGGAGCAAGGGCGTCATTCCGGTCAGCTGCCCCGAGGAGGTAATCGGTGTAGCCGGGTGCGGCAAAGCCGCGCCGTCGGTCGGGTTCGGCGATGAGGGCTCGCCGATCCGCCGGCCGAGAGCAACGCGACTCCGTGCGCAGCCGGCCAACGCGAGCGCGTTCGCGCGTGCCGCTTACGGGCGCGTTGCTCCCTGCAGCTTGATCCCGATGAACCGCGGCGGGATGCCGCTCCGCTGGACGAACATCAGCACCGTGTCGCGGCCAGCCTTCTTCGCGTCGGCGACGATCGCGGCGGCGGCGGCCGGCGTCGGGGTCGGCACCTGGTTGATCGACAGGATGACGTCGCCGCGCTGCAGACCTTCGGTCGCCGCGTCGCTGTCGGGGCTGACCGCAGCGATCACGACGCCGGCGGTGTTGGCGTCGATCTTTAGCTCCGACCGGACCGCCGGGGTCAGCGGGGTCAGAGTGATGCCGAGGCTCGCCTTCGCCGCCGCGGCCCCGGGCACGATACCCGGCGTCTGGGGCGCATCGTTGTCGTCCTGCGTCGCCGTCGACCCGCGCAGGGCGATCTCGGTCGGGCGCTGGATGACGGTCGCGTCGAGTGTCAGCGACTTGCCGCCGCGGATCACGCCGATCGGCACGCGGCTCCCCGGCGGCACGTTGGCGACGATGTAGCTCAGCGTATTGTCGTAGGTGACGTCCTGGTTGTTGACCCGGACGACGACGTCGCCCTGCTTGATGCCGGCCTTGGCCGCCGGACCGCCCGGCTCGACCGAGGCGACGATCTCGCCATGGTCCTTCTGCAGGCCGAGCCCCGCGGCGATGCCGGCGTCGACCGGCTGGATCTGGACACCGAGATAGCCGCGCTTGACGCCGGCCCCGTTCTTCAGCTGCTCGATGACCGGGCGCGCCTGCTCGGCGGGAATGGCGAAGCCGAGGCCGACGTTGCCGCCGCTGGTCGAGAAGATCGCCGTGTTGATGCCGATGACGTTGCCGTCGATGTCGAACAGCGGGCCGCCCGAATTGCCCTGGTTGATCGCCGCGTCGGTCTGAATGTAGCGGTCGTACTGGCCCGACTGGATGTTGCGGTGAAGCGCCGAGATGATCCCGGCGGTGACCGTCCCGCCGAGCCCGAACGGGTTGCCGATGGCGATCGCCCAGTCGCCGACGCGAACCTGCTGGCTGTTGCCGAACTTGACGTACGGCAGGTTCTTACCATCGATCTTCAGCAAGGCGAGGTCCGACAGCACGTCACGGCCGACGACGCGCGCCTTGTATTCGCTGCGGTCGGCGAGCGTCACGGTGATCGTCTCGACCGGCAGCTTGGCCGCGGCGGGGGTGCCCGGCTCGCCGCCCGAGATGACGTGGTTGTTGGTGACGATATAGCCCGACGGGTCGACGATGAAGCCGCTGCCGAGGCTCGTCGCCTCGCGCGTCGCCGGCGTGCCATCGTCGCTGCCGCCGCCCTGCTGCTCCTGGAAACGCTTGAACAGTTCCTCGAGACTCGACGGCGCGCCGCCGTGGCCCTTGCCGATCTCGATCTTCTGCGTCGTCGAGACGTTGACCACCGCCGGCGTCAGGCGGGCGGTCAGGTCGGCAAAGCCGCGCGCCGGGCCCATCAGCGGGCCGGTAGCGACCTGCGCCGGGACCGCGTTCTGCGCCGGCGGGGCGGACGACGGCGAGGTCGCGATCTGCGCGCCAGCCGGCATCAGGACGGCGGCGGCGCCCCCGACGAGGACGAGAGCGGGAATGACGCTGCGAAGAATACGCACTGGGGAAGTTCTCCTGAAGGCCCGACAACACCGAACGACGGTCGGAATGCGATGCAATTCGGCAACAGGCAACCCGAAATCAAGCCTGTCGCGCTCGTTGTTTTCAGTTCATCTTCACTTCGCCGAATGGCCCTCGAATTCACGCAGGAACTCGTTGTTCGGCGACAGGACGACAGTCGACGAGCTGTCCTTGAACGTCTCGCGATACGCCTGCATCGCGCGATAGAAGGCATAGAACTGCGGATCGCGGCCGAAGGCGTCGGCGTAGATGTGCGCCGCATTGGCGTCGGCCTCGGCGCGGACCAGCTGCGCCTGCTTGTTGCCCTGCGCACGAATGGTCAGCGCCTGCTGGGCGCGGGCCGAGCGCATCCGCGTATACGCCGATTCCAGCGGAGCCCCGGTCGGCAGGTCGGCGCGCTTGATCCGGACGTCGAGGATCTGCGCGCCATACTGTGCCGCCTGGCGGTTCACGCTGTTCTGGATGTCCTCCATCAGCGTCGTGCGCTCGGGACTGAGCAGCGCAGCGAACGGCTGGCGGCCGAGCTCGTTGCGCAGTCGCGAGGCGAGGATGCGCGCGAGCGCGTCCTTGACGTTCTCCTCCGTGCCGACCGTCTGGTACATCCGCTGCGGGTCGACGATGCGGAAGCGGGCAAAGGCGTCGACCACCAGCCGCAGCTGGTCGGTCGACAGCACCGTCTGCTGCGGCATGTCGAGGTCGAGGACCCGCTTGTCGATGTAGACGACGTTCTCGACGAACGGCACCTTGGCGACCAGTCCGGCGTCGGTGTCGCCGAACCGCGTGCGCGGGTCATAGGCGTTGACGATCCGCTCGGGCTTGCCGAGGCGCAGGACGATCGCCTGCTTGGTCTCGGGCACGGTGTACAGCGTCGCCGACGCGAGGATCAGGACGACGAACAGGGCGACGAGCCACGCGATCGGGTTGCGGGTCAGGGCCATGTTACTTCACCTCGGCGGGGCTGGCGGCGGTTGCCGAGGCCGGAGCCGGCAGCGCGCGGCGCTTGACCTCGGGCAGCGGCAGATAGGTCTGGACGTTGCCCGGCTCGATGACCGTCTTGTCGACCTTCGACAGCACGCTCTCCATCGTCTCGAGGTAGATGCGCTTGCGCGTCACTTCCGGCGCGAGCTTGTACTGGGCATAGACCGCGTCGAACTGCGCCGCCGACCCCTGCGCGACGGCGAGCAGCTGCTGGGCGTAGCCCTTCGACTGGTTGATCGCCTGGACCGCGTCCTGCTGCGCCGCCGACACGTCGTTGAACGCGTCCTTGACCGCGGCGGGCGGGTCGGCCTGCTTGATGTCGACGCCGCGGACATCGATCCCGGCGCGGTAGCTGTCGAGGATTTCCTGCATCCGCTCGCGGACCTGCTCGGCGATCTGCGCGCGCTGCGGGCCGATCGCGTCGTTGAGTGTCGCGCGGCCGATCTCGGCGCGCATCGCCGCCTCGGCGACCTCGCGGATCGTCTGCTCGGGCTCGGCGAGCTCGAACAGGAACAGCTCGGGGTTCCGGATCTTCCAGCGCACGGCGTAGTCGATGTCGATGATGTTCTGGTCGCCGGTCAGCATCAGGTTCTCGGTCGCGCCTTCGCTGCCGCCGATGTCGACCGAATTGACCTGCTCGACCTTGGGCAGGACGACGCTGTCGACCGGGGCCGGCAGCTTGAAGTGGAACCCCGGCCCCGTCGTCTCGATGTACTTGCCGAAGCGCATGACCACGCCGCGCTCCTGTGCCTGGACGCGGTAGGTTGCGGTGAAGAACAGCCACACGCCGAGGATGACCGCGGCAATCAGCAGCCACGGCACGTTGGCCAGCTGCCCGCCGCCGCTCGGCAGCGAGCCGCGCAACTTGTCCTGCCCGCGGCGGAGGAAATCGTCGAAGTCGCCGCGCCCGGTCGGCCCGCGCGGCGTCGGCCGCCGTGGCGGCCCCTCGCCCCACGGGCTTTTTGGCGGCGTGCCGCC
>CAHJWP010000114.1 GCA_903642255.1 Sphingomonadaceae bacterium | reverse complement strand
CTGACCGAGCCGAAGAACGCGCTGTCGAAGCAGTATGCACGGCTGTTCGAGATGGAGGGCGTCAAGCTGTCGTTCACCACCGATGCGCTGGCGGCGATCTCGAAGCGTGCGATCGAACGCCGGACCGGCGCGCGTGGCTTGCGGTCGATCATGGAGTCGATCCTGCTCGACACGATGTTCGAATTGCCGGGTATGGACGGCGTGGACGAGGTCGTGGTCGACAAGGACGTCGTCGGCGGGACCAAGGAGCCGGTGCGGGTGTTCGCCAAGGAAGCGGCGAGCGCCTGATCGACGGGGCGGCTCGCCACCGCCCACGTACCGCTGTCCTACAAGGGATGCTTTGGCGTAACCTTGGCCCTGAGTTCGTGGGCTCTTTCCCATCGTCGGCCGTCTGTATCCCTGCGAGGGGATGTGTACCTCGCGCATGGCGTTCAGCGGCGAGCGAGATGCACGTCGCCGGCGTGAACTTCGGTAGGATTTCGATGACGGAGGGGCCGGAGCCTGCCTCACCCCCTGTACACCCCCGGAAAGAGCTTCTTCAGCGCCGCGACCTTCGGCAGGTCGTTGTACACGATGTACGGGTACGTCGGGTTCCGCGCGAGGAAGTGCTGGTGATAGGCTTCCGCCGGATAGAACGCCTTGCCCGTCTCGACCGTCGTCACCACCGGCGCCGAGTATGCCTTCACCCTGTTGAGCTGGGCGATGTAGGCGGTCGCGAGCTGTGCCTGCGCCGGGTTCTGCGCGAAGACCGTGCCCCGGTACTGGCTGCCGTCGTCGGGCTCCTGGTGGTTGAGCTGGGTCGGGTCGGTCGCCACCGAGAAATAGATGCGGAGCAACTCACCATAACTGATCTTCGCCGGATCGTAAACGATGCGCACCGACTCGGCATGACCGGTTAGCCCCGAGCCGACGACTTCGTAATGCGCTGTCGCTGCTGCGCCGCCGGCATAACCCGAGGTGACGCTCTTCACGCCCGCGACGTGATCGAAGACACCTTCGAGGCCCCAGAAGCAGCCGCCGGCCAGCACGGCGACGCCGGGCTTGCTGGCGGCCGGCAGTTCGACGGCAGGAGCGGGGACGACGCGCATTGTCTCCGCGGCGCTCGATGAATGGGCGGCGACACCAAGCGCGATGGCGGCGGTCGCGACGCCGGTGACGAGCAGTTTGTTCATTCCGATCCTCCTCAGGCGCGGGCGGGTACGAAGGTCAGCGCCACCCCGTTCATGCAATAGCGTAGGCCGGTCGGCTTCGGCCCGTCGTCGAACACATGACCAAGGTGACCGCCGCAGCGGCGGCAATGGACCTCGGTCCGCGTCATGCCGAGCGACCCGTCGTCGCGGGTGCGGACGGCGTTCTTCAGCGGCGCGTAGAAGCTCGGCCAGCCGGTGCCGCTGTCGAATTTGGTTGTGCTGGCGAAGGCGGGCAGGGCGCAGCCGGCACACGCGAAGGTGCCGCGGCGATGCTCGTCGTTGAGCGGTGAGGTGAAGGCGCGCTCAGTATCCTCTTGCCGCAGGACCATGAACGCTGCCGGCGACAGCTTCGCGCGCCACTGCGCCTCGGTCAGGTTGACCTCGAAATGCTCGGTCGGCCTGGCCGGCTCCGACAGTGCGCGGATGGCGGGCAGCGCGACGACACCGACGGCGGCAAGACCGACGAACGAACGGCGGGAAACGGCGGACATGGACCCTCACGGCAACAGGATGCAGCGTATGTAGGTACGTGGGCCGCCGGCAAAAGGTTACACCGCGCCGGTGAAGCCCTTGCCCTCGGCCGCGAGCTTCGTCAGCAGCGGCGCGGGCTCGATGCCGTAGTGCGTCAGCCGGTCGGCGACTGTCGCCAGGCCGACGCTGTCGGCCCAGAACATCGGGCCGCCACGGTAGACCGGCCAGCCATAGCCGTTGAGCCAGACGATATCGATGTCGGACGCGCGCTGCGCCACGCCCTCGGCAAGGATCTTCGCGCCCTCGTTGACCATCGGGTAGAGGCAGCGTTCGAGGATCTCGGCGTCGTCGATCGGGCGGCGGTTGACGCCCTTCTCGGCGGCATAGTCGAGGATGATCTTCTCGGCGACCGGCGACGGCGTGCGGTTGCGCTGGGCATCATAGTCGTAGAAGCCGTGGCCGTTCTTCTGGCCGCGCAGCCCGGCCTCGCACAGCCGGTCGCGGATCGTCGCACCCTTCGACGTCTCGGCCGACCAGCCGATGTCGAGTCCGGCAAGGTCCGACATCTGGAACGGCCCCATCGGGAAGCCGAAGTCGAACAGGACGCGGTCGACGTCGGCCGGCAGGGCGCCCTCGACGATCAGCGCCATCGCCTGTTCCTGCCGCCGGCTGAGCATCCGGTTGCCGATGAAGCCGTCGCAGACGCCGGCGACGACGGCGACCTTGCCGATCTTCTTCGCCGTCGCCATTGCCGTGGCGAGCACCTGCGGCGCGGTCTTCGCCCCGCGGACGACCTCGAGCAGGCGCATGACGTTGGCCGGCGAGAAGAAGTGGAGGCCTAGGACGCTCTCGGAGCGCGACGTCGCGGTCGCGATCTCGTCGACGTCGAGATAGCTGGTGTTCGAAGCGAGGATCGCGCCGGGCTTGGCGATGCGGTCGAGCTTGCCGAACACGTCCTGCTTGATGCCCATGTTCTCGAACACCGCCTCGATGATCAGGTCGGCGGCCGACAGGCTGTCGAGGTCGAGCGACGGCGTCAGCAGCGCCATGCGCGCGGCGACGTCCTCGGCGGTCATCCGGCCCTTGGCGGCGGTATTCTCGTAATTGCGGCGGATCGTCGCGACGCCGCGGTCGAGCGCCTCGGCCTTCATCTCGATGATCGTCACCGGCACGCCGGCGTTGAGGAAGTTCATCGCGATGCCACCGCCCATCGTGCCGGCCCCAATGATGCCGACGCTGGCGACCGGGAGCAGCGGCGCGTTCGGGTCGAGCCCGTCGATCTTGTTGGCCAGCCGTTCGGCGAAGAAGACGTAGCGCTGTGCCTTGGACTGCAGGCCGGTCATCAGGCCCATGAACAGCCGGCGTTCGACCGCCATGCCCTCGTCGAACGGCAGGGTCGCCGCCGCCTCGATGCACTTGATGTTGGCCTCGGGCGCGTCGAAGCCGCGGAATGCCCGGGCGTTGGCGGCGCGGTAGGCGTCGAACATCCCCGGCTCGACCCCGGTGACCGGCAGGTCGCGGACCTTGCGCAGCGGCTTGGCCGTCGCGACAAGGTCACGGGCAAAGGCGATCGCGCCGGCGCGCAGATCGGCGACGATCGCATCGATCAGCCCGGCGGCGAGCGCCGCCGGCGCGCCGATGTGCTTGCCCGTCGTTACCATGTCGAGCGCCATCTTCGCGCCGACCAGTCGCGGCAGGCGCTGCGTCCCGCCGGCGCCGGGCAGGAGGCCGAGCTTGACCTCGGGCAGGCCGAACTTCGCCGAACCGACCGCAACACGGTAGTGGGCGACGAGCGCGACCTCGAGCCCGCCACCGAGTGCGGTGCCGTGGATCGCGGCGACCACCGGCTTCGGACTGGCCTCGATCACCTCTTGGACCTCGGCGAGCGGCATTCCGCGCGGCGGCTTGCCGAATTCGCTGATGTCGGCCCCGGCGATGAACGTCCGGCCGGCGCAGATCAGGACAATTGCCGTGACCGCGGGATCGGCGACCGCTGCCGCGACGCCGGCTGCCAGTCCGTCGCGGACTTCGGCGGATAGGGCGTTGACCGGTGGCGAGTCGATGGTGACGACACCGACGTCGCCCTCGACGGCAAAATCGGTCACGGCATTGATCGCGGTCATCGCACGGCTACTCCCCAAAAGCGCTGTTGCAGCGCAGCAATCGCCGGTAAGGCGTAGCGATGACCGCTAATCCCGACGCCCCGACGGCGCAAGCCGGCGCGCCTGACTTCGTGCCGCCTGCAGCTCGCCCCCGGCTCGGCACGATCGTTCTGCTCGGCAGCCTGACCGCGATCGGCGCACTGTCGATCGATCTCTATCTGCCGAGCCTGCCGACGATCGGCCGCGAGCTCGCGGTCGATGCCGCGAGTGTCCAGCGGACGATGTCGGCGTTCTTCATCGGTATGGCGGTCGGTGGCCTCGTCTATGGCCCGGTGTCGGACCGCTTCGGCCGGCGTCCGGCGCTGCTGGCGGGCATCGCGATCTACATCCTCGCTTCGCTCGGCTGCGCCGCCGCGCCAAGCGTCGACTGGCTGATCTGCGGCCGCTTCGTCCAGGCGCTCGGAGCATGCTCGGGCCAGGTGGTCACGCGTGCTATCGTCCGCGACCGCTACCACCATCAGGATTCGGCGCGCATCTTCTCGCTGCTGACGCTGGTCCTCGGCGTCGCGCCGATGATCGCGCCGACAATCGGCGCAGCGCTGGTGACGGTCGCGTCGTGGCGCGCGATCTTCGGCGTCCTCGCTGCGGTGGGAGCGATCGTCGGCGTCGCCGTGGCGACGCGGCTGACCGAGAGCCGCTCGGCGGCGACTGCGTCGCAGGCCGTCGGGGAGAGTGTTCTCGCCTCGTTCGGCACTCTGGTGCGGCAGCGGCGGCTGATCGGCTACATGCTGGCGCAGGGGCTGAATGGGGCGACCCTGTTCACCTACGTCGCCACGGCGCCCGATCTGCTGATCACGCAATACGGCTTCAGCCCGCGCGCCTTCGCCATCGCCTTCGCGGTGATCGCCGTCGGCGTGATCGGGTCGAGCCAGGTCAATCGCGGGCTGCTGGCGCGCTACGACAGCAACCGCATTCTCGCCGTCGCATCGCTGGCCGGAGCCGCTGCCGGCATCGCACTGGTAATCGCCGCGTTCGTCGGCGACCGGTGGCTGGTGCTGCCGACGTTGTTCATCACGTTGAGTTCGTTCGGCTTCATTTCGGCCAATGCGATGGCCGGCGCGCTCGGCGTCGATCCGACGCGCGCCGGTGCGACCTCGGCGCTGATCGGCTCGGCGTCCTTTGCCGTCGGGGCGCTGGCGGCGATGCTCGCCGGTGCGTTCCACGACGGGACGCCGCGGCCGATGGCGATCGTCATGGCGGTGGCGCTCGCCGGCACGGCGCTGGCGCTGCACACGCTGGCGCTGCCGCGGCGCTTCGCCGCCGCGTGACCAGCCGCCGATGACCGCGGCTTTGTCCCCGCGCCACGCGCTGCTCGCACTGGCGGTCGTCGCGGTGTGGGGGACGAACTTCGTCGTCATCAAGCTCGCGCTCGGCCACCTGCCGCCGCTGCTGTTCGCGACCCTGCGCTTCGCGCTGGCCGCGGTGCCGGGCGTGTTCGTGCTGCGCCGGCCGGCGGTGCCGCTGGGCAGCCTTGCGCTATACGGCATCCTGATCGGCGTCGGACAGTTCGGGCTGCTGTTCATCGCGATCGGCGGCGGCGTCGCGCCCGGTCTCGCCAGCCTGATCGTGCAGAGCCAGGTGTTCTTCACCATCGGCCTCGCGGTGGCGTTGGCCGGAGAGCGGCTGCGGCCGGTTCAGCTGGTCGCACTGGCGCTCGCCGCGGCCGGGCTGGCGGTGATCGGTGGCCACACCGGCGGGGGCACCTCGCCCGGCGGCATCGTCCTCGTCCTTGGCGCGGCGTTCGCGTGGAGTTGCGGCAACATGGTCCAGCGGCGCAGCACGAATGTCGACATGCTCGCCTATGTCGTGTGGGCGAGCCTGTTCGCGGTGCCGCCGCTGCTCGTTCTGTCGCTCCTGCGCGAGGGCTGGCCGGCAATGGTCGCCGGGGTGCACGACGCCGGCTGGACGACGTGGATCGCGATCCTATGGCAGGCGGTCGGCAACACGATGTTCGGCTACGGTGCGTGGGGCTTCCTCCTGACACGCTACCCGGCGGCGACGGTCGCGCCATGGTCGCTGCTGGTCCCGGTATTCGGCATGGCGACCGCGGCGTTGGTCCTCGCCGAGCCGCTGCCGGGCTGGAAGCTCGCCGCCGGCGCGCTGATCCTCGGCGGTCTCGGGCTCAACGTCGTGTGGCCGCGTTTCGCGCGCCTGTGGCTTACGTCGTCGGAAGGGTGAGCGCGTAAGGACCGCCTCGTGCGACGGCCGCGCACCATGCCGGTCGCGCCTGGATGCGCCGGGCATAGGCCATCAGCCGCGGATATCTGTCGGCCGGTCCGCGCGTCGCGGCGATCTCGGCGACGAACGACATCATCACGTCGGCTCCCGACAAGGCGTTACCGACCAGCCAGTCGTCGTCGCCCAGCGACGCGTCGAAATAGTCGAGGTGGCTGGCGATCTGCTCGTCGATCCGCGGCATCAGCGGGGCGGCGGCGCTGCCCAGCCGACCGGTGTAGAGCTTGAGCATGAACGGCAGCATCGCCGACCCTTCGGCGAAATGCAGCCACTCGAGATATGCCTCGTGCAGCACGGTTCCGGGAGCCGGTGCCAGCGCGCCGCGGCCGTGGGTGCGGATCAGGTAATCGACGATCGCTCCCGACTCGGCGATCTTCAGGTCGTCGTCCTCGATGACCGGCGACTTGCCGAGAGGGTGAACGGCCTTGAGCGAAGGCGGCGCGAGGCTGGCGACGGCATCGCGCTGGTAGAATTTGATGTCGTACTCCGCACCGAGTTCCTCGCACAGCCACAGGATGCGCTGCGAGCGCGAGTCGTTGAGGTGATGGACGGTGATCATGCCGGCTCCGGTGACGTGACGTGCGCGACAGGGTAGGCTGGCGCGATGATCGCCGTCACCTCCGAAATCGCCCTCGACGACGACGAACTGATCGAGACGTTCATCCGCGCGAGCGGGCCGGGCGGCCAGAACGTCAACAAGGTCAGTTCCGCCGTCCAGCTGCGCTTCGACGTGCGGCGGTCGCGCAACCTGCCCGACGCGGTCGCCGTTCGGCTGATGAAGCTCGCCGGCTCGCGCCTGACGCAGGACGGCGTGCTCGTGCTGACCGCGCAGCGCTTCCGCGAGCAGGAGCGCAACCGCGCCGACGCCCGCGCGCGGCTCGTCGCGCTGATCGCCGCCGCTGCCGTCGTGCCGGTCAAGCGCCGCGCGTCGCGCCCGACGCTGGCCTCGAAGGAGCGGCGGCTGACCGGCAAGACGGTGAGGGCGGCAGTAAAATCGGGCCGGGGGAGGGTAAGCGGCGACGAATAGTGCGACGCGGTGAACCATTTCGTTGCAGGTCCGTTGGAACCTCGCGGGCCGGATCGAAAGGTCGGGCCGGTCGATCTTCAACCGAAGGGAAATCATCATGGCGATCAACAGCGATACGGTCGAAGGCACGCTCAACGAATTCGGCGGCAAGGCGAAAGGTGCGGTCGGCGACATCACCGGCGACACCAAGACCCAGGC
>CAHJWP010000113.1 GCA_903642255.1 Sphingomonadaceae bacterium | reverse complement strand
GGCGGCGAACCCGGCGGCGACGACAAGGCCGGATGGCGGCGCGTCCCGCCAGCGCCCCGCCAGCGCGTCGAGCCGGGTCCGCGCGTCGGTCGCCGGATCGACTTCGCCGTGCGCCGCGAGCAGCGGCGGCCACAGGTCGAGGACGACGGCCATGAAGGCCAGCGTCTTCTCCCAGTGGCGCGCCATCTCGTGGTCGTCGGCGGCGAACCCCTTGAGCGCGCCCGCGTCGGCCTCCTCGAACGCCATCGCATCGAGCGCCGCAGCGAGCTGGTCGGCGAGGCGCAGCGCCTCGATCGCACTGAGATCGCGCCACCGCCGGACGAGCTGCGCCAGCAAGAGCCGCCGCTTGGTCGGGTCGATCGCCGGCGCGGCATCGGACAGGTCGGCGAGGCTGGCGTCGGCCGCATCGACGTCGCCGACCGGCGTCATCCGCGGCAGCAGGAGCCCGGTGCCCGAGGCGCGGACGAAGGCGTCGGTCAGCGCGCGGACCGCACGGCGGTTGGGCAGCAGCACGGTCGTCCGGGCCAGCGCCAGCGGGTCGTGCGCCGTGCGCGCCAGCAGGCCGCTCGCCAGCGCGTCGACA
Source organism: Sphingomonadaceae bacterium (assembly GCA_903642255.1). Taxonomy (GTDB): domain Bacteria; phylum Pseudomonadota; class Alphaproteobacteria; order Sphingomonadales; family Sphingomonadaceae; genus Polymorphobacter_B. The sequence goes on along the minus strand of CAHJWP010000113.1, from coordinate 6,735 downwards.
AAGGCGACGTGAGCAGGGATATTGAAGACGGCGGGAGCGGTCACGCGGCGATCCTCTCCGCTCGAACCCGCCCGCGGCCGCTCATGCGTGTCCTATCGACCGGCAGCGATCCTACCCCGCCGCCAGCAGCAGTTCGGTCTCGCCCACCGCCGCCGGCGTCCCGACGTGGAACCACAGCCCGCCGTGGACGACGCCGTACAGCCGGCCGCCAGCCAGCGCCTTGTCGTACACCCGGTTGAGCGAGAAGGGTTTGACCGCCTCCCCGTCGAACAGCCGCTTCGCCAGCAGCTGGACGCCCGAAAAGACGTAGGGGGCGACGCGCGACTCGACCCGCCGCCGCAGCCGGCCGACGGGATCCATGTGGAAGTCGCCGCGCCCGTCGTAGCCGCTGGCGCGGGCCAGCGGCACCATCAGCAGCAGCGCGTCCATCGCCGCCGCATCCCACCGCTGGGCGAGCAGGTGCAGCGTGTCGATTGACCCGTCGACCCACAGATTGTCGCTGTTGACGACGTAGAACGGGTCGGCGTCGAGCAGCGGCAGCGCCCTCGTCACCCCGCCGCCAGTCTCGAGCAGCAGGGTCCGTTCGTCGGAGATCGTCACCACCGGCGCGGTCCGGGCCGCAAGGTGCGCCTCGACCTGGTCGGCGAAATAATGGACGTTGACCACCGCCCTGGCGACGCCCGCCGCCGCGAGATGGTCGAGCGCGCGGTCGAGCAGTGTCGTCCCCGCCACCGCGACCAGCGGCTTGGGCCGCGTCGCGGTCAGCGGCCGCATCCGCTTGCCGAGGCCCGCGGCGAGGACCATCGCCGCCTGCGGCACCGTCGTCGCGAGTTCGGGGCGCAGCGCGAGGGGGGCGGCGAAGCGCGTCACCAGCGCGCCGCCCGCGCCGCGACCGGAACGTGCGCGGCGAACCAGTCGCGCACCGGCGCGAGCGCCGGGTGGCGGAGGTTGCCCTCCAGCAGCCGCCACAGCCGCGGCAGGCGCTCGACATAGCCGGTGCGTCCGTCGCGGTCGCGCAGGCGGGTGAAGATGCCGATGATCTTCGTGTTACGCTGTGCCCCGAGCACCTCGTAGGCCGCACGGAAGGCGGCGACATCGGTAATGCCGCGCGCCGCGACGTAGCGGGCGATCATGGCTTCTTCGAGCGAAGATGGCACATCGCGTCGGGCGTCCTGCAGCAGCGAGACGAGGTCGTACGCCGGGTGGCCGGCGAGCGCATCCTGAAAGTCGAGCAGGCCGAGCCCGCGCACGCCGGGCCGGCCGAGCAGCATCAGATTGTCGGCGTGATAGTCGCGCAGCGTCAGCACCGGCGCGGCCGCCGTCGCCGCGACGACATCGCCCCACACCGCGCCCCACGCCGCGTCGAAGCCGGGGGCTTCGGCAAGGCTGACGGCGGGCAGATACCAGTCGGGGAGCAGCCGCACCTCGCGCAACAGTTCGGCCTCGGCGTAGGGCCGCAGCGCCGGAGCCGGATGGGCGTGCAGTTCGGCGAGCAGGTCGATCGCCGCGGCATAGATTGCGCCTTCGCGATGCGGCTCGGCGGCGAGCACCGGATTGACGCGGGCGTCGCCGAAATCCTCAAGCAGGATCAGCCCGGCGTCGAGGTCGATGCCGAGCGGCCGCGGCACGCTGAACCCCATGCCGTCGAGCGCGTCCCCGACACTCAGAAACGGCCGGCTGTCCTCATGCTCGGGCGGTGCGTCCATCAGCACCGCCGTGCGGTCGCCGTCATGGACCCGGAAGTAACGCCGGAACGACGCGTCGCCGGCGAGCGGCTCGATCCGCGCGCCGGCCCAGCCGTGCCGCGCGAGAAACGCGGGGGCGGCAGGCGGAGGGGTCATTGTCGGCGGGGTCATCGTCGGCGCGACAGGATCGCCGGCGCGCGGGTCGGCACTCAGGCCGGGGGCTGGATCGGATCGGGCGGCGGCCATCGCCCCTCCCATGACGGCGGCAGGTGCCAAGTCAAGCGCCGCGTCGCCTCCCCCGCCCCGTCGAGGCGGAGCCGCAGGGCATCGGCCGGCAGCCGGTCCCCGAGCCGCTCGGGCCATTCGACGACGACGACCGCCGTGTCCCACGCGTCGTCGAGGCCGAGCGCGTCGGCCTCGTCCACCGACTCGAGCCGGTACAGGTCGACGTGCCACAGCGGCGGCGCGGTCGGATAGGTCTGGACGAGGGTGAAGCTCGGGCTCGGCACCTCGCCGGTCCAGCCAAGCCCGCGCAGGAGAGCACGGGCGAACGTCGTCTTGCCGGCCCCGAGGTCACCGGACAGGGCGACCACGTCGCCGGGGCGGAGGACGGCGGCAAGGCGCGCGGCGAGCGTCCCAAGCGCCGCCTCGTCGACAATCATGCTGTCCGGCTGGCGGGGTGGATCTGCGCGTCGGTCGAGGCGAAGTCGTTGCCGGTGCAGAGGATGGGCAGGTCCTCCACCTCGGCGACGCCGTAGACCATCAAGTCGAGCAGGTTGAGCCGACCACCTTGCCCATTTCCGGTGCCATGACGTTCCGCCGCCAGCGCGGCTGAGCGGGCGTGTTCGTCCGTGAACGACACGATGCTGCCGGTGACGAGGACCGACTCGAGAAAATCCCCGATCAATGCGACGGGCATGAGCTGGCCACGGCGGGCCACGCGCCAGAACTCGACGAGCACGGGTGCCGGTACCAGAAAAGACGACGAGGCGAGCGTAGCCCGCAGTACCTCGTGCGCTTCTTCACCATGAAGGACGGCAACCAGCGCCGACGTGTCGACAACGAACAACGTCAACGAGGCAGACCGTGCTCGTCATAAGTTTCGGCGTCGAATTCGGCCATGCTGGGAATGTCGTAGGTCGAGGTTATGCGGGTGATCGCGTCGATGCGCGCGATGCGGGCGGCGAGGTCGTCGGCAGGAGGGAGCGGATCCGGAAGCCGGTCGAGTGCGTCCTCGATCACCTCCGCCTGGCTGCGCCCGCCACGCGTCAGAACGGCAAGCTTCGCCGCCGCCTTGTCGGAGCGGAAGGAAATCGGCTGCTGGGCACGACGCGGTTGCATCACGCTCCCCTACCACACCGTACTTGCACGCGCAACGCCGCGTGCAAGTACGCTCGCCTCAATACCGATAATGATCCGGCTTAAACGGCCCCGCCTCGGGCACCCCGATGTACGCCGCCTGCTTGGGACTCAGCTTGGTCAGCTTGACTCCGAGCTTGTCGAGGTGGAGCGCGGCGACCTTCTCGTCGAGGTGCTTGGGCAGGACGTAGACGTCGTTGCCGTACTGCTCGGGACGGGTGAACAGCTCGATCTGGGCCAGCGTCTGGTTGGTGAAGCTGGCCGACATGACGAAGCTCGGGTGGCCCGTCGCGTTGCCGAGATTGACCAGCCGGCCCTTCGACAGGATGATGATCGCCTTGCCGTCGGGGAATTCGACGAGGTCGACCTGCGGCTTGACCTCGGTCCACTTGTAGTTCGACAGCGCCGAAATCTGGATCTCGCTGTCGAAGTGGCCGATGTTGCAGACGATCGCCATGTTCTTCATGCCGGCCATGTGCTCGGCGGTGATGACGTCGGCGTTGCCGGTCGCGGTGACGAAGATGTCGGAGCGGGTGACCGCCTCCTCCATCGTCACGACCTCGAAGCCCTCCATCGCCGCCTGCAGCGCGCAGATCGGGTCGATCTCGGTGACCAGCACGCGCGCCCCGCCGTTGCGCAGGCTCTGCGCCGAGCCCTTGCCGACGTCGCCGAAGCCGGCGACGGTAGCGACCTTGCCGGCGAGCATGACGTCGGTGCCGCGGCGGATCGCGTCGACGAGGCTCTCCTTGCACCCGTAGAGGTTGTCGAACTTGCTCTTGGTCACGCTGTCGTTGACGTTGATCGCCGGGAACGGCAGCTCGCCCTTCTTGGCGATCGCGTAGAGGCGGTGGACGCCGGTCGTCGTCTCCTCGGACACGCCCTTGATGTTCTTGACGGTCTCGGTGAGGTAGCCCGGCCGCGCGGCGACGAACGCCTTGAGCGCACGCTGCATCTCGACCTCCTCCTCGTTCTCGGGCTCGGGCATCGTCTGCCCGGCTTCGAGCTTGGCGCCCCACAACGCGAACATCGTCGCGTCGCCGCCGTCGTCGAGGATCATGTTGGCGGTGGTGTCGCCCCAGTCGAAGATGCGGCCGACATAGTCCCAATAGTCGGCGAGGCTCTCGCCCTTGATCGCGAACACCGGCACGCCGGTCGCGGCGATCGCGGCGGCGGCGTGGTCCTGCGTCGAATAGATGTTGCACGTCGCCCAGCGGACCTCGGCGCCGAGCGCGGTCAGCGTCTCGATCAGCACCGCGGTCTGGATCGTCATGTGGAGCGATCCCGTGATCCGCGCGCCGGTCAGCGGCTTCGTCGTCCCGAACTCGGTGCGGAGCGCCATCAGGCCGGGCATCTCGGTCTCGGCGATGTCGATCTCGCGGCGGCCGTAACCGGCGAGGGAGAGGTCGGCGACGACGTGGTCGGTCAGGGTGTCGCGCAGCTGGGTGGCCATGAGGATGCTCCGAAAAGGTTGCGCGGCACCTAGCCGGAGGCAGTCTCGGGAGCAAGTATAAAGATATCCTTATATGCCTGATAGGTTGTCGAACGTGCAATTGCGAACTACGTTGTCATTCAGAGATGGAGTGACCGAGATGGCGGCGAACGCGATGGTTCAGACGAGGATCGACGGATCGATCAAAGACGAGGCATCGACGGTACTGGCCGCGATGGGGATGACGGTCTCCGACGCCGTCCGCCTGATGCTGACGCGGGTCGCACACGACAAGGCGCTGCCGTTCGAGCCGCTGGTACCTAACGCTAAGACGATCGCAGCGATGAAGGAGGCGCGTTCGCGCAAGCTCCCGCGCTTCGACAGCGTCGAAGCGCTGATGGCCGACCTGAATGCGGAAGATTGAGCGAACGGGCCGATTCAAGCAAGACTATAAGCGGGAAAAGAAGGGGCGGCATCGGACGACGCTCGACGTCGACCTGACGCGGGTGCTGACGGCGCTCGCCAACGATGCGCCGCTCGACGCCCGCTACCGCGACCATCCCCTGTCCGGCGACTGGCAGGACCACCGCGACTGTCACATCCGACCCGACCTCGTGCTGATCTACCAGAAGCCCGATGATACGACGCTGGTGCTCGTCCGTATCGGGTCGCACGCGGAACTTGGTTGGTAGCGCATGATGGCTCACTATACGCTAGATGTGTCGGGATGATGCATAACGTCGCACGTCAATGACTGGCAGTACAATGGTTGAATATTGGGACAACATACCACTAATAGCCATTCCATCGCTTGTGCTGGGTGGCACTCTTGCGTGGTATAACGAGCGGGACGTCGATAAAGCTGTTCGCTGGAGAAGACGCTTCACTTTGCTTTACGTTACTGCTGCTCCGACGATCATGGTGGCCATCGGCGTTGCAAATATTGCACACGATCCACGTATGAGCCGGATTGCTAATAAGCTGCCTAGCACGATCAACTTTATTCTGTCAATCATCGAAGGGCTGGCCTTGCTGACTGTTGTCGCCTCTATAAAGAACAACACGTTGAGCACAGGACATCTAGTCATTGGGATCTTCATCACTGTGCTGTTTGTGCCGGTCACACTTCTCTCGTTCCTTATTTGGGCCCAGCTCTTGAGCGGCGTCAGTCTGTAGCGAGCGAATCAGCGCGGGCAGGACAGCGTCTCGCCGAGAAACGATGCCTGTTTGATCATGCTCGGTAAACAGCTAAGCACGCGACGATGACACTGCCGCTCGTTCTCGACCCCGAACAACTCGCCGCCGAGACGTGGTTCCGCTCCCTCCGCGACTCGCTCTGCGCCGCCTTCGAGGCGATCGAAGACGAAGCCCCCGGCCCCCTCCCCCCCGGCCGCTTCACCTACACCCCGTGGGAGCGGCCCGATGCGACCGGCGCGCCCGGCGGCGGCGGGGTCATGGGGCTGATGACGGGGCGCGTGTTCGAGAAGGTCGGGGTCAACACCTCGACCGTGTTCGGCACCTTCGCACCCGAGTTCGCCAAGTCGATCAACGGCGCCGAGGAGAACCCCAGCTTCTTCGCCACCGGCATCAGCCTCGTCGCGCACATGGCCAACCCGCACGTGCCGGCGGTCCACATGAACACGCGCTTCCTCGTCACGACCAAGCGCTGGTTCGGCGGCGGGGCCGACCTCAACCCTGCGCTGCCGGTCGCCGCCGATACCGCCGAGTTCAAGGCGGCGTTCGAGGCGACCTGCGACGCGCACGGCGCGGATTACTGGGACCGCTACAGCAAGTGGTGCGACGAGTATTTCTTCGTGCCGCACCGGAACCGCCACCGCGGCGTCGGCGGCATCTTCTACGACCATCTCGAGGGCGACTTCGCCGCCAACCTCGCCTTTACGCAAGATGTCGGGCGGACGTTGCTCGACGTCTTCCCGCGGCTTGTCCGGCGGCACATGGCCGATCCGTTCACCGAGGCCGAGCGCATCGCGCAGCTGCGCTACCGCGGGCTCTATGCCGAGTTCAACCTCGTCTACGACCGCGGCACGACCTTCGGGCTGAAGACCGGCGGCAACGTCGACGCGATTTTGATGAGTTTACCGCCATTGGCGCGGTGGGATTGAGCCGACCTACCTCTGCCGGGGAAAGCCGGCGATCAGTTGCGCAGATGCCGGTACACCGTCGCCACCGCGACCGCGTTGACCACGGTGAACAGCGCGCCGACCAGCCCGTCGATCGCGCTGGCGACGACCGCCCCCGCGC
>CAHJWP010000112.1 GCA_903642255.1 Sphingomonadaceae bacterium | reverse complement strand
CAGAAGCACGTCGTCGCGGCCGACGTGATCGTGATGCCGCGCTCCTGCTCCTGCTCCATCCAGTCCATCGTCGCGGTCCCCTCATGGACCTCGCCGATCTTGTACGACTTGCCGGTGTAATAGAGGATACGTTCGGTCGTCGTCGTCTTGCCGGCGTCGATATGCGCCATGATCCCGATGTTGCGGTACATGTTGAGCGGGGTCGTGCGGGGCATGACGGACAGTCCTAAATCAGCAGTTTTGCAGGCGGTTGCGGGCTACGGCTCAGGGGAAGAAGAGCTTGGCGATCGCAGCCCCCGCGCCGAGCAATGCAGCCGTAGCCAACATCGCCTGGAAGATCATCGACCGGGGCAGAAACTCGACCTCGGCCGAAATCTTGCGGACCTCCACGCGCGTCTTCGCAATCTCTTCGAGCGTCTTGTCGATCCGGGCAATCTGCTCCCGAAGATCGAGCGAAGGTTCGAACTGAGTAGCCATGATGCGCCCTCTCTACACTACCAGCGGTAGTGCGAGAAGGCGCGGTTGGCCTCGGCCATGCGATGCGAGTCTTCACGCTTCTTGACCGCGGTGCCACGGTTGTTGGCGGCGTCGACCAACTCGCCCGACAGCCGCGCGGCCATCGTGTGCTCGGAGCGGTTGCGCGCCGCGCCGATCAGCCAGCGGATCGCCAGCGCCTGGCTGCGCTCGGGGCGGACCTCGACCGGCACCTGGTAGGTCGCGCCGCCGACGCGGCGGCTGCGGACCTCGATGCCCGGCTTCACATTGGTCAGCGCATCGTGGAACACGCCGATCGGATCGCGGCGGGTCTTCGCCTCGACGGTGTCAAGGGCATTGTAGACGATCGACTCGGCGGTCGACTTCTTCCCCTCGTACATCACGAGGTTCATGAACTTCGACAGGATCAGATCGCCGAAACGGGGATCGGGGAGAATTTCGCGCTTCTCTGGGCGACGACGACGGGCCATCTTCTATCCTTACTTCGGGCGCTTCGCGCCGTACTTCGACCGGCTCTGCTTGCGATCCTTGACGCCCTGGGTGTCGAGGACACCGCGCAGGACGTGGTAGCGCACGCCGGGCAGGTCCTTGACGCGACCGCCGCGGATCAGGACCACCGAGTGCTCCTGCAGGTTGTGCCGTTCGCCGGGGATATAGCCGATGACCTCGAAGCCGTTGGTCAGGCGGATCTTGGCGACCTTGCGCAGCGCCGAGTTCGGCTTCTTCGGGGTCGTGGTGTAGACGCGGGTGCAGACGCCGCGCTTCTGCGGGCATTCCTCCATCGCGGGCGCGGTCTCGCGGACGCGCTGGGGCGTGCGTCCCTTGCGGATCAACTGGTTAATCGTCGGCATCGAATCGTGTCATCCTGCTGTTCGGCGCGCCTTGCGGCGGCCTACTCCAAGTCTGAACCGCCCTCACGGCATAAGCGCGAACGGCCCCGTTGCCAGGTCCCTCCGCGCGCAGCTCAGCCTGTCGTTCCTGTGCCCGCGGCGGTGTCCCGACCACTGAGCGAAGGCGGCGTATAGGCGGATGAGCGCCGCCGGTCAACGGCTTTTGGCGTCAGCGTCCGAGCGGGAGGAGCGCCTCGGGAATCTTGTCGCTGCCCGGCGCGACCGTCCAGCTCAGGCGGGTGCGATCACCGTCGCGAACCGGACCGTCGTCGGTATTGTTGGTCAGCGGGGCAAGGTCGCTGGTGACGACGAAGCTACCCTGCGGTCCCCCGGTTGGCGGCACCGACGGTTGGAGCGACTGCATGCTGTTTAGCCCGTTGAGGAACGCCTGCGCCGGCGCGGCGCGGTAGCCTGGCGCGCTGACCAGCACCGCCCCGTCGCTGCGTTTCCGGATCACGACGAACGGCACGATGATGCTTGCCTTGGGCAGCAGCGGGAAGACGAAGTCGCGGTCGAGACGACCGGTCTGCGCGAAGTCGACGTCGAACACCCCCTTGCCGCGATACACCACCGACCGCCAGCCGCCCTGCTTGGCGATCTGGGCCGCATAGTCGCGCATCGAAGCGTCGTTGCCCGGGTCCATGCCGATGATCTTCGCCATCTGCTCGCCTTCGCGCGTGCGGGTCGCGGCGGCGTCGGCGGTGCGTTTGGCGATCTCGTCGGGCGTGCAGGCGCGCGATCCTGCCATCCCCATGCGCGGCGCGCCGGGAGGCGCTGACGGGGCGGGCGGCGCTCCGGGAGCGGGGCCGAAGCACTTCATCGTCGCCGGATCGGGCAGGCCGGTCGGCTGGCCGAGCGAGGCCGGCGTGATCAGCACGATCTCGCCCTTGTAGGCGAAGGCGAACTGCCCGTCGCGCCGGACGTCGAGGGTCGAGGCGAATTTGCCCGGCAGAAGGAAGCACGCGGCCAGCAACAGCGACGCGCCGACGGCGACCACGAAAGTCCTGACGCGCGTCATGCTGACCTCCGTCGGGCTAAATCGCCCCGTGGCAGTGCTTGAACTTCTTGCCCGAGCCGCACGGGCACGGCGCGTTGCGCGACACGCTCGCCAGCCAGTCGGCGCGGGTCTCGGCGTCGATGTCGGCGAACGCGGCGGCGGCGTCGCGCGCGACATCGAGCTGCGATCGCGGCAGGTTGCCGATCGGCCCGAATGCGTCATTCATCCCGGTCAGCGGGTCGATGTGCGTCGTGACGAAGCTCGGCAGCGGCGGCGGCGCATAGGCCTCGGGCTGCATCTCGAAGCGCGCGCCCGCCAGCATCCGCGTGACGTCCTCGCGGACCGTCGTCAGCATCCGCTCGAACAGGGCGAACGCCTCCGACTTGTACTCGTTGAGCGGCGTCTTCTGCGCATAGGCGCGCAGGTGGATGACCTGGCGCAATGCGTCCAATGTCGCCAGATGCTCCTTCCAGTGATGGTCGAGCGCCTGGAGGAGGAAGTTCTTCTCGATCTGGATCCACGACTCGGTTGGGATCGCCGCGGCCTTGTCGGCCATCATCGCATCAGACGCGGCGATCAGCCGGTCGACGAACATCTCCTGGTCGACCGCCTCCTCTCTGACCCACTCGCGGACGTCGACGTCGAGGCCGAGCGTCTCGCGCACCGCGGCGTCGAGCGCATCGATGTCCCATTGCTCGGGGTAGGTGTTCGGCGGGCAGTGGAGGCCGACGAGCGCGTTGACCGTCTCGTGGCGCATGTCGAGCACGACGTCGCCGACGGCTTCGGAGTCCATGATGTCGGCGCGCTGGTCATAGACCACCTTGCGCTGGTCGTTCATCACGTCGTCGTACTGCACGACGTTCTTGCGCATGTCGTAGTTGCGCGCCTCGACCTTCTTCTGGGCGGTCTCGATCGCCTTCGAGATCCACGGGTGGACGATCGCCTCGCCCTCCTCAAGCCCGTTGTTCATCATCCGCGTCAGCATGTTCTGCTGGCCGAAGATGCGGAGCAGGTCGTCGTCGAGGCTGAGATAGAAGCGGCTGAGGCCGGGATCGCCCTGCCGCCCCGACCGGCCGCGCAGCTGGTTGTCGATGCGCCGGCTTTCGTGACGCTCGGTGCCGAGGACGAACAGCCCGCCGACGGCACGGACCGCATCGCGTTCGGCGGCGACCTCGGCCTTGATCCGGGCGATGGCGGCGTCGCGCTCGGCACCCTCGACGCCCTCCAGTTCGCGCGCGACGCGGGCATCGGCGTTGCCGCCGAGCTGGATGTCGGTGCCACGCCCGGCCATGTTGGTCGCGATCGTCACCCCGCCGATGCGGCCCGCCTGCTCGACGATATGCGCTTCCTGCTCGTGGTAGCGCGCGTTGAGGACGACGTGCTCGACGCCCTCCTTCTTGAGAAACTCGCTTAACAGCTCGCTCTTCTCGATCGACACCGTGCCGACGAGGATCGGCTGGCCACGCTCCTTTGCCTCGCGGATCGTCTTGACGATCGCCTTGAACTTCTCGTCGGCGTTCTTGTAGAACTCGTCGTCGACGTCCTTGCGCTGGACCGGCAGGTTGGTCGGGATCTCGACGACGTTCAGCTTGTAGATGTCGAAGAACTCGGCCGCCTCGGTCGCCGCGGTCCCGGTCATGCCGCCGAGCTTGGGGTACAGCCGGAAGTAGTTCTGGAAAGTGATCGACGCCAGCGTCTGGTTCTCGGGCATGATGTCGACGCCTTCCTTGGCCTCGACCGCCTGATGCAGCCCTTCCGCCCAGCGCCGCCCGTCCATCATCCGGCCGGTGAACTCGTCGATGATGATCACCTTGCCGCCGCGGACGATGTAATCGGTGTCGCGCCGGTAGATCATGTTGGCGCGCAGCGCCTGGTTGAGGTGGTGGACGACCTGCGTGTTCTCGTAGTCGTACAGGTTCTCGCCCTCGAGCAGCCCGGCCGCTTCGAGCGCGCGCTCGGCGATCTCGGTGCCGTTCTCGGTCAGGATGACCTGCTTCTGCTTCTCGTCGATCTCGACGTCGGCGGTCGACAGCTGCTTCACGATCGCGTCGACGGCGATGTACAGCTCGCTCTTGTCGTCGGTCGGCCCCGAGATGATCAGCGGGGTGCGTGCCTCGTCGATCAGGACCGAGTCGACCTCGTCGGTGACGGCGAAGTTGAACGGCCGCTGCACCATGTGCTCGCGCGCGTACTTCATGTTGTCGCGCAGGTAGTCGAAGCCGAACTCGTTGTTGGTGCCGTAGGTGATGTCGGCGGCATAGGCGGCGCGGCGCGTGTCGTCGTCGAGGTTCGGCACGATGACGCCGACGTCCATGCCGAGGAACCTGTAGACCTGCCCCATCCACTCGGCGTCGCGGCTGGCGAGATAGTCGTTGACCGTGACGACGTGGACGCCCTTGCCTTCCAGGGCATTGAGATAGACCGCCAAAGTCGCCACCAGCGTCTTGCCCTCGCCGGTCCGCATCTCGGCGATCTCGCCCCGGTGGAGGACGATGCCGCCGATCAGCTGGACGTCGTAGTGGCGCTGGCCGAGCGCCCGCTTGGCCGCCTCGCGCACCGTGGCGAACGCCTCGGGCAGCAGGTCGTCGAGCGTCTCGCCGCGCTCGAGCCGCGCCCGGAACGCCGCCGTCTGGCCCCTGAGCGCCTCGTCGGACAGCGCGGCCACCGCCGCCTCGTGGCCGTTGATGCGGGCGACGAGGGGAGCGAGCGAGCGAACGTAGCGCTCGTTCGACGAGCCGAAGATGCGCTTCGCGATGCCAGCAAACATGAACGTCCTAACCGAGAGCGGGGCGCCTCAGGGCGCGCGCCGCGACCGGCGGGACATAGGGAGCGGCGACGCGCGCGTCAATTCGCGCAGGTGCGCCGCCGCCTGCGCTCAGCGCGGCACTTCAATGGTGAAGCCGACGCTGACCTGGCGCAGCGCCGCGACCGGCCGGCCGTCGCGGTCGCGCGCCGCAACGAAGCTCATCGCCATCATCTCGCGGCACGCCGCCTGGTCGAGCGCGGCGTGCGCGCTCGAGGTGGCGATGTCGCAGCGCGTCACGTGCCCGGTGGTGTCGGTCATCAGCAGCAGGTCGGCGGCGAGCACCGCGTCGGGCCGCAGGCCGACGACCGGCAGAGCGAAATCGACCATGCGCGCCGTCACCGCGGGACCGCCGAAGCGGCGGACTGCCTCCTGCCGGTTGAGCGTGAAATCCTGCCGCATGACGGCGGCGACCGGCACGCCGTCGCTGTCGCGCGCCGGGGTGAAGCGCGCGCGGCGCATCAGGAACTCGCACGCGACGCGGTCGAGCGCGCGGCTGCCGTCGGACTGCGTCACGTCGCATCGCACCGGCACGCCGGCGGTGTCGATCGTCAGGTCTATCCGCGTCGCCGCCGCGCGCGTCTCGCCATACAGTGCGCCGTACGCCCCGAGGTCGCCGGGCAGCGGCCGCCCGACCGGCTGCGGCATGGTGGCGAGTGCGAGCATGAACAGCAGCATCGGTTTCCCTCCCTTCAAAGCAGCGTCGGCCGTGGCGATCGCGCCTCTCCCGCGACCGCGCCGGCAACCCGGCGCGTCGCGTCGTGTCCCAGCCGCCTCACGGCGATCCTCCGGCCGCGGTGAAACCGAAGCTGACCTGTCGCAGGACGGCCACCGGCTGGTCCGCTTGATCGCGCGCCGGCGTGAACGTCGTCGTCTGCAGCTGCGCGCAGGCGAGGCGGTCGAGCTGCGCGACCGTATTCGATCTCGCGACGGCGTAGTTCATGACGTGCCCGCCTCGTCGGTCGTCAGCACCGCCTCGACGACATAGACCGCTGATCCGGGTGGCAGATTGGCGACCTGCAGGGCGAAGTCGAGCTTGCTCAGCGGCGCGGCAGCGCTCTTCTTCCGCGGGGCGATGCAGCTGACAGCAATGTCCAGTCGCACGACGGCCGCGATCGACGACCCGTCGGTGCCAATCTCCGGTGTGAAGCAGGCATTGTGCAGCAGGAAGCGGCCGGCGTCACGGTCGAGCCCCGACGCGCCATCGGCAGCGGTGGCCTTGCCGTGCACCGGCGTGCCCGCCGTGTCGACCGTCAGTTCGGCGCGCGTCGCCGCCGCCGATGTCCTGCCCGGCGGCACGTAGAACAGGGCGAGGTCGTTGTCGGAACTGCCGGCGATCTGTCGCGGCATCGTTGCCAAGGCAAGCGCGAGCAGCAGCATCATATTCTGCCCATCATCGTCGCTCCCGCGTCTTGCATCGGCGCTTCCCTCCCCCCTGTTCGCTATTGTCCCGCCGCCGGCACTGCGACGACGAAGCTGATCGAGAGGCGGCGCAGCGCTCCGATCGACTGACTATCGCCGTCGAGCGCCGGCGGCAACGGCGTGGCGGCCATCATGGTGCACGCCAGACGATCGAGGACGGCAGCGCCGGTCGCGCCGCTCGACGAGACAGTCGGCCGTCTTGCCGTTTTGGGCGGTGATCACGTCGATCAGGATTGGCAACGCGGCTTGTGCGAGGAGCCGATCGACCTGAACGGCATAGCTGGGCTTGCCCAACACCGGTGCGAACCCGAGCGCGCGATACGAGCATCGGTCGGCTCCCCCATATGATGGTGTACGGATACAGCGAGATCGCCGGGAGCGACGTTCCGGATCCATCGCGCGCCGGCGCGAAGCGCTGCGGCCGCAGATCGAGACAGGCGGCCGCATCGACCTTCGTCGACCCGCTCGATGTCACGACGTCACAGCGGCTAAGCCGTCCATCGGCCCCAATCATCAGATTAAGCATCGCCATTCCGGCAATGGCGACCGGTGCCGATTCGTCCGCGGTCGGCGTCAGATCGGTGCCGTCGGCCCGTAGCGGCATCGCCGCGACGATCGGCGTGACGGCGAGTACGATTGATAAACATCCCTTGCCTCCCCGGACGCAGACCACCAAAGCAGCCCGGTCATGTCAAGCACCTCCCCCCTCGCCCGCCCCTTCCCCACCATGCCGCCGCTCGCCGGGGTCCGCATCGGCACCGC
>CAHJWP010000111.1 GCA_903642255.1 Sphingomonadaceae bacterium | reverse complement strand
GCCTGCCACTGATCCTCGTCGATGGTCCGCGGCAGAAAGCGCGCGATGTTCGTGCCTTCGGGTGTCACGCCGCCGCCGATCATCTCCGAGATCGAGCCGGTGACGACGACCGCGGGCAGGTCGGGATCGAGTGTCTTCCACGCGCGCTTCATCGCCCCTTCGGTGCCGTCGCGGCCGAGCTCCTGCTCGCCCAGCCCGGTGACGACGATCGGCAGCTCATGCGGCGGCAGCGCGTCGGTGTAATGGAGGACACTGGTCACCGGCAGGTTCTCGCAGCCGACCGGGCCGTCGATGATGACCTGCAGGCCCTTGATCGCGGTGAAGGCGTAGACCGCCCCCCAATAGCCGCCGGCCCGGTCGTGATCGAGGACGAGGGTCATGACCCGACCGACTCCTCGGCCTTCGCGGCGGCGATCCGCTGGCCGGCGTACTTGGCCTTGAACTCGGGGCGCAGGCGCGGCGTGTCTTCCCAGACGCCGGCGGTGTCGCCCTGCCCGACGCCGGCAAAGAACGCCGTCATCTTGTCGAAGCGCGCCTGGTTGCCGAGGGCGGCGTTGATGACGGTGGCGAGGCTGCCGGCGCCGGCCGCACCCATCAGCGGGCGCGCCGAGATCAGGTTGGTGAAGTAGAGCGCCGGGATCGACCGCTCCTTGGCGTGCTGGACGACCGGCGTCGTCCCGATGGCGAGATCGGGCTTGAGCGCATCGACCGCGGCGAGGTCGTCGGCGAGGCTGGCGCGATACTTGACCGTGACGCCGCGCGCGGCGAGCCAGTCGCGGTCGGGCTCCGACCACGGCGTCTTTGGGCAGGCGGTGCCGACATATTCGACGTTCGCGCCGCTCTCGACGAGCAGCCGGGCGACGAGCAGTTCCGAGCCCTCGTAGCCCGAGACGGTGATGCGGCCCTTGATCGGCGCGTCCGCGAGCGCGGCGGTGATCTTCGGCAATGCGGCATTCTTGGCGGCGTCGGTCAGCGCCTGCGCCGTCCCCGTCGCCGCGCCGATCGCATCGAGCCACGCGGCGGTACCGTCGCGGCCGACCGGGGCCGACCCGACGACGCTGCGCCCGGCTGCCTCGAACTCGCGGACGCTGGCGGTATAGAAGGGGTGGATCGCGGCGACGACGGCGCAGTCGAGTGCGCTGTACAGCTCGCGCCACTCGCGCGTCGGCACGACCGGCCCGGCGGCGAGGCCCATCGGCGCAAGCAACGCGCCAATGCCCATCGGGTCGGCCGGGAACATCTCGCCGAGCAACGTGACGGTCGGCTTGTCGGGGCGCGACGCCGGCGCGGCGACGGGGCCGGCCTCGGCCTCACGCCGGGCATAGCCGAGCATCGCGCCGGCGAGCACGTCCTTCGCCTCGGCATGGGTCGGGATGCCGAAGCCCGGCACGTCGATGCCGATGATGCGGACGCCGTTGATCTCCTTGGGCAGGAGCTGGAGCGGGACGCCGCTCGCCGTCGGCACGCACAGGTTGGTGACGACGATCGTGTCGTAGAGCGCCGGGTCGGCGAGGTCGAAGACGGCGTCGCGAATGTCCTCGAACAGCTTGCCGGTGACGAGCGTCTCGGAGTTGAACGGGACATAGCCGACGGTGCGGCGCGCGCCGTAGAAGTGGCTGGTGAAGGTCAGGCCATAGACGCAGCACGCGCTGCCCGACAGGACGGTCGCCGTGCGGCGCATCCGCAGGCCGACGCGGAGCGAGCCGAACGCCGGACACATCGATTGCGGCTGGTCGTGCGGCCCGCGGGGATAGTCTTTAGCGTATTGCGCAAGGATGTCCGACTTGCCCGCCTGACGCGCCGCGTCGAGCATCGTGCTGCCCGACGAGCAGCCGCCTTCGGTCATGGCCGGGTCAGACCGCATCGTAGACGACTTCGAGGCTCACCTTAGGCACGAAGGCGACGCCGCGCATCGCCGCCTGGGTCGCCGGCTGGAGCGTGACGTTGGCCCCGGTGTCCTCGGGGCTGAACAGGCCGAGCAGACCGTCGGCGGTCAGCGGCGTCGGGCGCACCGGTGGCGCGATCGCGACGTTGACCGCGAGCTCCTCGAACAGGCTGCCCCACTGCGAATCGGGGGTGCCGATGATCTGGTAGTTGGCGCTCTTCTTGCGGATGTCTTCGTTCGCCGGGATCGAGATCAGCACCGGGATACCGACGGCTTCGGCGAAGGCCTGCGCCTCGCCGCTGCCGTCGTCCTTGTTGATCAGGATACCGGCGACGCCGACGTTGCCGCCCATCTTGCGGAAGTACTCGACCGCCTTGCAGACGTTGTTGGCGACGTAGAGCGACTGGAGGTCGTTCGAGCCGACGACGATGACCTTCTGGCACATGTCGCGCGCGATCGGCAGGCCGAAGCCGCCGCACACCACGTCGCCGAGGAAGTCGAGCAGGACGTAGTCGAAGCCCCAGTCGTGGAAGCCCAGTTTCTCGAGCAGCTCGAAGCCGTGGATGATGCCGCGCCCGCCGCAGCCGCGGCCGACCTCGGGGCCGCCGAGCTCCATCGCGAAGACGCCGTCGCGCATGAAGCAGACGTCCTCGATGCGGACCTCCTCGCCGGCGAGCTTCTTCCTGGCGCTCGTCTCGATGATCGTCGGGCAGCTCTTGCCGCCGAACAACAGGCTCGTCGTGTCGCTCTTCGGGTCGCAGCCGATGAGCAGGACGCGCTTGCCCTGCTGGGCGAGCATGTAGCTGAGGTTCGACAGGGCGAACGACTTGCCGCTGCCGCCCTTGCCGTAGATCGCGATGATCTGCGTCTCCTTCGTCACCTCGCCGGTGTGGACCGGATCGGGCTCGATCGCGGCTTCGTCGCGGAGCGCATCGACGCGGTCGAGGACATCGAGGCTCATGCCACTTCACTCCAGTCGAGAACCATCTTGAGGCACGCCGCGTCGCCGAAGGCGGTGACATAGGCGTCGTTGGCTGCGGCGGCGGGGGCGACATGGGTCACCAGCCCGGCCAGCGACAGGCGCCCCTCGGCGATCAGTGCCGTAGCCGCGGCGAGGTCGCCCGGGGTGAACTCGGCGGCGATGCGGATCCGCGCCTCGCGCATGAAGGCGGGCGGAAAGGTAAAGCTCAGCCGGTCGTAGAAGCCGGCGAGCACCACCTCGCCGCCACGGGCGAGGCGGCCGATCAGCGGGTCGAGCATGTCGGCGGCGCCGCTGACGTCGTAGATGCTGCCGTAGTCGCGGCGGTCGTCGCTCGCGCCGTCGGTGACGGCGTAGCCCGTCGCCCCGCCGGCCCGCGCGGGATTGGTCTCCCAGACCGTCGGAGAGCCGCCGAGCGCGACGGTGATGCGGGCGAGCAGGCGGCCGAGGACGCCGTGGCCGACGATCAGGTCGGCGGGCCGGCCGCCGGCAAGCGCATGATGGGCGGTGGCGGCGAGCGCCAGCAGCGCGGCGTCGCGGCCGAGGGTGGGATCGACGGTAAGCGCCTTGGCTGCCGGCAGGATGACGGTGCGCGCCGCACCGCCGAACAGGCCGCGGGCGTCGGTGTAGCAGTTCGCCCCGGGGACAAAGACGGTGTCGCCGATGCGGTGTCCGGCGTCAGCTCCGGCGTCGACGACACGGCCGACCGACTCGTAACCGGGAACCAGCGGATAGCCCATGCCGGGGAAGGCAGGCATCGTGCCGGTGTAGAGCAGCCGC
Source organism: Sphingomonadaceae bacterium (assembly GCA_903642255.1). Lineage (GTDB taxonomy): Bacteria > Pseudomonadota > Alphaproteobacteria > Sphingomonadales > Sphingomonadaceae > Polymorphobacter_B. The sequence continues at coordinate 3,747 of CAHJWP010000111.1, read as the reverse complement.
TCGGTGCCGGTCGAGATGCCGCTGAAGTCAACCTCGACCACCACGTCGGCCGCATCGACCGGACGCAGGCCGAGGCGGCGGAGCGTCAACTGCTCGGGAGCCTCCAGAACCACTGCCGTCGCCTTCATCGACCAACCCCGTCGCGGCCGGGATCATCCCCGGTCCACTGCCAAGTGTCAGGCGCACCTGACAGCTAACAGGTGTCAGTCTAGGTTGACGGTTCCCGGTGTCAACCAAGTTTATCGACGTTTTGCGGTAAGCACCCGGACGAGGAGAGGTATGGTGGTCGGATGCTCGCGTACGTCGGTGAACCCGGCGGCGGCGAGCAGTTCGCGAAGCCGGGTCGCCGACCGCGGCTCGCCCGACCCCATCGCCCACAGATAGAGCCCGAAATAGGCGTCCCCGACCGGTTCACCGCCCGGCGTTTCGGCCATCGGCTCGGCGAGCAGCAGCGTGCCGCCAGGCGGCAGCGCGGCGAAGATCTTCGCCAGCAGCGGTTCGACGACCGCATCGTCGTGGTCGTGGACGACGCGGACCAACGACACGAGGTCGTTCCCCGTCGGCAGCAGATCGGTCGCGAAGCTGCCCCCGACCCCGGCGACTCGCGGGTCGGCGATGCGGCCGACGACCGCCGGCAGGTCGAACACCGCCGCGCCGAGGCCCGGCGCCTGGTCGAGCGCGGCGGCGGCGAACACACCCTGCCCGCCGCCGATGTCAAGCAGGCGGCGGTGCCGTCCAACCGGATAGGCGTCGAGCACCGCAGCGGCGATGCCCGGCTGCGACGCCGCCATCAGCGCCGAATAGGGCGCGACGCGGTCCTCCGCCGCAGCGTCGTAGGCCCAGAAGGCGGCGAGCGCCCCCGGCCGCCGGTCGCGGAACAGTGCGACCGGATCGGCGAGGTCGGCGTAGAGGAAGCGGTGGTGCGCGATCATCTCGGTCACGCCGGGGTTGCCGAGCAGCGCCGCGCCCGCCGGCCCGACGAACAGCCCCTCGCCGGCCGCCTCGACCAGCTTGAGGGCGATCGCCGCCCTGACCAGCCGCTCGGCCCCCGCGGCCGGCAGGCCGGTGTGCGCGGCGACGTCGGCGACGCTGCGCCGCCCGCCGGCGAGGAAGGGCAACAGCCCGGTCTCGACGACGGCGAACGCGACCTGCGAATAGACAAACCCCGCGACGACGTCGAACAGCGCCCGCGCCCGCGCCCGCGCGATCCGGCGGGTCAACGGAAGGCGCGCCGCCCACCGCTGGAACGCCGGATCGGCGAGCCGGGCGTTGCGCCACCCGATCCAGCGTTCGCGCCACGGTGCCATCGCCGCGCTGTGCGGGGCCGCGGCGGGCGGGTCAAGCGGAGTGCCCGTCCAACCCGAAGTTCAGCATAAGGTCACGCCGGTGAGGGTGATTCGCCGTTCGCCTGTTGCGGAAGATCACATACCTCCCACGATGACGGCCCCCTTCGCCACCTGCCCTGCCGCCGACCAGGGAAGCTCACACCGTCGGCGACGGTGCCGGCGGGAAAGCTGAAAGATCACACCCCTCACACGACCACGCGTCCGTCGCGCAGCTCGACCCACCAAGACTCACGCGAGACGGCTCGCCTGAACGCCGATTCACGCGCGTAACTTCGCATTCTTCACTCGACGACCCTCTTGCGGCGTCGCGGAAAATGCATGCCGCGCCATCGCGCGCCGCCAGCCGCGGCCAAACTCGCGGTGTCGCCCCTGCCAACGATGAGAAGCCGCTCTCGCCGCCCGCTGGCGATTCGGCGGTGCGACGATACCGCGGAGGGCGGGGTGTAGGACAGGGGATAATGCTCGCTGCGCGGGAGGATCGAGACCCTCCCCGCCGGAGGATCGCCCGGCGACATCGCCGCTTTTGCCGTCTCCCCACGCTTCGCCCTATGACGCTGCCATGACCCACCCCATCGTCATCGTCGGTGCCGGCGTCGGCGGCCTGACCGCCGCGGCGCTGCTTGCCGCGCGCGGCCATGCCGTGACGGTGTGCGAGGCGGCGGCGACGCCCGGCGGCAAACTGCGCGAGGTCGTCACCGGCGGCCGCGCGATCGACGCCGGGCCGACGGTGTTCACCATGCGCCGGGTGTTCGACGACATCTTTGCCGCCGCCGGAACGACGCTCAGCGACCATCTGACGCTAACGCCGGTGACGACGCTCGCCCGCCACGCGTGGGGCGGCGGCGGGCGGCTCGACCTGTTCGCCGACGCCGCGGCATCCGAGGCGGCGATCGGCACCTTCGCCGGCGCGGGCGAGGCGGCACGCTTCCGCCGCTTTATGGCCGAGGCGGCGCGGACCTATGCGACGCTCGAGTCGACCTTCCTCACCCGCCCGGCGACGTCGCCGCTCGGCCTGACCCGGCGGATCGGGCTGAGCCGGCCCGGCGACCTGCTGTCGATCCGGCCGTTCGAGACGCTGGCGCGCGCGCTCGGCCGCACGTTCGCCGATCCGCGCCTGCGCCAGTTGTTCGGCCGCTATGCGACCTATTCGGGGGCGTCGCCGTACCTCAGCCCGGCGACCCTGATGCTGATCGCCCATGTCGAGGCGAGCGGCGTGTGGGCAGTTGCCGGCGGCATGCACCGCATCGCCCGGGCGCTGGAGGCGCTGGCGGCGGGCCATGGCGCGACCTTCCGCTACGCGTCCCCGGTCGCCGCGATCGAGGTCGGCCGCACCGAGGCGCAGGCAGTCGTGCTAGCCAGCGGCGAGCGGCTCGCGGCAAGCGCGGTCATCGTCAACGCCGACCCGCAGGCGCTGGCCGCCGGCCTGTTCGGTCCCGCCGCGGCGACCGCCGTGCCGCCGCTGGCCCTGCGCGACCGGTCGCTGTCGGCGGTAACGTGGACGCTGGCGGCGGAGACGTCGGGCTTCGCGCTCGATCATCACAATGTCTTCTTCAGCGACGATTACGCTGCCGAGTTCGCCGACCTCGCCAACGGACGGCTGCCGCGGGCTCCGAGCGTCTACGTCTGCGCCAGCGATCGGGCGGCGGGCACCGGTGACGGGGCTGGACACGGACCCGAGGCGCTGCACATGATCGTTAACGCGCCGGCGACAGGGGCGGCGCTGACGGCGGGGGAGATCGACCAATGCGAAGCGGCGACCTTCGCGCGCCTCGAAGCCTGCGGCCTGACGGTCCGGCGGACGGCGACGGTGCGGACGACGCCGGCGGATTTCGCGACGCTGTTCCCGGCGACCGGCGGCGCGCTGTACGGCCGAGCGTCGCACGGCTGGCGGGCGAGTTTCCAGCGGCCGGGGGCGACGACGCGGGTGCCGGGCCTGTTCCTCGCCGGCGGAGCGACGCATCCGGGGGCGGGGGTGCCCATGGCGGCGCTGTCGGGCCGGCTGGCGGCGGACGCGGTCATTCGGTCGCTGCGATGACCGACCCCGGCCCGGCGTTCGATGGCGACGTCGTCCCCGGCGGCTACCGCTGGTGGTACATCGATGCGCTGAGCGACGACGGTTGCCACGGCCTGACGCTGATCGCCTTCGTCGGCAGCGTGTTCTCGCCGTACTATGCGTGGAGCGGGTACGGCGCGCCCGAGAACCACGTCGCGGTCAACGTCGCGCTCTATGCGCCGGGGGCCAAGCGCTGGGCGATGACCGAACGGGGGCAGCGCCACCTGGTGCGCGACGCGGCGTCGCTGACCATCGGCCCGAGCGCGCTGCGCTGGGACGGCGACACGCTGGTCGCGACGATCGACGAGATCGCCGCACCGCTTCCCGCCCGAATCCGCGGCACGGTCC
>CAHJWP010000110.1 GCA_903642255.1 Sphingomonadaceae bacterium | reverse complement strand
GACGCGATGCCGATGAAGGACCGCGACATCTTCGAATTCCTCGGCTTCGAGTAGGCGCAGGCGATGGCAAGCATGGCACCGACCGCATCGCCGAGCTGGAACCGCTACCGCGGCCGGCTGGAGACCTATTTCGACCGCACCGCGTTCGATGCATGGACCGCGCTGACGTCGGACGCGCCGGTCAGCCGCATCCGCGCCACCGTCCGCGCCGGGCGCGACGCGATGCGCGAGATGCTGCTCGACTGGCTGCCGGGCGACATGAGCGGTCTGACCCTGCTCGACGCCGGCTGCGGCACCGGCGCGCTGGCGGTCGAGGCGGCGCGGCGCGGCGCGCACGTCACCGCGATCGACATCTCCGGCCAGCTCGTCGGCATCGCCCGCGAGCGCGCGCCCAGCGACGTGACGATCGACTGGCGCGTCGGCGACATGCTCGCGCCCGAGCTCGGCCAGTTCGACCATGTCGTCGCGATGGATTCGCTGATCCATTATCCGCAGGCCGACATCGTCGCGACGGTAACGGCACTCGCCGCGCGCACCCGCCGGTCGATCGAGTTCACCTTCGCGCCGCGCACGCCGGCGCTGACCGTCCTCCACAACGTCGGCAAGCTGCTGCCCCGCTCCGACCGCGCCCCGGCGATCATCCCGGCCGGCGAGGCGAGCCTACGCGCCGCCTTCGCGTCCGCCCTGCCCGGCTGGGGCCAGCCGCGCTGCGAGCGCGTGTCGGGCGGCTTCTACAAATCCCAGGCACTGGAGCTGGTCCGCCCGTGACGACGATGGTCATCCGCTCCGCCGGTCATCACCGGCTCCCCGGCATTCCGCCGATGGAGCTGCTGGCCGACCACGCCGCGCCGAAGGGCAAGTTCTGGATGCGCATGGGGACGAACCTGCTCCCCTTCGCCGACGCGGCGACCGCCGAGCTGCCCTTGAAACGCCTGTTCCGCCTGTCGCTGTTCCAGATCACCGTCGGCATGGCGGCGGTCATGCTGATCGGCACGCTCAACCGGGTGATGATCGTCGAGCTCCATGTGCAATCGTGGCTGGTGGCGATGATGGTATCGCTGCCTTTGGTCTTCGCCCCGCTCAGGGCGCTGATCGGCCACAAGAGCGACAATCACCGCTCGATCCTCGGGTGGAAGCGGGTGCCGTACATCTGGTTCGGGACGCTGCTCCAGTTCGGCGGCTTCGCGATCATGCCGTTCGCCCTCCTCATCATGTCGGGCGACACGACGGGCTCGCCGGTCGTCGGGCTGATCGGCGCCGGGCTGGCGTTCCTGATGACCGGCGCGGGGATGCACACGGTGCAGACCGCCGGCCTTGCGCTCGCCACCGACCTCGCTCCCGCCGAGGCCCGTCCGCGGGTCGTCGCGCTGATGTACGTCATGCTGCTGATCGGCATGCTGATCTCGGGGCTGGTCATCGGCGCGCTGCTCCACCACTTCACCGCCCTCAAACTGGTCAAGGTCGTCCAGGGCGCGGGCGCGCTGACCATGGTCGTCAACCTGTTCGCCTTGTGGAAGCAGGAGGCGCGCAACCCGCTCGCCACCCGTGTCGACACGGTCGGCGAGGCGCAGAAATTCGGCGCGGCGTGGGCCGAACTGATCGCCGTGCCGCGGACCAAGCGGCTGCTCGTCGCGGTCGGGCTCGGCGCGGCCGCGTTCAACATGCAGGACGTGCTGCTCGAGCCGTACGGCGGCGAGGTGCTCGGCATGAGCGTCGGCGCGACGACCTCGCTGACCGCGCTGTGGGCGTTCGGCACGCTGATCGGACTGGGCATCGCCGCCCGCTTGCTCGGCCGCGACTACGACCCGAACCGGCTGGCCGGGTTCGGCGTCGTCCCCGGGCTGGTTGCCTTCGCCGCCGTCGCGCTGGCCGGGCCGCTCGGCTCGCCCGCGCTGCTCGGCCTGGGGGTCGTCGGCGTCGGCTTCGGCGGCGGACTGTTCGCCGTCGGCACGCTGACCGCAGCGATGGCGCTGTCCGGCAGTCTGAAGGCGGGAGGCAGCCAGTCGGGCCTCGCGATCGGCGCGTGGGGCGCGGTCCAGGCATCGTGCGCCGGTGTCGCGATCGCCGTCGCCGGGATCGTCCGCGATCTCGTCGCCGGCATGGCGGCGCGCGGCGACCTCGGCTCGGCGCTGACCGGCCCGGCGAGTGCGTACAGCGCGCTCTACTGCCTCGAGATAATTCTGCTGTTCGCGACGCTTGCGGCAATCGGGCCGCTGGCGCGCCGCGAGTTTTCGACCGAGACTGATGTCAACCTGTTCGGCCGCGCCGGACTGTCCGAGGGGATACCCGCATGAACGTCGTTCTGGTCGGCAACACCGACTATGCCGAGCTCGCCCTCTGGGCCTTCTTCCTGTTCTTCATCGGACTCGTGATCTACCTGCGCCGCGAGGACCATCGCGAGGGTTATCCGATGGAGGAGGACAGCGGCAAGGTCGGCCACGCCAGCCTGTTCCGCCCGCGCGACAAGCGCTTCATCCTCGCCCACGGCCTCGGCCTCGTCTACAAGCCCGGCAAGCGCGAATATGAGGTGCCGAACGCACGCGCCCGCCGCGTCTCGCCCTATGCCGGCGCGCCGATCGAGCCGGTCGGCAATCCGCTGACCGCCGGCGTCGGCCCGGCATCGTGGTGCAACCGCCTCGACGTCCCCGACCAGCTGTGGGAAGGTGGGGCCCCGAAGATCGTGCCGATCGAGTACACCAACGGCTTTTCCGTCGCGCGCAAGGACCGCTCGCCGATCGGCATGCCGGTGTTCGGCTGCGACGACCGCATGGCCGGCGTGTGCAGCAGCGTCTGGGTCGACCAGTCCGAGCGGGTGATCCGCTACATCGAGGTGCGGGTGATGGGCGACGCCGGCGGCTCCGGCCGGTCGGTGACGGTGCCGATGGCGATGACGCAGATCAACCAGCGCCGCGGCTCGATCAGGGTCGACGCCGTCCGCGCCGACCAGTTCGCCGCCGCGCCGGTGCTGGCCAGCGACCGGCAGATCACCCGGCTCGAGGAGGAGAAGGTCGTCGGCTACTTCGGCGGCGGCTATCTCTATGCCAAGCGCTCGCGCTACGAGCCGTTCCTGTGAGCGAGTACGCGAACGAGCCGGTCCGCGGCCTGCCCGGCCACCTGCCGGCCGGCGAGTACATCGTCTGGCAGGGCGCGCCAGCGTGGTTCCCGCTCGCCCGGCGGGTGTTCCACACGCACCTCGTCGCCGGTTACTTCGCCGTGCTGGTCGCTTGGGCGCTGCTGAACGTCGCGACCGGGCACCGGACGCTCGCCGCCGCACTGCCGGGCATCGGCATCACGCTCGGCGTCGGGCTCGGCGCGGTGGCGCTGCTCGCCGCCCTCGGCTGGCTGGCGGCGCGGGCGACGGTCTATACGATCACCAACCGCCGGATCGTCCTGCGCTTCGGCGTCGCGCTGCCCAAGTGCGTCAACCTGCCTTTCACGCAGATCGCCGCCGCCGGGCTGCAGGTCCACGCCGACGGCTCGGGCGACATCCCGCTGAGCGTCACCGAGACCCGCCTCGGCTTCATCCACCTGTGGCCCAACGTCCGCCCGTGGCGGGTCGGCAAGCCCGAGCCGATGCTGCGTGCCGTGGCCGAGCCCGAGCACGTCGCCCGCCTGCTCGCCGACGCGCTCGCCGCCGCCGTCCCCGGCCGGCGCGAAGCCTTCGATGCCGCGCCGGCAGCCTCCGGCTTCGCTCCCGCCGGATCGGTTGCGGCATGAGCGGCGAGATCGACGACAAGCCGTTCCCGCTCGCCCCGCTGGTCGGGGCGGGGGTGCTGATCGCCGGCGTCATCGCGCTCGCCGCCGGGCCGAAGCTGGGCTACCTGCCGCCGGTCGCCACCGCGATCAGCGAGCGCGCCGCCCACCACGTCGCCGTCGTCGAGACGCGGTCGCTGCGCTTCACCGACCGCGCCGACGGCGCGCTGGTGATCGACGACGTTGGCCGCGGGACGACCGCGGCCATCCTGCCGCACGGCGTCAACAACGGCTTCATCCGCGGCGTGCTGCGCGGCATGGCGCGCGACCGGCTGCTGCGCCACGTCGGCCGCGCCGCACCGTTCACCCTGACGCTGTTCGCCGACGACGCCCTGACGCTCAGCGACCCGTCGACCGGCCGCAACATCGAGCTCGGCAGCTTCGGCCCGACCAACCGGCAGTCGTTCGCCGACCTGCTGCTCCTTCACCGCCCCGCCCCCAGCCGGGCGGCGCTCGACGGCAAGGTCGACCTGTGATGGGCTGGCTGACGACCGCCGAGACGATCGCCTGCACCGTCGCGGTCGAGCACAGCAACGAGGCGCTCGAGGCGCATGTCGCGCTCGACGGCAACCCGGCGATCCAGCCCGGCGACCGCGTCCGCGTCCATGGCGACGCGATCCGCGTGCGCTTCGGCGAGAAGATCAGCGTCCGCCGGTCGGCGACCCTGACCCGCGCCGGGGCGCTGCTGCGCGCCTGGACCCGCTTCGCCGGCCACTTCGGCATGGCCGAACTCTACGAAGTCAGCTTCACCGGGAGGGGCCTGTGACCGCCCACGCACGAATCGCCGTTCCTGGTGCGCCCGAGGCCAAGGGGAGCCGAGTCACCGACACGTTCGGGATGGCGACCGAGGATACTGTCCTATCCCCGCGCTTCTACACCACCGACTTCGCCGCGATGGACCGGATCGACGTCGAGCCCGTCCGCGCCGAGTGGGATTCGCTGATCGCCGAAATGCGGACCGACACCAACAAGCGCCACTTCCGCCGCACGCCCGAGTTCGACGGCGTCCTCGACAATCTCGAGCCCGAACTGCGCAAGGAATTCGTCGACTTCCTCGTGTCGTCGATGACCAGCGAGTTCTCCGGCTGCATCCTCTATGCCGAGATCGCCAAGCGGGTGACCAATCCCGACATCCGCAACCTGTTCCGGCTGATGAGCCGCGACGAGGCGCGTCACGCCGGCTTCCTCAACGACACGCTCAAGGACGCCGGCATCGGCGTCGACCTCGGCTTCCTGACGAAGACCAAGAAATACACATACTTCCGGCCGAAGTTCATCTTCTACGCGGTCTATCTGTCCGAGAAGATCGGCTATGCCCGTTACATCACGATCTTCCGCCACCTCGCGGCGCACCCGGACAGGCGCTTCCACCCGATCTTCAAGTTCTTCGAGCAATGGTGCAACGACGAGTTCCGCCACGGCGACGCGTTCGCCCTGCTGCTCCGCGCCGATCCCAAGCTGCTGACCGGGCTCAACCGCTTTTGGGTACGCTTCTTCCTGGTCTCGGTCTATGCGACGATGTACGTTCGCGATCATGGCCGCCCGGCATTCCACCAGGCGCTCGGCGTCGACATCGACGATTATGACTTCAAGGTATTCCGCACGACCTCCGAGATCAGCCGCCAGGTCTTCCCGCTGACCGTCGACGCCGATGCTCCCGCCTTCCGCGCCGGACTCGCCGCGATGCTGCGGGCCAGCGACGGCATCGCCGCGGCGAAGGCGGCCGGCGGCGTCGGCGGCTTCGTCCGGCGCGTCGGCCACACCGCGGCGGCCGCCGGCGCATTCCTCCGCCTGATGACCGCGCGGACTGCCGAGAACCCCCTGCCCGCCACCGTGCGGCTGGTCCCGGCCTACTGATGGCGGGCCACGTCGTCCCCGTGTTGTTCGTGATCGCCGCGTGGTTCGTGTCGACCGGTGTCGTCATCGCGCTCGACCGCCTGCCGCCACGGACTTTCCGCTGGAGCCTGAGCGCGGCGGGCGTCGTCGCCGGCGGCGGGCTGTGGCTGGCCCGCGACGTCGCCGCCGACGCGAGCCCGCGCGGCGCGTACCTCGGCTTCGCCGCAGCGCTCGCCGTATGGGGCTGGCACGAGATGAGCTTCCTGATGGGCGTCGTCACCGGGCCGCGCACCGCGCCCCTGCCCCACGGCACGACCGGCTGGACGCGCTTCCGCATGGCGGCGGCGACGCTGATCTGGCACGAGATCGCGCTGGCCGCGACCGCCCTGATCATGCTGGTGCTGACGTGGGGCCAGCCGAACCAGATCGCCGCGATCACCTTCGCCGTGCTGTTCGGCCTGCGCCTGTCGGCCAAGCTCAATATCTTCCTCGGGGTGCCGAACCTGACGGTCGACTTCCTGCCGGCGCAGCTCGCCTATCTGAAGAGCTATTTCCGGGTGGCGCACTTCAACCCGCTGTTCCCGGTGTCGGTCGCCGTCGCCTCGACCGCGGCGCTGCTGCTCGCCGAGGCGGCAGCGGTCGCGCCGGCCGAGACGGTCGCGGGGCTGACGATGCTGACGACGCTCGTCGCGCTCGGCGTCCTCGAACACTGGTTCCTCGTCCTGCCGGTGCCCGATGCGGCATTGTGGCGGTGGGCGATGACGTCGAAGGCTGGACAAGTTAAGTGAGATTGGGGATGGGGTTGTTGCCATGAACTACGACGCATTGTTCCAGGATCAGCTCGACGCGCTGCGCGGCGAGGGGGCCTATCGGGTGTTCGCCGACCTCGAGCGCCAGCGCGGGGCCTTTCCCAAGGCCAAGCGGCACGTCGACGGTGCGATCCACGATGTCACCGTGTGGTGCTCGAACGATTACCTCGGCATGGGCCAGTCGCCGGTCGTCCTCGACGCGATGCACGCGGCGCTCGATAGTTGCGGCGCCGGCGCGGGCGGCACGCGCAACATCGGCGGCACCAACCACCACCACGTCCTGCTCGAGGCCGAGCTCGCCGACCTGCACGGCAAGGACGCCGCACTGCTGTTCACCAGCGGCTATGTCTCGAACTGGGCGGCGCTCGGCACGCTCGCCAGCCGCCTGCCGAACTGCGTCGTCCTGTCCGACGCCGGCAATCACGCGTCGATGATCGAGGGCATCCGCCACAGCCGCGCCGAACGCCAGGTGTTCGCCCACAACAGCGCCGAGGATCTCGACCGCCGGTTGTCGCGTCTCGACCCGTCGCGGCCGAAGCTCGTCGCGTTCGAGAGCGTCTATTCGATGGACGGGGACATCGCGCCGATCAAGGAACTGTGCGACGTCGCCGACGCGCACGGCGCGATGACCTATCTCGACGAGGTCCACGGCGTCGGGCTGTACGGCCCGCGCGGCGGCGGCGTCGCCGAGCGCGAGGGGCTGATGGACCGGCTGACGGTCATCGAGGGGACGCTCGGCAAGGCGTTCGGCGTGATGGGCGGCTATATCGCGGGCAGCGCGGCGCTGGTCGATTTCGTCCGCAGCTTCGCCAGCGGCTTCATCTTCACCACTGCCCTCCCCCCGGCGATCGCCGCCGGTGCCGCCGCCAGCATCCGCCACCTCAAGGCGAGTCAGGTCGAGCGCGACCGTCATCAGGAGCGCGTTGCCAAGGTCCGCCGCCGCCTGAACGCGATCGGCATCCCGGTGATGGACAACGACAGCCACATCATCCCGGTGATGGTCGGCAATCCGGTCCACGCCAAGATGATCAGCGACTGGCTGCTCGACAACCACGGCATCTACGTCCAGCCGATCAACTATCCGACCGTCCCCAAGGGCACCGAGCG
>CAHJWP010000109.1 GCA_903642255.1 Sphingomonadaceae bacterium | reverse complement strand
CGGTGCGGCCGCGGAGCAGCGGCCAGTCGGCGCAGGCGACGCGTGAGTTCCTCGGGCTAGGCGTCGCGCCCGACGCGGCGGCGGCCGCACGCGGCGCGCCGGTCTATGCCGCCAACTGTTCGGGTTGCCATGGTAACGAAGCGCGGGGTGGCATTGGCCCGAGCCTGATCTATTCGAACCAGGTGCTCGACGACGATCATGGCGAGAAGTTGGCCGCGTTCCTCAAGGGCGGGCGGCCGGAGAAAGGAATGCCGTCGTTCGTCGACACCGACCCGCATCAGCTGATCGACATCGCCGAGTTCCTTCACCAGCAGGTCGAGGCCTATGCCAATCGTGGCACCTATGAAAACAAGAACGATATTCTGACCGGCGACGCCAAGCGGGGCGCTGCCTATTTCGCGGCGAATTGCACGGCATGTCATTCCGCCACCGGCGACCTCAAGGGCATCGGTGCGCGGCTCCGACCGCTCGACCTACAGCGCAATCTGATCGTCCCGGTGCGTGACGATCATCCATCGCGAAGCGTCCGGGCGGCGGTGACCAGCCCGGCGGGCACGATCAGCGGCCGGGTGACGCACCTCGACGACTTCGAGGTGACGCTGATTGACGACGTAGGCGCGGCGCACACGATCGCGCGCGATCCGGGCGTCACGGTTCGGCTCAACGATCCGCTTGCATGGCACACGGCCTTTGCGGCCCGGCTGAAGGACCGCGAGATGACCGATCTGACGACCTATCTGGCGTCGTTCAAGTGATCACTCGTCTGGCGGCGATGCTGCTCTTCGCGACGAACGTCGGGGCGGCGGAGCTCAATCCGGCAACGCTCGGCACGCCGCCGACCGACCAATGGCCGACCCATCACGGCGATTATACCGCGCGCCGTTTCTCGCCGCTCGCCGAAATCGACGAAAAGAACGTCGCGGGGCTCGACGTCGCGTGGACCACGAGGTTCAACGATATTGGCGCGCAGCGCGGAGCACCGTCGCCGGTGGTCAAGGGAACGCCCCTGATGGTCGGCGGCGTCCTCTACGTCACGCTGCCGGATTTCGTTTTCGCCGTCGACGCGCACACTGGCAAGCGGCTGTGGACCTACCACTGGATCGACAAAGGCGGCCATCTCGTCGGCAACCGCGGCGTTGGCATGTACAAGAACTGGCTCTACTTCATGGGGCCCGACAACTGGGTCATCTGCCTCGACGCGGCGACGGGCAAGGAGCGCTGGCGGAAGGAAATCGCCGACGCGCGCAAGCAGTATTTCAGCACCTCGGCGCCGATCGTCGTCGGTCATCACGTTCTCGTCGGCGTCGGCGGCGACGCGATGGACATTCGCGGTTTCCTGAAAAGTCTCGACCCCGACACCGGCGAGGAACAATGGACCTTCTACACGACGCCCGGCGAGGGTGAGCCCGGAGTCGAGACATGGCCCGACGCCGCGACCTCGCTCCACGGTGGCGGCGGCACTTGGATGCCGGGTTCGTACGACCCGGCGCTCGGCCTGATCTACTGGGGCACCGGCAACGCCAACCCCGTCTATGCCGGGCAAGGCAGGCCGGGCGACAATCTGTACACGGCGTCGATCGTCGCCCTCGATGTCGAGACGGGCAAGCTGCGCTGGCATTTTCAGCCGATGCCGCACGATACCCATGACTATGACGGAACCGAGATCCCCGTCCTCTTCGACCGCGTCCTCGATGGCCGCCCCCGCAAGCTGCTTGCCTTCGGAGCGCGCAACGGCTGGTACGTGACGCTCGACCGGATCACTGGCAAGGCCTTGGTCTCGATGCCCTACATGGACGGCCTCCGCTGGGTGAAGGGCATCAACCCCAAGACGCGCGAGCCGATCTCAGACCGTGACAACGACCCGAAAGTGACCGGCTCGATCGGCAACAGCAATCCGACAAACTGGTACAACCCGGCGTACAGCGAGACGAGCAAGCTGTTCTACATCAACACGGTGCGCGGCTTCGGTATATATTATCTGCTTGATACCAGCCCCAAGCCGGCGGGTTACAGCGGCACGGTCGCCGGCGTCGGTGAGACCCAGCGCGTGCTGCTCGCGATCGATCCGCTGACCGGGCGCCATGCTTGGGAACATGTCTATCCCAGCGTCGGCAGCGCCGGGACGACGGTCGGCCCGGGATTGATGACGACGGCGGGAAATCTCGTCTTCACCGGCGACGACCAGAAGAACCTGATCGCTTATCGCGCGACGGACGGCGCGATCCTGTGGCACCGCAAAGTTGCCGCCAACCAGTCGAATGGGCCGATCAGCTATCGCCTCGATGGACGGCAGTATGTCGTGATGGCGGCCGGGGACACGCTCTACGCTTTGGGGGTTCCAACCGGCACCCCCGCCGCAGCACGATGATCCGGATCGCCGCCGTCCTGGCGCTCGTGCTTGCCGCGACGGCGACCGCCCAGACCGGGGGATCGCAGCAGACCGTTCGGCAGGTTAAGCCGAACCTGTTCGTTGTCGAGGGTGCGGGTGGCAATACGACCCTCTGGGTCAGCAATCATGGACTGATCCTCGTCGACGATAAGATCGCGGGAGCGGAAAACTTCGATAATCTCGTTGCCGCCGTCAGGTCGGTGAGCGACCTGCCGGTGCGCGCGGTGTTCAACACGCACCGGCATTTCGACCATGTCGGCAACAACGCCGCCTTCCTCGCCGCCGGCGTGCTGGTGATCGGCACCGACACGCTCGCAACCGACCTCGCCAGACAAGATAAAGCGGCCCCCAATCTCGTATTCAGCCGCGACTTCTCGCTGATCCTCGATACCGGCCGCGCCGACGCGCATCACTACCGCGCCGGCCATACCGCCGACGATGCGATCGTCGTGTTTCCCTCGGTCCATGCCGTCGCGCTCGGCGGGCTCGTCGTGTCGGGGACGCCCACGTTCGACTTCGAAAGCGGCGCGAACCTCGCCGGCTGGGTCGCGACCCTCGAGGATATCCTGCAACTCGACGTCGATATCGGGATTCCTGGCCGGGGCAAGCCGGTGACCCGCGCCGATATTGCGGCGTTTCGCGATAGTCTGGTCACCTTCCAGGCGCGGTCTGTTGCGGCGGTGCAACGCGGCGTCCCACAGAGCAAATTGATCGCGGCCGTCCGCGTCGACGACCTCGGCTGGGCATGGTCCCCTGCGGCTTGGCCGCCGGCGCGGGTCGCAGGACTATGGCGCGAAAGCGGAGGCAAGTGATGCGAGCGGTAATCTTGGCGGTGCTCGGTCTGCTCACGGCCGGCGCGAGCGGCGCGGATCGCCACGACCGGGTCTACGTGTCCGACGAGGTCGGCGACGAGGTCTTGGTCGTCGACCTTGCGCAGCACCAGACGATCGCGCGCATCGCGGCGGGGCGGCGCCCGCGCGGCATCCATCTGTCGCCGGACGGGAAGATGCTCTACGTCGCCGTCTCGGGGTCACCGATCGCCGGCCCCGGTGTCGACGAAAGCAAGCTGCCGCCGGCCGACCGCCATGCCGACGGCATCGCGGTGATCGATACGCAGACGCTACGTGTCCTCCGGGTGCTCGTCGCCGGCGCCGACCCGGAAACCTTCGCCGTCAGCGGGGACGGGGAGACGCTCTATGTCTCGAACGAAGACTCGTCCCAAGTTTCGGCGATCGACGTCACCGGACGCAAGCCGAGCCGCAGCGGCACCGTCGGCGACCAGCCCGAAGGCGTCGCCGTCAGCCGCGACGGCAGGCGGGTGTTCGTCGCCTGCGAAGGCGCCGACGCTGTCCTGCTTCTCGATGCCGGCACGCTGAAGCAGCGGGCGTCGGTGGCACTGACGGGGCGGCCCCGCGGCCTGCTAGCCGCCGCCGACGGGAGCGTGATCTATGCGACGGTCGAGTTCGGCGGCAAGCTGGCGGTGATCGACGCCACCGACGGCCACCTCGTCCGGACGATTGACCTGTCGCGTGGCGACGAGCATTTGCGTCCGATGGGGATCGTCGAGGCGCAGGACGGCAAGACGCTGTTCGTCACCACCGGACGCGCCGGCGCCGTTCTCGAGGTCGATCCGGTTAAAGGCACCGTTGTCCGGCGGATCGACCACGTCGGGGCACGCCCTTGGGGTATCGCCCGCAGCGGCGCCGTGCTGGTCACCGCCGATGGACCGCCGGGAGAAATCAGCGTCATCGATCCGCAGGCGGGAAAGGTCACGGCGCGCTGGCCGGTCGGCGCCGGTCCGTGGGGCGTCGCGGCCGAACGCTGACGGTACCGCCGCCCGGTGAGAGCGGCGGCACTCCGTTCAGAACTTGAAGCGAACGCCGCCCGCGACATAGCGACCGACGACGTCATAGTCTGACTGGAACGAGGGATAGAACTCGGTCGGCTGGGCATTAACCTGCGGCGCGAAGGCGAACTTGTCGGTCAGGTTCGTCGCCGTGAGATAGAGCGTCAGCGGATGATCCTGTACCTTGATGTCGTACGAGATATTGGCGTTGAGGTAGGCGATCGCCGGCAGTGTATTATTTGTATAGAACTGCGTCGATACCAGGCTGTAGTGCAGGACGCCGATGTACCGCACGTCGAAGCCGAAGCTCAGCGGGCCTTCGGTAAACTGGGCCGAGACCGTGAACTTGTTCTTTGGCACGCCCGCCGTCCCGGCGACGCCCGCGTCCTGCACCGGCGTCGTGGTCGGCCCCGAGCGCGACGTCAACTTGGGGGTGTAGTTGCCGATCAGGCGCAGGTCGATCGCCGACGGATCGTCCGACACGACGGTGCCGAGCCGTAGGCGATAGTTGAGCTCGTAGTCGATCCCCTTGGTGACGAGCGATGCCTGATTGAACGGCACCTGCGAGATATTCGTCGGGAAGTTCGCCGCGGTCCTGTTGGAGAAGGCGAACGGGCGGTTGATGAACGCGCACACCGGGTCAGTCCCGCCGCTGTCCTCGCAGCGCTGGTTGAGGTCGGTCGTGCTGAGGCGCGTGATCTGGTCCTTGATCTGGATCGAGAAGTAATCAACCGAGACGCTGAAGCCCGGGATGAACGGCGGCTGCCACACCCCGCCGATCGTGAAGGTGCGTGCCACCTCCGGTTTCAGGTCCGGATTGCCCTGCGTCAAGACGATGGTGTTGGTGTTGGTATTGGTATGGATGTCGTTGAACAGGCCGCGCGTCGACGACACGCCAGCGAACAGTTCGTACAGAGTCGGCGCACGGATATCCTGCGAATAGGTGCCGCGGAAGCGGAGCTGATCGACCGGCACCCATGAGGCGCCGCCTTTCCACGCCCAGATGCCGCCGCTGACACTATAATTGGTGTAGCGGCCGGCGGCGTTGAAGTCGAGACTGCGTACGAGAGGCTTGTCACGAAGGATCGGGACGGCGATTTCGGCGAACCCTTCTTCAACCGATTCGCTGCCGTTGGCCTTGCCGACGTTCGTACTGTTGAACGTCAGGTTATAGGGGCTGGTATAGGCCCGTAGCCCGGTCAGGTCGATCGGCACCGACGGATCGTTGTTGCTGGTTTCGTGCAGTGTCTCGTGTCTGAACTCGCCGCCGGCCGCGATATTGACGGTTCCCGCCGGCAGGTCGAACAGTCCGCCGCTGAGCGAAGCGGCGACGTCGTCCTGCTTCGTTTTTACTCGGAAGGTCGAATCGCGTTGGAAATAATTGTACGAGGCTTGCGACGGTGAGCCGTTGCCGAACGGGTTCCACGGCACGCAGCCGGGGTAGAGACCAGGGTTAGTCAGCGTCACGCGACAGACGGGATTGCCCTGCGGCCCGACGACCGCGTCGAGCGCGGCGAACCAGTTCGGCTGATAGAAATTGCCCGTCTGGCGCGTCCGGAGATCGGATTCGCCGTGCGAGTAATTGACGTTCCATTTGAAGTCGGAAAACAATTTGCCGTCGACACCGGCAAGAATCGTCAGCGCATTGTTGTTGGTATAGACGACCTTCGGGGTCTGGTCGGCTTCGACCCTGCCGCCGACGAAGCTGGCGACACCCTGGGCCATCATCGCCTGGCTGAAGCTGGCGGGCAGGAAGGCGTTGTCCGAGAAGATCTGGAACGAGCCGAGCTGTGTGCCCGAGGCTACGGTGACGTAGCGGGTATAGGAGTCGGAATAGCTGCCTTGGACGAAGCCATGGATGCTCGATCCGAAGTCGTAATCGGCCCGACCGAACGCCTGCTTGCTGTTCAGGAGGCTGGTTAGCGTCGTGCCGAAGGTGACCGCGGTATCCGCGCCGCCGATATTGTAGTTGGTCGTTCCGGTCGGGGTTCCGAGGTCGGCCTTGTGGTAGCCGCCGCCTGGGTCGAACGTCGTGCCGTTGAGGGTGAACGGCACGGCTTGTCCGGCGGCGTTGCGCGCCGACTGGACTAGCGTGCCATAGGTGCCGTTGGCGATTCGGACATTGTAGTTCGGCGTGTACGGATTTGCGGCCGAACCGTTGCCGGTTTCGACATATCCCCCAGTGAAGTTGCCGCCAAACGGACGCGCGTCGTTCGTCGCAATTCCCGGCTGGTAGAAGGAATCGAAGCTGGCCTCGAGATGCAGGCGATTGTCGAGAAAATTTGCGCCCGCGGCGACACCGAATTTCAGCTGGTGATCGTCGCCACGGCCGGAGATCCCATATTGTACTGATCCCTTCAGGCCTTCGAACTTCTTGTCGAGGATGAAGTTGACGACACCGGCGACCGCATCGGAGCCATAGGCCGCCGACGCGCCGCCGGTCACCACGTCGACCCGCTGGATCAGCGCCTGGGGGATGATGTTCGCGTCGACGGTCCCGTCGAAGCTCGTCGGCGGCAGGCGTTGACCGTCGAGCAGGACGAGGGTCTCGATCGCGCCGAGCCCGCGCAGGTTGAGATAGTTGCCCGCGCTCGGCGTCCCGGCCTGTGAACTGGTGACGTTGGTCCCCGTGGTGGCGGAAAACTGCGGCAGTCGGGCGAGGCCCGCGGCAAGGCTTTCGGGCGCCAGCTTGAGCAGTTCGGTGGCACTGACTACGGTGACGGGCGTCGGGGCCGAATAGCCATTGGCGACGATCCGGGAGCCGGTGATGACAATGTCGTCCCCTGCTTCCTTGGCGCCGTCGACCGCCGTCGCCACCGGTGCGCGACCCGATGATTCGAGTTGACCGGCAGGCGTGGGTGCAGGGGTCGTCGCGTCGCCGGGAACTGCAGTCGGCGCCGGCTGCCCAATTGCCGCGCCCGATGGCGGCGGCCCGGCGGGTATCGCCACGGTCTGCGCCACCGCGAGCACCGGCCAGCTACTTACGGTCAGCAGAAGCGCCGCGCGCGTGCGGACAAGCATTGTATCCTCCCCCTAGATCCGGCCCAGAGTTAACCCCGGGCTCCCTTGTTGAATATTGTATGCAGTTTGAGCTTTCGCTCTGTCAAGCAAGCCCTTGAGCCCGGGTGCTTTGCCCGCCTACCGTTGCACGAATGCACCAGTGCGCCTTAATCGGGATGGCATCGCAGACGACTAGTAAAGGCCGCGTGCACTCGTGGCGGTCACGCTACCTGCCTCTCCCGAACATAAGCAGGGCACCCAGCCAGATCGCGCGTGGGGCACCGGGCGAGTAGAATGTCGAATTTACAAACGGCCGGTTGCCGTC
>CAHJWP010000108.1 GCA_903642255.1 Sphingomonadaceae bacterium | reverse complement strand
AAATATTTCGGTGCGGTGAAGACCTGGCCGATCAGCTCCGAGCCGACGACGGTGTCGGCATCGTGCACCAGACTGCCGTTGGCCTGGTGCGGGAACACCATCTGGGCGATGCCGGTCAGCAGCGCCGGATAGGCCAGTCCGGTCAGGATGGTGAACAGCGCCAGCATCACGATCGATGGCCGAATGGCTGAGCCCAGGTCGTTACCCATATCTGTATCCTCAGGCGAGGTGGAGGGCGGCGACGATCAGGTCGATCGCCTTGATGCCGATGAACGGCGCGATCAGCCCGCCGAGGCCGTAGATCGTTAAATTGCGGCCGAGCAGCGCGCCGGCGCCGACGGGCTTGTACTCGACGCCCTTCAGCGCCAGCGGGACCAGCGTCGGGATGATCAGGGCGTTGAAGATGATCGCCGACAGGATCGCGCTCTGCGGGCTGGCGAGGTGCATAACGTTGAGCACCGCGAGGCCGGGATAGAGCACGACGAAGATCGCCGGCAGGATGGCGAAATACTTGGCGACGTCGTTGGCGATCGAGAAGGTGGTCAGCGCGCCGCGCGTCATCAGCAGCTGCTTGCCGAGGCCGACGATCTCGATCAGCTTGGTCGGGTCGCTGTCGAGGTCGACCATGTTGCCCGCCTCGCGCGCGGCCTGGGTGCCGGTGTTCATCGTCACGCCGACGTCGGCCTGTGCCAGCGCTGGCGCGTCGTTGGTCCCGTCGCCGCACATCGCGACAAGCTTGCCGCCCGCCTGCTCCTTGCGGATCAGCGCGAGTTTGTCCTCGGGTGTCGCCTGCGCGAGGAAGTCGTCGACGCCGGCCTCGGCGGCGATCGCCGCGGCGGTCAGGGGGTTGTCGCCAGTGATCATCACCGTGCGGATGCCCATCCGGCGCAGCTCGGCGAAGCGTTCACGCATCCCGGCCTTGATGATGTCGCTGAGCGCCACCGCGCCGAGGATGCGGCCGTCGCGGGCAACGGCGAGCGGCGTCTTGCCGCCGCGGGCGAACTCGTCGGTCATCCGGCGCAGTTCAGTCACCGTCGCCGGATCGGCGCGGTCGCCGAGCGTCGTGATGATACTGTCGACCGCGCCCTTCTCGATTAGGGTCGGGCCGAACCGGACGCCCGACAGGCGCGTCGCGGCGCTGAACGGAATGACCTCGGCTCCCGCCGGCATGGTCGCGGTGACGTGGTGCGTGTCGCGGGCGAGGACGATGATCGAGCGGCCTTCGGGCGTCTCGTCGGCGAGGCTGGCGAGAGCGACCGCCTCGGCGAGCTCGCCGATGCTGACGCCGCTGACCGCGCGGAACTCGGTCGCCTGCCGGTCGCCGACGGTGATCGTGCCGGTCTTGTCGAGCAGCAGGACGTCGATATCGCCCGCCGCCTCGACCGCGCGGCCCGATTTTGCCAGCACGTTGAAGCGGACGAGCCGGTCCATGCCGGCGATGCCGATTGCGCTCAGCAACGCCGCGATCGTCGTCGGGATCAGCGTGATGAGCAGCGCAGCGAGCAGGACGACCGGGACGACGCCACCGGCATAATGGGCGAAGGTCGGGATCGTCCCGACCGCGATCAGGAAGATGATCGTCAATCCGACGAGGAGGATGGTCAGCGCGATCTCGTTCGGCGTCTTCTGCCGCGCCGCGCCTTCGACGAGCGCGATCATGCGGTCGAGGAAGCCCTGGCCGGGACCGGCGGTGACGCGGACCTTGATGCTGTCGGAGATGACTCGCGTCCCCGCGGTGACGGCCGAGCGGTCGCCGCCGGCTTCGCGAATGACGGGCGCGCTCTCACCGGTGATCGCCGCCTCGTTGACGCTGGCGACGCCCTCGGCGACTTCGCCGTCTGCCGGGATCAGGTCGCCGGTCTCCACCAGCACGAGATCGCCGACCTTCAGGCGACTGGCGGGAACATTCTCCCATGCCGTTCCCGACAACAGCTTGCCGGTCAGTTCGCCCTTGGTCGCGCGCAGCGACGCGGCCTGCGCCTTGCCGCGGCCCTCGGCGATGGCTTCGGCGAAGTTGCCGAACAGGACGGTCAGCCACAGCCAGACGACGATCTGGATCTGGAACGACAGCGCCAGCCCCGACCCGCCAGTGAACAGCAGAACCGTCAGCAGCACCGCGACGATCGCGGTGGTGAACATGACGGGGTTCTTGACCAGCGCGTTGGGGGCCAGCTTGCGGAACGCGTCGCCGAGCGCCGGGCCGGCAAGCTGCGCGGAGAACATCGAGGGAGCGGCGGCCTTGGCCATTGTCGTGTCCTTAGAACAGCTTGCCGGACAGGATCGCGAGATGGTCGGCGATCGGCCCGAGGGCGAGGCTCGGCAGGAAGGTCAGGCCGCCGACGATCAGAATGACGCCGATCAGCAGGCCGATCCACAGCGGCCCCGTCGTCGGGAACGACCCCGGCCCGAGGGGCACGGTGCGCTTCGCCGCGAGCGATCCGGCGATCGCGAGGACCGGAATGATGACGAAGAAGCGCCCGAACCACATGCCTACGGCGAGCAGACCGTCGTAGAACGGCGTGCTTGCGGTCAGCCCGGCAAAGGCCGAGCCGTTGTTGCCGACCGCCGACGTGAAGGCATAGAGGATTTCGCTGTAGCCATGCGGCCCCTTGTTGTTGAGGCCCGCCAACCCCTCGGGCAGCACCGCGGCGATCCCGGTCAGGCTCAGGATCAGCAGCGGCAGGACCGCGATGGCGAGGACGGCGAGCTTGACCTCGCGGCCCTCGATCTTCTTGCCGACATATTCAGGGCTGCGGCCGACCATCAGCCCGGCGACGAACACACTGAGAATGCAGTAGATCAGGAAGCCATACAGCCCCGACCCGACGCCGCCGAAGATGATCTCGCCGAGCTGAATGTTGAACAGCGGGACCATGCCGCCCAGTGCGGTGAAGCTGTCGTGCATCGCGTTGACCGCGCCGCAGCTCGCGTCGGTGGTGATCGTCGCGAACAGGCTCGATGCGGCGATGCCGAAGCGGACCTCCTTGCCCTCCATGTTGCCGCCCGGGATGCCGAGCGCATGGAGGTTGGGGTTGCCGGCGCTCTCGGCCCAATAGGCGAGGCCGGCACCGGCGACGAACAGCACGAACATGGCGGCGAAGATCGCCCAGCCCTGGCGGCGGTCGCCCACGGCGCGGCCGAACAGATGCGCGAGCCCCGCGCCGATGGCGAAGATCGACAGCATTTGGACGAAGTTGGTCCAGGCGCTCGGGTTTTCGAACGGATGCGCCGAGTTGGCGTTGAAAAAGCCGCCGCCGTTGGTGCCGAACATCTTGATGGCCTCCTGCGAGGCGACGGGGCCGAGGACGAGCGTCTGCTTCGCGCCCTCCAGCGTCGTCGCGACCGCCGAGCCGGCGAAGGTCTGCGGCACGCCGCCCGCGACCAGCACCAGCGCATAGACAATCGACGCCGGGAGCAGCAGGTAGACAGTGACCCGGGTCAGATCGACCCAGAAGTTGCCGAGGCCGTGGGCCTCGCGCCGGGCGAAGCCGCGGACGACGGCGAAGGCGACGGCGATACCGGTCGCCGCCGACAGGAAGTTGTGGACCGTCAGCGCCGCCATCTGGGTCAGGTTGCTCATCGTGCTCTCGCCCGAATAGCTCTGCCAGTTGGTGTTGGTGATGAAGCTGATCGCCGTGTTCATCGCCAGATGCGGGTCGAGCGCCTTGAATCCCAATGGGTTGAGCGGCAGCGCACCCTGGAGCCGGAGGAAGGCGTAGGTCAGCAGCACGCCCGCGAAGCTGAAGACGAGGACGTGGATGGCATAGCGCCGCCACGTCATGTCCTCGGCCGGGTCGATGCCCGCCAGCCGGTAGAAGCCGCGCTCGACGGCGCTCCCGGGCAGCTTGCGCCCGTCGTAGAGCGCGAACAGCCACGCTCCCATCGGGCGCGCCATCGCCACCAGCAGCGCCGCATACAGGGCAATCAGGAGCCAGCCGTTGACCGTCATCGAGGCGCTCCTAGAACCGCTCGGGGCGGGCGAGGACGAGGACGAGGTAGACGAGGAGGCCGAGCGACGTCGCCGCCCCCAGCCAGAGGTCGAAAGTCATTGTTATTCCTCAGGCTTTGTCGGCAAGCGCGACATAGAGCAGGCTCAGCGCGATGAAGCCGACGCTGACGCCGATCCAGATCAGGTCCTGCACGGTCACTCTCCCAGGCGCAGCTCGCGCAGGCCCCAGCCTGTAGGCGTGGAGGCCATTACGCGGCGACGGGCGGAACGGGCGGCAGCGTAACCGGGGCGTAAAGTGCGCCGGCCGACACGGCCGGGGCCGAACCGGTCAAGGCCCCGTTTTTACGGACGTTTCCGCGAACACCGGCGCATCGGCCGCGCTACCACGCCCGCATCACCGCGCGGACCGACGCGCGCCGCGCCGCGTCAGCGACGCGTCGCCGCCGGCCGCCCGGTCCGCGCCATTTCCTGCCGCCGCATCGGCATCGCGTCGATCGTCCCGACCAGCCGCGGCGTCGCCAGCGGCGCGGCGGAGTCGATCGCGACCCGTCCGTCCTTGCCGACCAGCAGCGCACGGAACGCCGGCGGGCGGACGGCGAAGCGGGTCCGCAAGGCCGCCGCCGTCTCGCCGGTGCCCTGCACGCGGTCGCCGATCACCTCGATCACCCGCAGGTCGCGCTCGGCGAAGGCGGCGGTCGCGGCAGCGACGCTCCGCTGCTGGACCCGCAGCGGTTCGGACGCGCGATCGGGCGCGAAGACGATCAGCAGCCGGTGGTGCCAGCGGTCGTCGTCCAGCGTCGCGCCGGTCGCCGGCGCGGCGGATGCGAGCGCCGCCGCGATGAGGGGGAGGGTCTTCACGCCCAGCCAACGCCGGCGAGCGCCGCCGGGTCCGTACGGCGTCGCGCATCGGCCGGCTTTGACGCGCGGCCAGCCATGCTATCGTCGGCCGGTCAGGCAGGGAGCGCGGGTGATGATGAGGCGGGCGATCGTCGCGGGGCTGTTGTTCCTCGCGCAGGCGGCACCGGCGGCGACGCTCCTGCTGCGCCCGGCGCAGGTGTTCGACGGCGTGACGGCGACGCCGCACCCCGGTTGGCAGGTGCTCGTCGACAACGACCGGATCGCCGCCGTCGGCCCCGACCTCGCCGTGCCGCCCGGCGCGCGGGTCATCGACTTGCCTGGCGCGACGCTGCTGCCCGGCATGATCGAGGGGCACGGCCACCTGTTCCTCCACCCGTATAACGAGACGCCATGGGACGATCAGGTGCTCCACGAGGCGCTGGCGCTCCGCACGGCGCGCGCCGCCGTCGCGGCGCGGGCGACGCTGATGGCCGGCTTCACCAGCGAGCGCGATCTCGGCACCGAGGGGGCGGGGTTCGCCGACGTCGGCCTCAAGGCGGCGATCGATCAGGGCATCGTCCCCGGTCCGCGCCTGATGGTCGCGACGCGGGCGATCGTCGCGCGCGGGGCGTACGGCCCGAAGGGCTTCGAGCCCGGCGTACCGGTGCCGCAGGGGGCGCAGGAGGTCAGCGGCGTCGACGAGATCGTCCGCGCCGTCCGCGACCAGATCGCCGCCGGGGCGGGGATCATCAAGCTGTACGCGGACTATCATTACCAGGGCGGCGAGGGCAGCCGCCCGACCCTGTCGGCGGCCGAGCTTGCCGCGGCGACGGCCGCGGCGCACGACGCCGGCCGCCTCGTCGCGGTGCACAGCGTCACCGAGGAAGGGATGCGCCGGTCGATCGCCGCCGGGGTCGACACGATCGAGCACGGCTATGGCGGGACGGACGCGATCTTCCGCGCGATGCACGACGGCGGCATCGCCCTGTGCACGACGCTCGCCGCCTCCGACGCCGTCGCGCACTACCGCGGGTGGCACGGGGTGGAGCCCGCGCCGGCGGCGGTCGCGCTCAACCGCGCTTCGTTCCGCCGGGCGCGAGCGGCGAACGTGCCGATCTGCGTCGGCGGCGACGTCGGCGTCTTCGCGCACGGCGACAACGCGCGCGAGATGGTGCTCATGCAGGCCGCGGGGATGCCGGCGGCCGACGTCCTGCTCGCCGCGACCTCGGGCAACGCGCGCATCCTGCACCTGACCGACGTCGGCAGCATCAAGCCCGGCCTGCTCGCCGACCTCGTGGCGGTGACCGGCGACCCGACGAAGGACGTCGCCGCGGTGCGGGCGGTGGTGCTCGTCGTCAAGGGCGGCGAGGTGGTCCGCGGGCCATAGCGGTGGCTGAACCCGGCATGACGCCGACCGGGCAGGCGCGACTTTAGAGCACGGGATCGGTCCGCCCCGGCGGGTTCACGCGCGGCGAATCGCCATGGTCGTGGCTGAAATTTCCACTGGCGGGCCGTTTATCCCTGCTATGACGAACGTCGACGCAAGACGAGGCCGAGGCGCATGTGATGACGGATCGATCCGAGAGCTCGCCGGACGACAGTGCCGCCGCGCCGCGCCGCGTACCCATCGATCGGGCCAGGGTCGACGAGCTGACCCGGGCGATCGAGGCGGGCCGCTATGTCATCGATCCCGAACATATTGCCAAAAAGTTGATTGATGGCGGCTTCCCGCAAGAAGTTAACCCTGAGTGAAATAACCAAAACGGCTCCAGTTCTGCTTAGTTGTTACTGACCCGCAGCGAGCGTCGGACGTTATCAGCTGTGACTGCGCGCCAGCGCGTCAACAGTAGCTTGGGAGTCAGTGATGGACGCTCGTCTTAACTTTGACATGGCCCGTTACGTTTCGGCTCGGGGCGCGCTCGACAGTCCGGAACAGCTGATCCAGACCAACCTCGGCCTCGTGCGCAAGATCGCCCGGCAGGTCCATTCCCGCATATCGTCGGCGATCGACGTCGAGGACCTGATCCAGATCGGCACCATCGCCCTTATCGAAGCGGCACAGGGGTTCGAAGACCGGGGCACCGCAAATTTCGCCACCTATGCCACGCTGCGCATCCGCGGCGGCATGATCGACGCGCTGCGCAAGTCGGCGACGATGGTCCGCTCGGCGATGCGTCGGCGGCGCGAGTTTGCCGCGGCGCGCAATGCGATCGAAGGGCTGCTCGGCCGACCGGCGACCGACGCCGAGATGGCGGCGCGGCTCGACATGACCCTCGCCGACTATCGCGCCGCGGCGGATGCGACGCAGGCCGTCCGCCACGAATCGATCGACGACGCCTATTCCGAATTCAGCGAATGGTTCGCCGACGACGCGCCCGACGCCTTCGACGACCTCGCGCGGGGGCATCTGCAGCGCGCCGTCGCGAACGCGATCGCCGCGCTGCCCGAGCGGGAGGCGCTGGTCCTGCAGCTCTATTTCGTCGAGGAACTCAGCCTCGAGGAGATCGGCCTCGCCCTGCGGGTCGGCGCGGCGCGGGTGTGCCAGATCAAGAAGGCGGCGCTCGAGAAGGTCCGCGCGGGCCTCGCCGGCTGGCACTGACCGCGCCGGCGCGGTGCGTCAGGCGGGCGGCGTCAGCCCGACGCCGTGGAGGACGGCGGCCTCGACGACCATGAGGGCGAGCCAGTGGCCGGCGTCGCGCACGACTTCACCGGTCGTCACGCCGCGCGCGCGCAGCGTCACGACCAGCGCCGGGACGACGAAGCCGATCCAGATGACCACCGCCGTGCCGATCGCCATCACCCACGGAGCGGCCTTGGCCGGGGCGAGGATGAGGGC
>CAHJWP010000107.1 GCA_903642255.1 Sphingomonadaceae bacterium | reverse complement strand
CGTCGCCGGCCAGCCGCCTCGCCTTGGCGAGGTTGAGCCATAGCGCCGGCGCGCGCGGATCGAGCCGCGTCGCGTGCTCGAACAGGTCGGCCGCCGCCGACGGATCGCCCGCGTCGAGCCGCTTCAGTCCGGCGGCGTTGAGCGCCTGCGGCGTCGCGCCGGCGGGGTTCACCGAACCCGCTGCGCCCGGACCGACCGCATCGACCCGACGGTCATGAAATAATTGCCGAGCGCGCCGCGCTTCAGGTGGACCTTCATCCCGATCCGCGGGTCGCGCGGCAGCGGCTCGGTCGTCTGCCACACCGCGTCGTCGTCCATCGTGATGGTGAACTTGCCGTACGCCTGCCCGCCGATCGCCTTGATCGTCGTGTCGATCTCCGACGGCGTGTCGGCGGCGGTGTCGTCGCCCTTGAAGAAGGCGACGTGCGGCAGCTCGAAGCCGAACAGCGACCGCCGCGTCGCCCGGATGTCCTCGCGGTCGATGATCTTGACGTCGCCCTTGGCCGTCGCCTCGGCGAGCTTGCCCGCCGCGGCGTCGTAGCAGGCGAGGCGCGCCGCATTGTCGGCGACCGCCTTGCACGCGGTCAGCTCGGTGATGACCGAAGCGGCGGCCTCATGGGCGCGGGGCGCGGCGGCGGCGGCGCTCACCGCGGTGCCCAGGAACACGAAGGCAACCAGTCGCTTCACGGCGTCATCCCCTCGGCGGCGGCCGGCCATGCGGTCCGGTCCGGCCGGCGCTGCGGTACGCGGCATGTGACGGATTTGCAACAGAGCTTTACCTAACTGTGGCGGTGCGGCGCTTCTCCGTTGCAGTGCGAAGTCCGGCCTTTCATACACGGTCCATGCAGTTCGCAACCGCGCCGAATCATGGCCGGACGACCTGGTGCGTCGCTGATGAGGGGAATTTCCAATGTTGCTCAAGACCGCCTTGCTGCGCTCGACCGTGCTGGTCAGTGCCGCCGCCTTTGCCCTGCCGGCCGTCGCCCAGGTGACGCCGGGGACGCCCGCCGCCGGCAACGCCACGACCGGTGCTGCTGTCGAGGGCGCGCCGAACCCCGAGGGTGAGCGCGAGATCACCGTCACCGGCTCGCTGATCCGCAACCCCAACCTCGTCCGCGCGACGCCGGTCATCGTCACGACGGCGGAGGAGATCGAACTCCGCCAGTCGAACGTCGCCGAAGACGTCCTGCGCGAGATTCCCGGCATCGTCCCGTCGATCGGCTCGGCGGTCAATAACGGTAACAACGGCAACTCGTTCGTCGACCTGCGCGGCCTCGGTGCCAACCGCAACCTCGTCCTGCTCGACGGCAACCGGATCGTCCCGGCCGGCCTCACGGGCGCAGTCGACCTCAACGACATCCCGCTCGCGCTCGTCGACCGCGTCGAGGTGCTGACCGGCGGCGCGAGCACGACCTACGGTGCCGACGCGGTCGCCGGCGTCGTCAACTTCGTCACCAAGCGCAACTTCACCGGCGTCGAGATCCAGGGCTCGGAGCAGCTCACCGAAAAGGGCGACGGCAACTACTACCGCACCGACGCGACGATCGGCGGCAACTTCGCCGACGACAAGGGCAACGCCGTGCTCAGCGTCGGCTATCAGCATTCGGACCCCGTCTACCAGGGCGACCGCAACTTCTCGGTGAACAACATCAGCTCGTTCACCGGCGGCGCGGGCGGGTCGGGCACCTATGTCCCGTCGGGCTTCACCGGCACCCGCCCGATCGACCCGGCGACCGGCCAGCCGAGCACCAACCCGGCGGTGCTGAACGGCGGCAAGCGCCAGATCCAGCCGGCGACGGGTGCTGCGGTCCCGTCCTACGCGCCGTTCAACTTCAACCCGTACAACATCTTCCAGACGCCGTTCAAACGCTTCAACATCTTCGGCCAGGCGAACTACGAGGCGAGCGAGCACTTCGACTTCTACACGCGCGCGCTGTTCTCGAAGAACACGGTCGACACCATCATCGCCCCGTCGGGCGTGTTCGGCTCGTCGGTCACCATCCCGCTGAGCAACCCCTATCTGCCCACCACGCTGCGCAACCAGTTCTGCGCGTTTAACATAGCGCCCGTCGTCAACGGCGTGGCGACCGGGTACACGCCGCTGTTCACCCCCGCCCAGTGCACTGCGGCGGCGGCGGCGACCAGCCCGACCGACCCGAACTTCAAGACGGTCACGACGACGCTTTCGCGCCGTACGCCTGAAGTCGGGCCGCGGATCAGCGACTTCGTCACGACCGTGTTCGACATCAAGGCCGGCGTCCGGGGCAAGATCAGCGATCACCTCGACTATGATATCTACGGTGCGTACGGCGAGAGCGAGAACCTCCAGACCATCCAGAACTACGTCCTCACCTCGCGCGTCCGCGCGGCGCTCTATGCGACCAACACGGCGACCTGCCTGCCCAACCCCCCGGGCGGCGGCAGCACGACCGGCGGCTGCGTCCCGCTCAACGTCTTCGGCCCGAACGGCAGCATCACGCCGGCGCAGGCGAGCTACCTGACCGCGGGCAGCACGACGCGCGTGACGACCCAGCTCGGTCAGGTCCATGCCCAGCTCAGCGGCGACTTCGGCGTCACCTCGCCGGCGGCGACCGACCCGATCAGCTTCGCCATCGGTGCCGAGCATCGCCGGTATCGCGCGTCGCAGGCGGCCGATACGCTGGCCGCGACGGCGGGCGAACTCGGCGGGGCCGGCGGTGCTTCGCCGACGCTCACCGATGTCGGCTACAGCGTGACGGAAGGCTTCGGCGAGTTGGTCGCGCCGCTCATTCAGGACAAGCCCGGTATCGAGAACCTGACCGCGAGCGGCGGCGTCCGTTACTCGCACTACGCCATCAAGGCCCCCGGTACGCCGTCGTTCGACACGACGACCTACAAGGGTGAGCTCGCCTATCAGCCGGGCTATGGCCTGAAGTTCCGCGGCAACTACGCCCACGCCGTCCGCGCGCCCAACCTCAACGAGCTGTTCGCGCCGCAGCTGACCGGGCTGACCAACCTCGCGACCGATCCGTGCGCGGGCAATGCGCCGGTCAACAACGCCCTCCTGCGCGCGGTCTGCCTCGCGCAGGGTGCGCCGACCGGCACGATCGGCAGCATCCTCAACCCGACCGCCGGCCAGGCGAACGAGACGTCGGGCGGTAACCTCAACCTGCGGCCGGAAATCGCCGATACCTTCGGTGGCGGTGTGGTCTTCTCGCCGAAGTTCTTCAGCGGCTTCTCGACCTCGGTCGACTATTACCACATCCGGATCGTCGGTGCGATTTCGACGCCGGCCTCGGGCGACGTCATCAACGGCTGCTTCGGCAACCTCACTGCGGCGAGCGCGACGAGCGCGGCGTGCACCAGCATCCGCCGCAATCCGGTCACCGGCGGCCTCGACGGCGATCCGGCGACGACGCTCGGCCTGCCGCTGGTCCTGTCGAACCTCGGCAAGATCGTGACGAGCGGCATCGACGGGACGCTCAACTACAGCCGCGACGTCCACTTCGCCAAGCTGGGGCTGAGCTTCACGGGCAACTACACGTTCCAGAACAAGTATGCGGCGAACGGCGTCGAC
Organism: Sphingomonadaceae bacterium; assembly: GCA_903642255.1. GTDB lineage: Bacteria > Pseudomonadota > Alphaproteobacteria > Sphingomonadales > Sphingomonadaceae > Polymorphobacter_B. Next base: position 4,072 of record CAHJWP010000107.1, on the reverse strand, counting down.
TACCGCAGCTGCGTCGGCCTGTTCAGCGCCAACTGCGGGTCGGACGGTGGCTTCAATCCTGGCTCGATCGTGCCGCGGTTCCAGTGGAGCCAGCGGACGACGCTCAGCTTCGACTCGTTCGACGTGTCGCTGCTGTGGCGGCATATCGACAAGGAGAACTACGAGTTCGCCGGCGATCCGAACAACCGCCTCTTCAGCGGCGTCTCGCCGATCGACGGCTCGACGGTCAACTACAACCACATCAAGCCGTACGATTACTTCGACCTGACGACCCGGATCAGCGTGATGGAGAACCTGTCGCTGGTGATCTCGGCGCAGAACGTCGGCAACCGCAAGCCGCCGATCGTCGGCTCGACCGCGGGCTCGACGCTGTTCAACAGCGGCAACACCTATCCGTCGACCTACGACGCGCTGGGCCGCCGCTACGCCGTCACCGCCCGCGTCAAGTTCTAGGCGCGAGCGACACGACCGACGCGAAAGGGCGGGCCGCAAGGTCCGCCCTTTTTCGTGCGTGGCGCGTGATCGCGCGCCGCGGGGCGCGTCCTGATCCCCGGCGCGCGGCCAGGTGGCGCGACATTGCGCGACGGAGGGGGTGAGCACGCGGCCGAGGTCTCTCGCCCGAACCCCCCTCCGTCATCGCGGCGGCGATGGGTTCGCTCCCGGCGAGCGGAGAGGATCGAGTTATCCCTCGCCAGCGGCGAGCATTGGGAAGTGCCCGCGGCTGCGGCGGCCGGCCTATCCCAGCAGCCCGGCCGGCAGCACCAGCTGCAACCCGACGCCCGCCGCCACCGCCTCGGCCCACACCGCGACCTTGTCGATCTCGTCGGCGTACAGCGCGTCGCCCGCCGCCTCGGCGGCGCGGGCCGCGGCGTCGAACGTGCTCCCCGTCTTCGAATGTCGCCCGAACGCCGGCCCGGCGACGACGGCGGGGACGTCGAGCGCGATCCCGAACAGCGCCGCCAGCGCCGCCATCGCCGCGGCGGGATCGGCCATCAGCGCCGCGCTGTCGAGCGTCCGCACCCGGTCCGGAAACCGCGCCGTCAGCCGGGTGAACAGCGCGTGTTGCGCCAGCCAGCCGATCGCGCCGGCCTGCAGGTCGGTCTGGCCGATGAATTCCTCGGCCGTCATCCCCGGCCACGCCGTCCCGTCGCGGATCTGCTTGACCAGCAGGTCGCGGGCCCACAGCCGCCCCCACATCCCCTTGCGCGCGATCGACCCGAGGTACGTCCGGAGCGGCGCGTGGAGCAGCAGCGCGCGGCTCGCCGGCCGGACGGTCAGCATCGCCGAGGCGAAGCCGTTGATGACGTTCGACGGCTTGATCACCACCGCCTCGCCCGGCCCGAACGGCCGCGCCAGCAGCGTCAGCCCGTCGTCGAGCACCGCGGCGATCTCGGCGTGCGTGCCGCCGCGCCCCTTCCACCCGACGAGGTCGTTGAGCAGCACCGGCTCCTTCAGCCCCATCGCCGCGCCGGGCGCATCGAACGCCCGCGCCAGTAGCGTCGAGCAGCAGAAGGCTGAGTGGAAGAGGTAATGGACCGGCCCGGCGACCGGGCCGGCGGCGAGCGCGTCGGCGCGGCGGACGACGCGGCGCGGGGCATCGGTGGGCAGATACTCGTCGGTCAGGAAGGTCGCCGCGCGATGGTCGTCGCGCGGCGTGTAGCGGAAATGGACCGCGTCGTGACCGGGGTCGTAGCGGTCGGCGAGCCACAGCGGATCGCGCGCGACGGCGAGGATGTCGGGGGTCATCGCCGCCCTTGTGCCGCGTGCCGACGGCACTGCCAAGAGACCATGCCTGCCGGCCGCGTCAGACGACTTGGCGACCGCCGCGCGCGTGCTATGCTGCGCCCCTCAGGCGGAAAGGGGAGCGACGATGAAGACGATGGTGGCCGGCACGCTGCTGGCGATGGCGACCGCGGCGACGGCGCAGTCGGTTGGCAATCCGCCGGGCAACACGCTCGCCCCCGCGACGGGTGCCGTGACGACTGTCCCGGCGACCCCGCCCGCCGCGCCCGCCGGCGACAAGGTCGCGGCCACGACCCCGGCGCAGCCCGCCGCCGACAAGTACAAGACCGAGATTGTCTGCAAGACCTCGGTCGAGACCGGCAGCCTGGTTGCGCGGCACAAGACGTGCCTGACGCGCAAGCAGTGGCAGTATGTCAACGACGAGAACGAGCGGCTGGCCCGCAAGATGGTTGAGGACAATACAAACAGGCCCGGCGGCAACTGACGCGCCACCCCGCGACGCCGGAGCGGATCGGCCGGCCCGCTCGCGCGGGCTCCCGACGGCGTGTTCGACCGGCTAACCGCCCCGGTCGGACATCGACGCCTAGCCCGCCGTCAGCACCAGCCGTCCGTCGCCCTCGTCGACCGCCACCGTCGCGCCGTCGTGCACCGCCCCGCGCAGGATCAGGTCGGCGAGCGGGTCCTGCAGATGCTTCTGCACGGTGCGCCGCAACGGCCGCGCGCCGTACACCGGATCGTAGCCGACGCGCCCCAGCCAGCGCCGTGCGCCGTCGGTCAGGTCGAGCCGGATCTTGCGGTCGGCCAGCATCTTCTGGACGCGGTCGACCTGCAGGTCGACGATCCGCGCCATGTGTTCCATCGCCAGCCGGTTGAACAGGATGATCTCGTCCAGGCGGTTGAGGAACTCGGGCCGGAAATGGGCGCGAACCATCTCCATCACCGGCTCCTCGACGTCGGCGACCTTCTGGTCGTCGCGTAAGCTCGCGATATACTGGCTGCCGAGGTTCGACGTCAGGATGATCAGCGTGTTGGTGAAGTCGACGGTGCGCCCCTGCCCGTCGGTCAGCCGCCCGTCGTCGAGCACCTGAAGGAGGACGTTGAACACGTCGGGGTGGGCCTTCTCGACCTCGTCGAACAGGATCACCTGATACGGCCGGCGGCGGACCGCCTCGGTCAGCACGCCGCCCTCATCGTAACCGACATAGCCCGGCGGCGCGCCGATCAGCCGGCTGACGGCGTGCTTCTCCATGAACTCGCTCATGTCGAGGCGGACCATGGCGGCGGGATCGTCGAACAGGAAGCGGGCGAGCGCCTTGGTCAGCTCGGTCTTGCCGACGCCGGTGGGACCCAAGAACAGGAAGCTGCCGAGCGGCCGGTTGGGGTCCTGCAGCCCGGCGCGCGCGCGGCGCACGGCGGCCGACACGGAAGCGATCGCCGCATCCTGGCCGATCACGCCGCGGCGCAGCGCATCCTCCATGCCGAGCAATTTCTCGCGCTCGCCGGCGAGCATCCGGTCGACCGGGATGCCGGTCCAGCGCGACACCACGGACGCGATGTCGTCGGCAGTCACTTCCTCCTTGAGCATCGCGCCGGCGCTCGCGGCTTCCGCCTCGGCCAGCGCGCGTTCGAGCCCGGGGACGGTGCCGTAGGTCAGTTCGCCGGCGCGGGCATAATTGCCGCTGCGCTGCGCCTGCTCGACCTCAAGCCGCGCCGCATCCAGCTGTTCCTTGATCCGCGTCGCGCCGGCGAGCTTCTCCTTCTCCGCCTGCCAGCGCGCGGTCAGCGTCGCCGACTGCTCCTCGAGCCCCGACAGTTCGGTCTCGAGGTTGACCAGCCGCTCGCGCGACGCGGCGTCGGTCTCACGCTTCAGCGCCTCGCGCTCGATCTTGAGCTGCATCGTCCGCCGGTCGAGGTTCTCGATCTCCTCGGGCTTCGACTCGACCTCCATCCGCAGGCGGCTCGCCGCCTCGTCCATCAGGTCGATCGCCTTGTCGGGCAGGAAACGGTCGGCGATGTAGCGGTTCGACAGCGTCGCGGCGGCGACCAGCGCCCCGTCGGTCAGCCGGACACCGTGGTGGAGCTCGTACTTTTCGCGCAGGCCGCGCAGGATCGAGATGGTGTCCTCGACCGTCGGCTCGCCGACCATCACCGGCTGGAAGCGGCGTTCGAGCGCGGCGTCCTTCTCGATATACTTGCGATACTCGTCGAGCGTCGTCGCGCCGATGCAGTGGAGTTCGCCGCGGGCGAGCGCAGGCTTGAGCAGGTTCGACGCGTCCATCGCGCCCTCGCCCTTGCCCGCGCCGACGAGCTGGTGGACCTCGTCGATGAA
>CAHJWP010000106.1 GCA_903642255.1 Sphingomonadaceae bacterium | reverse complement strand
GTCCTCGGCCCCGAGATGAAGTCGACCGGCGAGGTGATGGGCATCGACAGCAGCTTCGCCATGGCCTTCGCCAAGGCGCAGCTCGCCGCCGGCATCGTCCTGCCGATGGCCGGCACAGTGTTCCTGTCGGTCAAGGACAGCGACAAGGCGGTCATCCTCGACGCCGCGCGCGAGCTGGTGGCGATGGGCTTCGACCTGATCGCCACCGACGGGACGGCGCGCTTCCTGACAGGGGAGGGCATCGCCGTCGCGCGGGTCAACAAGGTCCAGCAGGGACGGCCGCACATCGTCGACCGGATCAAGGACGGCGGCATCGCGCTGATCGTCAACACGACCGAAGGCGCGCAGTCGATGAAGGACTCGGCGTCGATCCGCGCCTCGGCACTGTACGGCAAGGTACCCTATTACACGACGGCGTCGGCGTCGGTCGCGGCGACGCAGGCGATTGCGGCGCTCAAGGCACGACCGCTTGAAGTGCGATCACTCCAGTCATATTATTCGGCGCTGAATAATTAGCTCCCGGACAGAGACATTGCCGCCAGCGGTGGGTCCCTCCACCGCCGAGCAACGCGTTGAACAGGGAAGAGTTGAGATGGCGACGGTCGACAAATATCCGATGCTGGCCGAAGGGCACGCCGAGCTGATGGCGACGCTGCGCAACCTGAAAGAGGTCGAGCGGCCCAAGAACGTCGAGGACATCGAGACCGCGCGCGCCCACGGCGACCTGTCGGAGAACGCCGAGTATCACGCCGCCAAGGAGCGCCAGGGCCATATCGAGGCGCAGGTCATGGAGCTCGAGGACAAGCTCGCCCGCGCCGTGGTGATCGACCCGACGACATTGTCGGGCGACAAGGTGGTGTTCGGTGCGACCGTCGGCCTGCTCGACGAGGACGACAAGCCGGTGACCTACCAGATCGTCGGCCAGACCGAAGCCGACGCCAAGCGTGGAAGGATCAGCTATTCGTCGCCGCTCGGCCGCGCGCTGATCGGCCGTCGGCTCGACGAGGAGGTCGAGGTGACGACGCCGTCGGGCGACAAATATTACACGATCGCGAAGGTCGAGTTCATTTGAAGCCGGAGGGCGGGTTCGGCGGCGCGTCGTTCGCGCCGCCGCCCGCCGCCTGGGTGACGCGCGCGATCATCACGCTGTGCGTCGCGGTGCAGGTCGCCGCGACGGTCGGCGGCCCGACGTTCACCGCGGCGCTCGCCGGCCACGCCGCGCTGGTCCCCGCCCGGCTGACGGGCGTGGTCCCGAGCCAGCCGGGCGACGTGCCGGCGGCCATGACGCTTGTCACCGCGCTGTTTCTCCACGCCGGCTGGGTCCACCTTGCGCTCAACCTGTCGTTCCTGCTGTGGGTCGGGCGGCACGTCGAGGTCGTCGCCGGGCGGACGTGGTTCGTCTTCCTCTATCTGCTCAGCGGGATAGCCGGCGGGTTGCTGCAGGTCGCGGTCGGCCCGGGCTCGACGGCGGAGGTGGTCGGCGCGAGCGGCGCGATCGCCGGCGTGTTCGGGGCCTATGCCGTGCTGTTCGCGCAGAGCCGCGCCGGACCGCGGCGGGTGCTCGGGGTTCGCGTCGCCGGCGAAGTGGTGACGGCGCTATGGTATCTCGCGACATGGATCGGGCTGCAGCTGCTGACTGCGGTGGCGTTCAATACGGGGCAAGGGGGCATCGCGATCTGGACCCACATCGGCGGCTTTCTCGTCGGGCTGGTCGCGGCGCAACCGCTCGCGCGACGGTTGTGCTAACGCTCGACTAATCGCGTGTTGTCATCCCCGCGAAAGCGGCGACCCAAGAACTAAAAGGTTCGAGTTATGGGTCCCCGCTTTCGCGGGAATGACACCATGAGGGGAGGATGGCGCTAAACTGCGTCCGGCTCGAGCATCCGGTGCAGGTGCACCACGACGTACTTCATCGCCGCGTCGTCGACCGTCCGCTGGGCGTTGGCCCGCCACGCCGCCTCGGCGCTCGCATAATCGGGGAAGATGCCGACGACGTCGAGCTTGCTCGGGTCCTCGAAATCCAGGGTGCGGGGATCGGTGACGCGGCCGCCGAAGACGAGGTGGAGCAGGCTCATGCCGCAGGGTGTAACGCGGCGAATTCAGCCTGAACAGAGGCCATCGTCGCCGCCGCCCAGTCCTCGAACTCGGCCCCGTCCCAGGCGCGGTGGTCGCCGACGGCATAGGCCAGCGCATTGCGGTGGTAGAACAGCGCGTTCAGCCGGTTGGCGATCCAGTTGTTGGCGGTGCGGATGACCTTGGCGGGCGAGCCGACGACGACCGAGTTGGGCGGCACGATGGTGCCGTCGCGGACATAGGCGTGCTGGCCGACGATCGAATTGTCGCCGATCACCGCACCGCCGTAGACCGTCGCGTTGATGCCGACGAGGACGTTGTCGCCGATGGTGCAGCCGTGCAGCGTCGCATGGTGGGTGATCGAGCAGTGCGAGCCGACGACGACCGGACCGCCGGGGTCGGTGTGGACCATGACGAAGTCCTGGATGTTGGTGAACGCGCCAATCGTGATATGCGCCGCCTCGCTGCGCATCACCGCGTTGCACCACACCGAACTGCCCTCGCCGAGGGTGACCCGGCCATACAGCTGCGCGCTCGGATCGATATAGGCGGCGGCGCGCGTGTCGAGCAGCGATGTCACGAGCAGGGGACGCGCGACGTCACGCCGGCCGCGCGTTCGCCGTCTTCATCATCGCGATCAGCGCATCGAAGCCGTTCTTGGCAATATACGACGAGAAGTCGGCCTCCTGCGTCAGGCTCATGTTGATCCCCGACACGGTGACATTGACGATCAGCCACTTGCCGGCGGGACCTTTCTCGACGAGCCAGATGATGTCGAACGGGTCCTTGCCCGGCGTCGCGACGCGCGAGAAGACGTCGACCGCGCCGGTGCTCCCATGCGCCTGTGTCCGGACGATCTTCACCGTCGCGTCGGCATAGTTGATCAGCCGCTCGGCGTAGACGTTGACGATATAGTCGGGCAGCACCGCCTGATAAGCCGCGAGCTGGGCCGGCGTTATCTGGTTGCGATAACGGCGGATAAGCTTCGCGCCCGCCTCGTCGACGGCGAAACTCTCCTTGAGCAGGCTGCGGAATTTCGCCTTGAGAGCCGGCTTCGGCTGGCTCTCCTTCAGTACGGCGAACACCCGGTCAGCGAGGCCGGCGATGAACTCGCCGGCCGCCGTCGCTTCGGCCGGTGTCGCGGCGGCCTGCTGCGCGCTCGCCGGCACCGCGCCGACGGCGGCGACGGTCAGTATTCCCGAAACGATGGCCAGAACGATCGTCCGCCGCATGCGCTGCTCCTGTGAACCCGGGACGCCTTCGTCCCGAATGCGCCATAGGGTCAAGCGGCTTAACCGCCCCTGACCGGCCGACCGAGGGCGGCGCTCGCCTCGCCGATCACCGTGATCAGCGACTGGGTAAGCCGCTGGCTGATGCCGTCGATGCCGCCCTTGAGCGACATCTTCGACGGGTCGAGCTCGGCCTTCATCGCGACGAGCGCGGCGTCCGCCGCCGCCGCGATCCGGCCGTTGACCTCGCCGAACAACGACGCCTCCACCGCGCTGAGCGGCAGCACGGCACCGAGCAGCGCCCCTGTCGCGATGCCGACGGTCACCACGGCCAGCGGATTGTCGTCGACCGTCGCGTGCGCCTGGTGCTGCAGATGATCCATCTGCGCCCGCGCCTTGCCGACCCGCGGCTCGCCCGCGGCAAGGTTCGCCGCATAGCCGTCGTCATAGTCCGCATAAGCGGCATAGCTGTCGCCGTATTCGACCTTCACCTTCGACACGCGGCTGCGGGCGAGGAGGCCGATCCCGACGGCGAGACCCGCCGCGCCGAGCGCCAGCGGATGGCCGGTCGCCGCGCCGCGCATCGACGCCACGGCATTCGTGCCCGCCGTGCTCAGCGAGCCGAGGGCATTGTCGACCAGCGCCTTGGGCGACAGTCGCGCCTGCAGTTCGTCGATCGTATCGGCGATCCGGTCGCGCGTCTCGGCCGCCTCGGTCTCGAACGCCTTGGTGTCGTCGGTCATCGTATGCTCCCCGAAATCGTCTGCGCATCGTGCTTGACCGACTTGACCGTGCGATCGGGTGCCAGGCTCGACACTTTCAGCTTGTTGACGCCCGACATTATCAGCCCACCGCCGATGACGAGCGCGGCAACGCCGACGATCACCGCCGCCCAGCCCGCGCCGACGACCGGTGTCAGGAAGGCGACCGCCGCGCCGAGCAGGGTGAACACGGCACCGAGCAGCAGCACCGCTCCGAGCCCGATACCGGCCGCGCCCTTGGCCGCCGACGCGACGTTGTCGCGCAGCTCGGCCTTGGCGAGGCGGATTTCGGTGCGGACGAGATGGTTGCCGTCATCGACCAGCTGGCGCAGCAGGTCGGCGATCGACGGATCGGCGGGCGTCGTGCTCATCGGCCCGACCGCACGACGCGCGCGACGACGAAGCCGGCGGCGACGGCGAGACCGACGGCGACCGCGGGGCTGGTCCGGACGAGGGTCCGCGTGTCGCCGAGCAGGTCGTCGACCGACTTCTGCTCGACCGTCTGCGACCAGCTTTCGACCGTGTCCGCGGCATCGTAGACATAGCGCGCGAGGGGGGCGGCACCGTTGCCCTCGAGCTTGGTCGCGACGTCGCGCACGGCCTCGGCCAGGCCGCCGAGGCCGGATGAAATCTGCGCCTTGCCTTCGCCGACGAGCGACTGCACCGCCGGAGCCACCGCCGTCACTACCGGCGCTACCGCAGCCTGCACCGGGGGAATGTCGAGCGCGTCGTGGCTTGGGGTGATCGGCGGCATTCCTGCCGAGGTGGTGTCGGTCGTCATCGTCGGGCCCTTCGGCTGTGGTCGGCGACTGCCGGGTCGCCAGGTCGGTTTTCTGAACGTAACAGGCTTACCCCGGTTCCGCCGCGGCGCAAGCCCGTAACCGGTCCGTCACGGCATCGCGCGCCGCCCCGTTGTCGTGGCCGGGGCAAGGCGTTACGACCCGCCGCAACGCGACGACGGAGCCCCTGCCCATGACCGCCATCATCGACATCCACGCCCGCCAGATCCTCGACAGCCGCGGCAATCCGACGGTCGAGGTCGAGGTCGTCCTCGACGACGGCAGCACCGGCCGCGCCGGCGTGCCGTCGGGGGCGTCGACGGGGGCGCACGAGGCGGTCGAACTGCGCGACGGCGATGCGTCGAAGTACGGCGGCAAGGGCGTCCTCAAGGCGTGTGCCGCGGTCGATGGCGAAATCTTCGACGCGCTGTCGGGTATGGACGCCGAGGACCAGGGCGACATCGACGCGGCGATGATCGAGCTCGACGGCACGCCGAACAAGGCGCGGCTCGGGGCCAACGCGATCCTCGGCGTCAGCCTTGCGGTGGCGAAGGCGGCGGCCGACGCGCGCGGCATCAGCCTGCACAAATATGTCGGCGGCGTGTCGGCGCACGTCCTGCCGGTGCCGATGATGAACATCATCAACGGCGGGGCGCACGCCGACAACCCGATCGACTTCCAGGAATTCATGATCGTGCCGGTCGGTGCCGACACGCTCGCCGACGCGGTGCGCTGGGGGGCGGAAATCTTTCACACGCTCAAGAAGCGCCTGTCCGACGCCGGCCTTGCCACGTCCGTCGGCGACGAAGGCGGCTTCGCGCCGAACCTCGCCTCGCCGGCCGCCGCGCTCGACTTCATCATGGCATCGATCGAGGCCGCCGGCTACCGCCCGGGCGACGACGTCATGCTGGCGCTCGATGCCGCCGCGACCGAATTCTACAAGGGCGGCACGTACGAACTGGCCGGCGAGGGGCGGTCGCTATCGGCCGACGCGATGGTCGACTATTACGCCGAGCTCGCCGGCAAATACCCGATCCTGTCGATTGAGGACGGCATGGCCGAGGACGATTTCGCCGGCTGGAAGGCGCTGACCGATCGCCTCGGCGGCACCCACCAGCTGGTCGGCGACGATCTGTTCGTCACCAACCCCGACCGCCTGCGCGACGGCATCGGCCGCGGTCTCGCCAACTCGCTGCTGGTCAAGGTCAACCAGATCGGCACGCTGACCGAGACACTGGCGGCGGTGGAGATGGCGCACCGCGCGCGCTACACCTGCGTGATGAGCCACCGCTCGGGGGAGACCGAGGACTCGACGATCGCCGACCTCGCGGTGGCGACCAACTGCGGCCAGATCAAGACCGGCAGCCTCGCCCGCTCTGACCGGCTCGCCAAGTACAACCAGTTGATCCGTATCGAGGAGGAGCTTGGGGATACGGCCGTATACGCTGGGCGGGCCATTCTGCGTTGACCGGCCTTCGCCGCATGGTCAAATGCCGCAATACTTACGCGACCGACATAATTACTTGAATCGCCTCCCGCCCCATGGTCTAACCACCCCATGATCGACCGCGTCTCCTCCGTCGCCCTCGCCCGCGCCGCGCTCCTCCCCGCCGCGTGCATCGGGGTGATGGCGTACTTCGCGTTCCACGCCGTTTCGGGCAACACCGGCTTCGTCGCGTGGCAGGGGTACAAGGCCGAACGCGTCGCCGTCGAACGCGAAGCGGCCCGCGTCGCCGCCGACAAGGCGGCGCTTGCCCGGCAGGTCGAGTTGCTCGACCCGCACCATGTCGACCGCGACCTTGCCGACGAACTCGTCCGGCGCGATCTGGGCGTGGTACGATCCGATGAGGTTATTCTGCCGCTGCCCGACGCCAAATAGGCGCAATTCGGCATTGTACGCTGGCGTGGGTGGCGTATAGGAACGGCGTCGTTTCGCCCCGGAGATGCGCCGCATGGCCAAGTCACCCGCGCCCGCTGTGCCGGCTACGCCTGCTCGCGAGCGGCCAAACGAGCCGAAACGGTACACTGCGAGCAACGATGAACTCCTCGCCTTCTACCGCGAGATGCTGCTCATCCGCCGCTTCGAGGAACGCGCCGGGCAGATGTACGGCATGGGGCTGATCGGCGGCTTTTGTCACCTCTACATCGGGCAGGAGGCGGTCGTCACCGGCGTCCAGTCGGCACTGGCGAAGACCGACAGCGTCATCACCGGCTACCGCGACCACGGCCACATGCTCGCCGCCGGCATCGACCCCAAGATCGTCATGGCCGAGCTGACCGGCCGCGCCGCCGGCATCAGCCACGGCAAGGGCGGGTCGATGCACATGTTCTCGGTCGAGCACGGCTTCTACGGCGGCCACGGCATCGTCGCGGCGCAGGTCCCGCTCGGCACCGGCCTCGGCTTCGCCCACAAGTACAAGAACGACGGCGGCCTCGCCGTGACCTATTTCGGCGACGGCGCATCGAACCAGGGCCAGGTCTACGAAAGCTTCAACATGGCCGAGCTGTGGAAGCTGCCGGTGATCTACGTCATCGAGAACAACCAGTACGCCATGGGCACCAGCGTCAACCGCAGCAGCAGCGAGGACCAGCTGTTCCGCCGCGGCGAGAGCTTCCGCGTTCCCGGCCTTCAGGTCGACGGCATGGACGTCTGCGAGGTCCGCGGCGCGACCGATGTCGCGGTCGACTGGGTGCGGTCGGGCAAGGGTCCGATCCTGCTCGAGATGAAGACCTACCGCTACCGCGGCCACAGCATGAGCGACCCCGCCAAGTACCGCAGCCGCGAGGAAGTCGCCGCGATGCGCGAGAAGAGCGACCCGATCGAGCACTGCAAGCGCGACATTCTGGCGGCGGGAGCGGC
>CAHJWP010000105.1 GCA_903642255.1 Sphingomonadaceae bacterium | reverse complement strand
CGGTAGCCGAGGTCGATCGCCGTCCAACTACGGTCGGGGCGCAGGCAGTAGAGCACGCCCGAGCGGTCGCGCTTGAGGTCGTCCATCGTGCCGGCCCAGAAATTGCCGCGCGGATCGACCTTGCCGTCGTTGAACCGGTTGGTCGGCAGCGCCGGCTCGGGATGGTCGATGACCTCGAACGCGCCACGATCGGGGTCGAGCGTCGCGAAGCCGAACTTGGTCCCGGCGACGAACCCGCCGCCGCGCCGCAGGGCGATCGACCCGACGCGGCACGGCGCCTCCCAGTCGCGCCGTTCGCCCGTCACGGGATCGAAGCGGTGGATCAGCGAGCGTTCGATGTCGACGAACCAGACCAGCTGGCGCGCCGCGTCCCAGATCGGGCTTTCGCCGAGCTCGGCATGCACCGCCCACTGGCAGCGCCAGCCGGGGCCGTCCATCGGCGTGTCCATAGGTCCTCCTCGGCTGCTGACGTCCCCTCTACTTAACCTGTCATCCCCGCGAAAGCGCGGCGATCCTCCCCCCGAGCGGGGGAGGATCGCCGCGCGGGGATGACAGCGAACGGTTTCGGGGCCTATGACGCCAACCGAACGTTGGAGGTCGCATGTCCGAAAAGAAGTTCCTCCGCTCCGCCGCGACCTACGGCAAGCGCGACCGCGACGGCTTCATCCATCGCAGCTGGATGAAGGCGCAGGGCTTCCCCGACCATGTCTTCGACGGCAAGCCGATCATCGGCATCTGCCAGACGTTTTCCGAGTTCAACCCGTGCCACAGCCACCTGCGCGACATCGCCGAGGGGGTGAAGCGCGGCGTGTGGGAGGCCGGCGGCGTGCCGCTCGAGTTCCCCGCGATGAGCCTCGGCGAGACGCAGATCCGCCCGACGGCGATGCTGTTCCGCAACCTGATGAGCATGGACGTCGAGGAGAGTATCCGCGGCTATGCGATGGACGGCGTCGTCCTGCTCGGCGGCTGCGACAAGAATTCGCCGGCGATGCTGATGGGGGCGGCGTCGGTCGGCCTGCCGGCGATGCTGGTGTCGTCGGGGCCGATGCTCAACGGCAAGTTCCGCGGCAAGGACATCGGCAGCGGCACCGACGTCTGGCGCTTCTCCGAGGAGGTCCGCGCCGGCACCATGTCGAACGCCGACTTCATGGCGGCCGAGGCCGGCATGAGCCGCTCGCCCGGCACCTGCATGACGATGGGCACGGCGTCGACGCTGGCGTGCATCTTCGAGGCGATGGGGCTGAGCCTGCCGTTCAACGGCACGATCCCCGGCGTCGACGCGCGGCGCAAGGCGATGGCCCACCGCACGGGAAATCGCATCGTCGAGCTGGTCAACAACGGCGCGACGCTGCCCGACGTGTTGACGCGCGCGGCGTTCGAGAATGGCGTGAAGATGTGCGCCGCGATCGGCGGCTCGACCAACGCCGTCCTCCACCTGCTGGCGCTCGCCGGGCGCGCCGGGGTGCAGTTCGACCTCGCCGACTGGCAGGCGCTCGGCGCGAGCGTCCCGCTGATCGTCGACCTGATGCCGTCGGGCAAATATCTGATGGAGGACTTCCACTACGCCGGCGGCGTCCCGGCGGTGATCGCCGAACTCGGCGACCGGCTCGACCTCGACCACGTCGGCGTCTCGGGGCTGAGCCTGCGCGAGGTTGCGGCGAGCGCGCGCAACGACAATCCGCACGTCATCCGCCCGATCGGCGACCCGCTGATGGCCGAAGGCGGGCTGGTCATCCTGAAGGGCAATCTCGCGCCGCGCGGGGCCGTCATCAAGCCCGGCGCGGCGACCGCCGAGCTCCTCCAGCACCGCGGCCGGGCGGTGTGCTTCGGCTCGATCGAGGACTTCCACGCCCGCGTCGACGACCCCGACCTCGACATCGACGCGTCGTGCGTCATGGTGCTCAAGGGCTGCGGCCCGCGCGGCTACCCCGGGATGCCCGAGGTCGGCAACATGCCGCTGCCGCGGAAATTGCTTGAGGCGGGGGTGCGCGACATGGTCCGCATCTCCGACGCGCGGATGAGCGGCACGGCGTTCGGCACGGTGGTGCTCCACTGCGCCCCCGAGGCGCACGTCGGCGGCCCGCTGGCGCTGGTGCAGGACGGCGACATGATCACGCTCGACACGGCGAACGCGACGCTGACGCTCGAAGTGTCGGACGCGGAGCTCGCGGCGCGCGCCGCGGCGTGGGTGCCGCCGCCGCCGGCGTACGACCGCGGCTGGTACAAGCTGTACGTCGATCATGTGACGCAGGCCGACCAGGGGGCCGATCTCGACTTCCTGCGCGGCAGCTCGGGTAGCGTCGTCACGCGGGAATCGCACTGATGGCGGAGCGGTTCGCCGACGGCTTCGTCGCCGTCGACTGGGGGACGACCAACCGGCGGACGTGGCTGGTCGACGCCGCCGGGGTCGCCGGGGCCGAGGCAAGCGACGACCGGGGCATCCTTGCCTGCGCCGACTTCCCCGCGGCCGTGGCGCAGCTGCGCGACCGCGCGGGCGGCCGGCCGGTGCTGATGGCCGGGATGATCGGCTCGAACCGCGGCTGGCGCGAGGTGCCCTATGTCGCTGCCCCGGCGACGCTCGCGATGATCGCCGCGGCGGTGACGTGGGTCGAGCCCGGCTTCGGCATCGTCCCCGGCGTGTCGTTCGTCGACGGCACCCTCGCCGACGTCATGCGTGGCGAGGAGGTCCAGCTGCTCGGCGCGGCGGCGCTCGCCGCGGCCGACGCCGACGGGCTGGTCTGCCATCCGGGCACGCACACCAAGTGGGTCGAGATGGAAGGCGGCGCGATCGCCCGCTTCCGCACGGTGATGACCGGCGACGTGTTCGCCGCGCTGGCGCACAAATCGATCCTGTCCGACCTGCTGGCGCACGACGCCCCGGTCGACGACAGCTTCCTCGCCGGGGTCGATCACGCGCTGGCCAACAACGATCTGACCGCCGAGCTGTTCGCCGCCCGCGCGCGCGTCGTCCTCGGCCGGGCGGAAGCGGTCCACGCTGCGTCGTACGTCTCCGGCCTGCTGATCGGCAGCGACGTCCGCACCGGGCTCGGCCGGCTGCGCGCCGACGTCGTGCCGGTGCTCGGCACGCCGGTCCTGACCGCCCGCTTCGCCGCGGCGCTGACGCGGGCCGGGCGGACGGCGGTGGAACACGATGGCGACGCGGCGTTCATCGCCGGCATGGTCGCGATTGCGGGGGCATTATGACGGCACTCACCGATTTCCACGCGCATTTCGCCGCGTGCCCGCTGATCGCCGTCATTCGCGGGGTGACGCCGGACGACGTGGTCGGCATCGGCGAGGCGCTCGTCGCAGCCGGCATCCGGATCATCGAGGTACCGTTGAACTCGCCCGACCCGTTCACCAGCATCGAGCGGCTGGCGGCGGCGCTGGGCGGTGCCGCGACGGTCGGCGCGGGGACCGTGCTGCATCCTATCGAAGTCGACCGAGTCCGCGCGGCCGGCGGCGCGATCGTCGTGTCGCCCAACACCGACCCCGCGGTCATCGCCGCGACCGCCGCCGCCGGGCTCGTCTCGGCCCCCGGCTATTTCACCCCGTCCGAGGGGTTCGCCGCGCTCGCGGCCGGCGCGCACGTCCTCAAGCTGTTCCCGGCCGAGGCCGCGTCGCCCGCGGTGCTCAAGGCGCAGCGCGCGGTGCTGCCGAAGACCGTGCCGATCCTGCCGGTCGGCGGCATCGAGCCCGACAGTCTCGCCGGCTGGACCGCGGCGGGGGCCGACGGCTTCGGGCTCGGCGGCGGGCTTTATGTGCCGGGCCGCAGCGCCGCCGACGTCGGCGAACGCGCGCGCGCGTACGTCGCAGCGCTTGGGGCGGCGCTTTCGCGCTAGACCCTTCGATCAACGCTGTTAGACCGCAGTCGATGACGACGATTGCTGCACCTGCTGCCATGATTTCCGCCAGCCCGGCGCGCGATCGCCTGTCGCTCGACGGCGTGTGGGACTTCCGACTCGACCGCGAGGAGATGTGGCGCGCGATCCAGGTGCCGGGCGTGTGGCAGGCGCAGTTCGACGACCTGCGCGAGACGCAGGGCGTCACGTGGTACCGCCGCAACTTCACCGTGCCGCGCAAGTGGCAGGGCGACGATACCGGCTTCGAGGTCGTCCTCGGCTTCGGCGCGGTCAATTATCTCGCCGAGGTCTATGTCAACGGTCGCCGCGTGTGCGTCCACGAGGGCGGCTATCTCGGCTTCGAGGTGACGCTCGATGCCAGCGGCTTATGGGCCGACAACAGCCTCGAGGTGAAGGTCACCCTGCCGTCGAACGACCGCGCCGAGTTCCCCGACCACCCGTTCCAGGAAATTCCGCACGGCAAGCAGAGCTGGTACGGCCCGATGGGCGGCATCTGGCAGCCGGTGTGGCTCGAGCGCCGGCCGTGCGCCCATCTCGGCGGGATCATCCTCGGCAGCGACCTCGCCACCGGCGCGCTCGGCGTGTCGGTCGCCGTCTCGCCGGCGGCGGCGAACGCGGCGCTGGTCGCCGTCGTCACCGGCCCCGACGGCCGCGTGTTCCGCACCCGGGTCGACTGCGGCGGGCGGGCGCTGGTCCCGATCGGCCTGACCGTGACGCAGCCGCAGGCGTGGTCGCCCGACCGGCCGCACCTCTACACGCTCGTCGTCCAGCTGGTCGACGGCACCGCAGTGCGCGACGCGGCGAGCCGCAACTTCGGCTTCCGCACCTTCACGACGAAGAACGGCCAGTTCCTGCTCAATGGCCAGCCGTTCTACATGCGCTGCGCCCTCGACCAGGACTATTATCCGGAGGGGCTCTATACCGTCCCCAACCTCGCCTATCTCGAGGACCAGTTCAAAAAAGCCAAGGCGCTCGGCCTCAACACCGTCCGCTGCCACATCAAGGTGCCCGACCCGCTCTACTACGATGTCTGCGACCGGCTCGGGCTGCTGGTGTGGACCGAGTTCCCCAATTTCGAACGGTTCAGCGAGAAAGCCTCCGAACGCGCCCGCATCACCGCGGAAGGGATCATCGCCCGCGACGGGCATCACCCGTCGATCGTCGCGTGGACGATCATCAACGAGGACTGGGGCACGCGGCTGACCGAGGATCCCGATCACCGCCGCTGGCTGATCGACCAGTACGACTGGCTGAAGAAGCACGACCCGAGCCGGCTGGCGGTCGACAATTCGGCGTGCTTCCCCAACTTCCACGTCAAGACCGACATCGAGGACTATCATTATTACCGCGGCGTCCCCGACCGGCGCGGCGAGTGGGACCATCTGACCGACCGCTTCGCCGCGCGCGAGGACTGGACCTTCTCGCCCTATGGCGACGCCGAGCGCCGCGGCGACGAGCCTTTGGTCTGCTCCGAATTCGGCGTCTGGGGCCTGCCGCATCCGCGCGACCTGCGCCGCGGCGGGACGACCGACCCGTGGTGGTTCGAGACCGGCGCGCAATGGGGCGAGGGCGTCGCCTATCCCAAGGGGCTCGAGCAGCGCTACCGCAGCTTCTTCCTCGACCGCGCCTTCGGCAGCTTCGACGCGTTCATCGCCGCGACGCAGTGGTACCAGTTCACCGGGCTCAAGTACCAGATCGAGAAGCTGCGCGCCGCGGCGTCGATCCAGGGCTATGTCATCACCGAGCTGACCGACATCTATTGGGAAGCCAACGGCCTGATGGACATGGAGCGCAACCTGCGCGCCTTCCACGCGCCGTTCGCCGAGGTCAACGCCGACGTCGTCGTCGTGCCGGGCTTCCGCCGCTGGGGTTATTGGGCCGGCGAGACGCTCGACTTCGCCCCGTCGGTCGCGACCGGCGGCGGCTTCGTCGGCCCCGGCGCGGTGCTCGAATGGAGCCTCGAACCGCTGGGCCTGAGCGGCAAGGTGCCGGTCGCCGCCGCCGGACCGAATCGCGTCGCGCCGATCGCCGGGCTCGGCATCGCGCTGCCCGACGTGCCGGCGGCGGTTGCCGCGACGCTGCGGCTGACGCTGCGCGACGCGAAGGTAGCGCAACTCGCGCGCAACTACGAGGCGCTGAGCCTCTATCCGCGCCCCGCCGCGCCGTCGGCCGACCTGAAGTTGTGGACCGATGACGGTGAGTTGCGCGACCGCCTGACGGCGCTCGGCTACGCCTTTGCCGACAGCGCCGACAGTGCGGCGCTGACCGTCGCCCGCGGGGCCGACACGGCGATGGTCGAGGCGATCCGTCGCGGCCACCGCGCGCTGATCATCGTCGAGAACGGCGCCAGCCACTGGCTGCGGACCGACGAGCCGCCCTCGCTGATGCCGGTGCCGTACCACATGGACCAGGCGTTTCCCGGCCTGTTCGCCCAGGCGCGCGACAACACGATGCTGCGCGGCGACTGGATCACCGCGTTCAGCTGGCTGGCGCGGACCGGCGCGTTCGCCGACATCCCGGCCCATCCGACCAACGGCCCGATGTTCGACCTGTCGTTCGAGCGCGTCGTGCCGCACCACGTCCTCGTCGGGATGAAGCCGTGGGAGCACGAGGCCCATGTCCCCGCCGGGCTGGTCGTCGGCTGGGGCCACCGCGCCAGTGCGATCGTCGCCGAACGCTGGTTCGGCCGCGGCAAGGCGGTGCTGACGACGTTCCGGGTATCGGCCGACGCGCCGGGGCAGGACCCGGTGGCGACGACCCTGCTCCACGCCCTGATCGCGCAGGCGGTGAGCGGGTAGGGTGGCCTGCCGCGCCGTGAGTGGCGCCGGCCGACGGCAAGCGGCCCTGACCTATTGCGTGTCGTCGCCGCGCTTGTCGCTGCCGATGCCCGGCGCGTCGCGCTCGGTCTCGGTGCCCGACGGCGCGCCCGACTGGACGTTGGTGCCGACGCTGTGACCGGACCCGTTCTGCGCGGCGGGCATCGACGGCGTCTTGGTTGGTGGCCGGGCCCCTTCGACGCGGGCCGGATCGCCACGTTCCCCGCTCATTGCGCGTCGCCGCCATCGCCCTTGCGCGGGGCGTTGGGGTTGTCGCCGCCGCGATAGGCGGGATCGGTCTGGCCGCCGGGCGAGCCCTTGCCGCCGGTCGTCTCGGCCGGCTCGGGGCGCGCGCCGCCGCCCGACTCGCCGCCGTCCGCTCCGTCGGCAACCGGGGGTCGGGCATCGACGTCGCCGTAGCCGAGTTCGTTCCTGGGCATGTCCGTCTCCTTGGCTCACGCCCATCAACGCGACCTCGCCCGCGCCGTTCCGGGCTGCTAGTCTGTCGCCCAAATCCTGGGGACGACGATGACCGACGAGCTCTATCCCGTGACCGAGGCGGCCCGGGCCCGCACGCGGGTCGACACCGCCGCGGCGGCCGCACTGCGCGCGAGCGCGCACGACGATCCCGACACCTTCTGGCGCGGGCAGATCGGCCGGCTCGACTGGCTGACGCCGCCGACGGTGATGGGCAACTGGCGCTTCGATCCGGTCGACATCAAGTGGTTCGAGGACGGGGTGCTCAACGCCAGCGCCAACTGCCTCGACCGCCACGACCCCGCGGCCATCGCCATCGTCTGGGAGGCCGACGACCCGGCCACCCCGCCGCGTCACGTCACCTACGGCGAGCTGCTCGCCGAGACGTGCCGCATGGCCAACGCCCTGACCGGCCTCGGCGTCGCGCGCGGCGACCGGGTGACGATCTACCTGCCGATGATTCCGGAAGCGGCGGTCGCCATGCTCGCCTGCGCGCGGATCGGCGCGGTCCATTCGGTCGTCTTCGCCGGCTTCTCGCCCGAGGCGATCGCCGGGCGGATCGTCGACGCCGGGAGCCG
>CAHJWP010000104.1 GCA_903642255.1 Sphingomonadaceae bacterium | reverse complement strand
TGGAGGAAATTGGTCGTCCCGTCGAGCGGATCGACGATCCACCGGTGGTCGGGATCGGCCCCCTCGGTCGCCCCCTCCTCCTCCATCAGCAGCCCCCAGTCGGGCCGGGCATGGACGAGAATGTCGCGGATCGTCTTCTCCGCCGCCCGATCGGCGTTCGACACGAAGTCGGCCGGGCCTTTCTTGGACACCTGAAGAGCATCTACTTCGTTGAAATCACGGCGTAATCTTGGTGCGGCCTTGCGCGCAGCCTTGTCCATGACGGTGATGAGGGCGGAATGGGCGGGCATCAGTCAGCCCGGCGGACATACTCGCGGGCGTAGACATCGACGACGATTCTGGTGCCGACGCCGATGAACGGCGGGACCATGACCCGCACGCCGTTCTCGAGCCGCGCCGGCTTGTAGCTCGACGACGCGGTCTGGCCCTTCACGACGCCTTCGGTGTCGGCGATGACCGCCTCGATATGGTCGGGCAACTGGACCGAAATTGCTTTGTCCTCATAGGTTTCCATCGTGACGTCCATGCCGTCGGTGAGGAACTCGGCCGCCTCGCCGAGCAGATCGCGCGGCAGCGACACCTGATCGTACGTCACCTTGTCCATGAACGTCAGCTCGTCGCCCTCAGCGAACAGGAACTGGAAATCCTTGGTGTCCAACCGCACCTTCTCGACGGTTTCGGCCGAGCGGAAGCGCTCGTTGGTCTTGCGCCCGTCGGTCAGGTTCTTGAGTTCGACCTGCATGTACGCCCCGCCCTTGCCCGGCTGGGTGTGCTGAATCTTGACCGCGCGCCACAGCCCGCCCTGATATTCGAGGATATTGCCGGGCCGGATGTCGACCGAGTTCATTTTCATGGGGTTAGGCTCTGCGGGAAAGGTGAGGCCGCGCTTCCTAGCGCAAGGTCACTGCGCTGCCAACACCGGGACGAAGCTCGCCACTCCCGCCGCCGGGCCGTCGGGATGCGCCCACACCGCGTTGACCACGGCGATGAAGTCCGCTCCCGCAGCGATCAGCGGCGGCGCGTTGGCCGGGGTGATGCCGCCGATCGCGACGCACGGCAGCTGGCTCAGCGTCGTCCACCACGTCAGCAACGGCGGCTCCGGCCGGTAGTGCGACGGTTTCGTCGTGGTTTCGTAGAACGCGCCGAACGCGACATAATCGGCCCCCGCCTCGCCCGCCTCCATCGCGAGGTGGCGGCTGTCGTGGCACGTCACGCCGATCTGCACATCGGGGCCGAGCAGCGCCCGGGCGGCGCGAACGTCGCCATCGGACTGGCCGAGGTGGACACCGTCGGTGCCAAGTTCCTTGGCCAAGTCCATGCGATCATTGAGGATGAACGCGACGTCATGCTCGCGACACACCGGCATCAGCGCCTCGGCCGTCCGCCGGACATGATCGTCGTCGACGTCCTTGAGGCGCAGCTGGAACGCCGCCACCGGCCCCGCCCCGAGCGCCGCCCGCAGCCGGTCGGCGAACGACGCGTCGACGTTCGGAGGCGATACGATGTAAAGCTGACACGCCGGCCGCCGCTGCCGCTCGAACCGCGCGCCGAAACCGGGATCAAGCGGGATCAGGTCGTCGTCGTCGTCCGCGTCGTCGATCACTCAGCCCCCTGATAAATGCCGACGATCTTGTCGAGCATCGCCAGCGCCTCGGCGCGTGGGCGCTGGAAGGTGTTGCGGCCGATGATCGACCCGTTGCCGCCGCCGTCGCGGATGTCGCGCGCGTCCTGATACACTGCGTCGGCCCCCTTCGCCGCGCCGCCCGAGAACACGACGATCCGCCGGCCGTTGAAGCAGGCCTTGACGACGTGGGCGACGCGCTTGGCCTGGGTCGACCAGTCGCCGTCCTCATACGCCTTCTTGGCGTCCTTCTGCTCGATATGGTCGGTCGGCAGCTTGACCTTGATGATGTGCGCGCCGGCGAGCGCCGCCATGTGCGCGGCATAGGCCCCGACATCGAGCGCGAGTTCGCCGGCCTTGGAAATCTCGCCGCCGCGCGGGTACGACCAGATGACGGTAGCGATGCCGACCGACTTGGCTTCGGCGCTAAGTTCCTGAATTTCCTCCATCAGCTCGAAAATGTCGTCCGAGCCGGGATAGATGGTAAAACCGATCGCGGCGCAGCCGAGGCGGAGCGCGTCGTCGACCGTGCCGGTCACCGCCTGATTGATGCTGGTCGACCAACTGTTCGACGAATTGACCTTGAGGATCGTCGGGATCTGCCCGGCGAAGGTGTCGGCCCCCGCCTCAATCATGCCGAGCGGCGCGGCATAGGCCGACAGCCCGGCGTCGATCGCCAGCTGATAGTGATAGTGCGGGTCGTAGGCGTCGGGGTTCGCCGCGAAGCTGCGCGCCGGGCCGTGCTCGAAGCCCTGGTCGACCGGCAGGATGACGAGCTTGCCCGTCCCACCGAGCCGCCCCTGCAGCAGGATGCGGGCGAGGTTCGCCTTGGTCCCGGGATTGTCGGACTCGTAGTTGGCGAGGATGGCGCGGACGGTAGGGGTCATGGACACGGGTTTGAAGCTCCCTGATTTATCGATCGATCTAGCCTCTGGACGGGACGACGTCGAGCGCCACCACGCCCGGCAGCGCCTTGCCCTCCATCCATTCGAGGAACGCGCCACCGGCGTTCGACACGAAGGTGAAGCCGTCGGCCGCGCCGGCATGGTTGAGTGCCGCCACCGTATCGCCGCCGCCGGCGACCGAGACGAGGCCGTCGGCGGTCAGCGCGGCGGCGATGCGGGCGAGCGCGACCGTCGCCGCGTCGAACGGCACTATCTCGAACGCCCCTAGGGGGCCGTTCCACACCAGCGTCCGGCATGTCTTGAGGACGTCGCCGAGCATCTCGACCGCCGCCGGACCGAGGTCGAGAACCATCTCGTCGGCCGCGATCTCGTGAACGTTGACCGTGCGGTGCGGCGCGTTCGCCCTGAATTCGGTCGCGACAACGACGTCGTACGGCAGATGGACGATGCAGTTCGCCGCCTCGGCGCGCGCGATCACATCGAGCGCGGTCGCGGTCATGTCGTGTTCGCACAACGACTTGCCGACATTTATTCCCTTGGCGGCGAGGAAGGTGTTCGCCATCGCCCCACCGATCATCAGGTGGTCGACCCTGGTCACGAGGTGGAGCAGGACGTCGAGCTTCGACGACACCTTGGCCCCGCCGACGACCGCGGCGACGGGGTGGATGGGGCTGCCCAGCGCCTTGTCGAGCGCGTCGAGTTCGGCCGCCATCGCCCGACCCGCGAACGCCGGCAGCACGTGCGCCAGCCCCTCGGTCGAGGCGTGGGCGCGGTGGGCGGCAGAGAAGGCGTCGTTGACGTAGAGGTCGCCGTTGGCCGCAAGGCCGGTCACGAACGCGGAATCATTCGCCTCCTCGCCGGCGTGGAAGCGGGTGTTCTCCAGAACGAGGATGCCGCCCGGCGCGAGCGCGGCGACGGCGGCTTCGGCGACCGGCCCGACGCAATCCGCCGCGAACGCTACCGGTCGGCCGAGGACTTCAGCGAGGGCGGTGGCGACCGGACGCAGCGACAGCTTCGGATCGGCCCCCTTCGGCCGGCCGAAATGCGACAGGACAATGACCTTCGCCCCCGCATCGGCCAGCCCGGCGAGGGTCGGCACGGTCGCGGCGAGGCGTGAGACGTCGCCGACCTTGCCATCATCCATCGGCACGTTGAGGTCGGAGCGGACGAGGACCCGCTTGCCGTTAACGTCGCCGATGTCGTCGAGCGTGCGGAACATCAGGCGAGCGACGCCATCAGCGTCGCGGTATCGACCATGCGGTTCGAGAAGCCCCATTCGTTGTCGTACCAGCTGACGACGCGGACCAGCTTGCCGTCGAGCACCGTCGTTTCGAGGCTGTCGACGGTCGACGACGCCGGATCGCCGTTGTAATCACGGCTGACCAGCGGCTCATCGCTGAAGTTAAGGATACCGCGCAAGTCGCTGGTTTCCGACGCGGCCTTGAGCGCGGCGTTGACTTCCTCGATCGTCGTGTCGCGCGCGGGCGTGAAGGTGAAGTCGACGAGGCTGACGTTCGGCGTCGGCACGCGGATCGAGATGCCGTCGAGCTTGCCCTTGAGTTCCGGGATCACCTCGCCGACCGTCTTCGCCGCGCCGGTGCTCGTCGGGATCATCGACACCCCGGCGGCGCGGGCGCGGCGCGGGTCCTTGTGCATCTGGTCGAGCAGCGCCTGGTCGTTGGTGTAGCTGTGGATCGTCAGCATCAGGCCACGCTCGACGCCGATCGCCTCATGCATCACCTTAACGATTGGGGCCAAGCAGTTGGTCGTGCACGATGCGTTCGATACGACGGTGTGGCCGGCCTCCAGCTTGTGGTGGTTGACGCCGTAAACGACGGTCAGGTCGACACCCTTGCCGGGGGCCGAGATCAGCACCTTCTTCGCCCCGGCGGTGAGGTGGCCGCGGGCCTTGTCGGCGTCGGTGAAAAGTCCTGTACATTCAAGGGCTAGGTCGACGCCGAGTTCGGCGTGCGGCAGCTTGGCGGGGTCGCGTTCGGCGGTGACGCGGATGCGTTTGCCGTCGACGATCAGGTCGCTGCCGTCGACGGTCACTGTGCCGGGATAGGTACCGTGGACCGAATCGCGCTTCAATAACAAGGCGTTAGTCGCGATGTCGGCGAGATCGTTGATCGCCACGACCTCGAGATCGCCGCTGCGTGCGAGGATCGCCCGCAGGACCAGCCGCCCGATCCGGCCGAAACCGTTGATCGCTACCTTCGTCATGCCATCTCCTTGATCTTGTTCATTATCTTCGCGGCGATCACCGGTGCGGTCAGCCCGAAATGCGCGTAGAGGTCATCGATCGGCCCCGACGCGCCGAAGCTGTCGATGCCAAAAGTGAGCCCGTCGTAGCCGGTGAAGCGCTCCCAGCCGAGCGTCACGCCGGCCTCGATCGAGCAGACCAGCGCGCGACCGCCCCGCGTCAACGCGCGGTACCACCCTGCATCAACCGCGATCCGCTCCCAGCACGGCACCGACACGACAGCGGCCCGGATGTCCGCGGCGGCGAGCAGGTCGGCGGCGGCGAGCGCGATATGGACTTCCGACCCCGTCGCCAGCAGGACGACCTGCGGGTCGGCGACGTCGCGGATGGGATACGCCCCCTTCGCCGACAGGTTCTCGCCCGCGTCGGTCAGGCGCAGCTGCGGCAGGTTCTGGCGCGACAGCGCAAGGACCGACGGCCGGTGTTGGTCGGCGATCGCCAGCGCCCAGCACTCGGCGGTCTCGACCGCGTCGGCCGGGCGATACACCGCGAGGTTGGGAATCGCGCGCAGCGACATCAGATGCTCGACCGGCTGGTGCGTCGGGCCGTCCTCGCCGAGACCGATGCTGTCGTGGGTCAGGACGTAGATCACCCGCGTCGCCTGCAGCGCCGACATGCGGATCGCGTTGCGCATGTAGTCGGAGAAGACGAGGAACGTGCCGCCGAACGGCAGGCACATGCCGTGGAGCGACAGGCCGTTCATCGCGCTCGCCATGCCGAACTCGCGGATGCCGTAGTAGATGTACCGGCCGCCGTAGTCGTCGGCGGTCAGCGGCTGCAGCCCCTTCGCCTTGGTGTTGTTCGAGCCGGTCAGGTCGGCCGAGCCGCCGATCATGCCGGGGGCGAGCGGCGTGGCGGCGTCGAGGACCAGCTCCGACGCCTTGCGCGAGGCGATGTTCTGCGGTGATGCGATCAGCCCGGCGATGTGCGCGTCGATCGCGGCATAGGCCGCGGCGGGCGGCTCGCCGGCGACGCGCCGCTCGAACCCGGCGCGCGTCGCGTCGTCGGTCGCCGCCAGCCGCGCGGCCCATGCGTCGTGCTCGGCCCGGCCCGTTATGCCGACCGCCCGCCACGCGGCGAGGATGTCGTCGGGCACGACGAATGGCGGCGCATCCCAGCCGAGCGCCGCGCGGGCGCCGGCGACTTCCTTCGCCCCGAGCGCCGAGCCGTGCGAGCCGCTCGTCCCCGCCTTGGTCGGCGCGCCGAAGCCGATCGTCGTGCGGCAGGCGATCAGGCTCGGCCGCGGATCGGCTTTCGCTTCGGTCAGCGCGCGGTCGACGTCGGCGAAGTCGAGCCCGTCGCAGGCGAGGACGTGCCAGCCGGCGGCATCGAAGCGCTTGGCCGTGTCCTCGCTGGTCGACAGGCTGGTCGGCCCGTCGATCGAGATACGGTTGTCGTCCCACAGAACGTTCAGGCGCCCGAGGCGCAGGTGGCCGGCGAGGCCGATCGCCTCGTGGCTGATCCCCTCCATCAGGCACCCGTCGCCGGCGATGACCCAGGTGTGGTGGTCGACGAGCGCGTCGCCATAGACCGCATTGAGGTGGCGCTCGGCGATCGCCATGCCGACCGCGGTGGCGAGCCCCTGCCCGAGCGGACCCGTCGTCGTCTCGACGCCTTCGAGCTCGAAATTCTCGGGGTGGCCGGCGCACGGCGACCCGAGCTGACGGAACCGGCGGATGTCGTCGATCGTCGGTCGGGCGTAGCCGGTCAAATAGAGCAGGGCGTAGATCAGCATCGACCCGTGGCCGGCCGACAGGACGAAGCGGTCGCGGTCCATCCATTTCGGTGCGGCAGGGTCGAACTTCAGATGCTTCGTGAACAGCGCCGTCGCCGCGTCGGCCATGCCCATCGGCATGCCGGGATGCCCGCTGTTCGCCGCCTCGACCGCATCCATCGCCAGCGCGCGGATGGCGTTCGCCATCAGGCGGGGGGAGACGGCATTGGACATGACGGTGGCGGCCTCGGGAGCGACTCGGGAGCGAAGTGCGGCGCACCATGGCCATGCACCCGCGCCGGGTCAATGTTTGACGGCGGGGGCCGGGATTGGGTAGCATCCCAATCAAGTTGTATGATTTCAGGAGCTTGCCGGTGACGGATGCGACCATGCTCGAACGGATCGCTGCGGCGCTCGACCGCGCCGAGGCGGCCGCGGGTGCGTTGCGGGCCGATCGCGACCGCGCGGCGCGGCAGGCGGCGGCGTTCGCGAGCGCCGGCGACAACGCCGTCGCCGCCCTCGACGCGCTGCTCGCGGAGACGAAATAATGGGCAAGGTAAGCGTCGACGTCGGCGGCCGCGCCTACAGCCTGTCGTGCGCCGACGGCGAGGAGGACCACCTTGCCTCGCTGGGGGCGATGCTCGCCGCCAAGGCCGACGAGCTGACGGCCGCGATCGGGACGATGAGCGAGCCGCGGCTGCTGCTGATGGCGGGTTTGCAGATCGCCGACGAGCTGGTGGCGGCGCGGCGCGGGGGGACGGCGGCGGGCGAGGGACCGGTGGCCGGGGAGCGGGACGACGCCGCGCTTGCCACGATCCTCGCACGCGTCGAGGCGCTGGCGGCGACGCTGACAGGGTAGGCCGGGATGATGCCGCCCAGAAGTGCCGTCGTCCGCTTTTAGTAGCGGTCATCCCGCTCGCAAAACCGCGTCCCCGCTTGGATTTCACCCGCCGCCGGCCTATGTTCCCCGCAGGCGGGTACTGCCTCGTGCGAGCCCATACTTCCCTGAGGCGATTCAATCTCCTAGGGGGCTGTCTCTGGTCGGATCCTGGTCCGAACTAAATGGTCCCCACCTGATGTACTTGGCATCAGAGGAAATTCAGGCAAACGGCCATGGTGGTCCCGCCGACCTCCCCGAGCGACGACAAGCCGGCGCTGCGCCGCCGCTTTCGCCTCGCGCGGCGCACGTTCGTCGCCGGGCTGGGCGCGGACGAGCGTGCGCGGCTGGAGGC
>CAHJWP010000103.1 GCA_903642255.1 Sphingomonadaceae bacterium | reverse complement strand
CGCGGTCGATTCTTCGGACGACCGACAGCACGACCGCGACTGCCACGCCGGCGGTCGCGAGCGTGCCGAGCGCCGACAGCCCTCCCATCCGCACGGCCACCGCGCCCAGCGCCGGACCCGCCGACATCGCCGCGCACTGGACCATCACGACGAATTGCCGTTGCCGGTTCAGCGCCCGCATCGCCCACGCCGAGAAGCGAATAGTGCCGAAAGTTGAGCCGGCGTTGAACAGGGCCAGCGCGGCCAGATAGCCGGTCGGTCCGGCTTCGACCGGGACGAGCAATGGGCTGAGCATCCCCGCACCGCACACCAGCGCGGTGAGCCACGGGTGGCGGCGCGGTCCCGAAAGAGCGGCGAACGCCGCCGCCGGAGCACTGGCCAGCGAGCCCAGTGCGATCGCGAACCCGACGTCGCTCTCGCGCAAGCCAAGCGCCGAGCCGATCGTGGCGATGTAGCTCCACAGCATCATCGTGACGGCGACGATCAGCGCCATCGGCACGAGAGCATTGCCGTGCGCCGCATCCGGTGCGGCCGCCTCGCAAGAACCGGCGGCCGGAACGGCGGCGACATCCTTGGTCCGCAGCAACAGCGTGATCGCCAGCGGTGCCGCCGCCAGCGTGCCCAGCGCCGATGCCGGACCCCAGATCGCCGCGACAGCCGGCAGCCCTGCCAGGACGGCGGTCGAGAGGAGTTGCTGAGCGAGATAGATGATCCCGATCGCATTGTGCGGCCGCTGGTGCGCGGCGATGGCCGTCGCGCGCGTCAGCAGGAGGCCCATGACAACGCCAAGCACGAGCCGCACGGCCAGCACCGCGAACAGGCCGTGCGTCACCGTCAGCGCAAGACAGGCACCAATTCCGACCGCCGGAGCGACTAAAGTCCGGGAGCGCGCTAGGTCGTTCTGTCGCCACCCGAGCAGAGCACCGCACGCCATTCCGATCTGCCCGACGCTGACGATCCAGCCGAAATCGTCGGGGTTCACCGCATGGTTGGCAACGAGCAGGGTCAGCGTGGCCGGCTCGATACCAGTCTGGAGCGCCGCCAGCGTCGCGACGATCTGCGCCCGTGTCCGGCTCGAGTCCCAGCCCATCGGTTCCGCTCCCGTCCGTCGATGGTGCGCCCCTGCGCATCATCCCGACAGCGTCCCCCCGGCGGCGGTCTCCGACGACCACTCTACAGGTTGGAGTATTCCTGCGGTTTATGCGGTTGGCAAGCGGCTTGGCGCGCCCGGCGCGTCGGCATACCGGTCGACGACGTCGCCCAGCGTATCGATCAACGGCGTCAGATAACGCTCGAAGTGCCGCCAGTGATCGACGGCGTCGGTGAAGATCGGCGTACGCACCTGCTCCGAACTGGCGGTCCGCACGGCGCGCCTGTTCTGCCAGAACGATAGGCATTCCTCCTCGAACGGGAGGCCGAGATAGGCGAGCAGCCGCTCGACCTCGCCGCGAATGTCGGCCACTACCCGTTCGTAGATCACGCGGTGCACCGCCCCCGGCGCAGCAACGTCGAATGCCGCCATCGACGCGACGTAATCGCGATAATAGCGGCCGACATCTTCCAGATCGTACGAGAAGGTCTGCCCCCGCGCGAAGTGCTGCTTCCACGCCGAGAAGCAGCAGCCGACCGGATGACGGCGCGCGTCAATGATCCTCGCATTGGGCAGGATGAGCCGGATCAGGCCGACGTGCTCCCAGTTGTTCGGCATCTTGTCGATGAAGAACGGCTTGTCGGTCCGCCGATGGACGCGGGTGCGATCGAGATATTCGGTGCCGAGTCGCAGCCGGTCGGCAGGCGTGAGCGATTCGATCATCGCCTGAAAAGTCGGAAACTCGCCCTCCTCCACCCGTGAGCGCAGACGGCCGGCGATGATCATCATCTCCGGCAGTTCCATGGTCCCTTCCACCTTGCTGTGGCTGGACAGGATGTGCTCGACGAGGGTCGAACCCGAACGCGGCAGACCGACGATGAAGATCGGATCCGATGCCGGGCAGCCGCCCGGACCCTTGGCGGCGAGCAACGCGCCGCTGAACACCTTCGCCGCATCGGCGATTTCGATGGAAAACGCATCGACGTCATGCCGCACCATCTGACGTCGCAGGCGATTGCCCCGATCGTAATGGCGGAAGGCGGCGGCGTAGTCCCTGGCGTCCTCGAACGCTTTGCCCAGCGAGAAATGGAGGTGGAAGACATCTTCATCTTTGCCGGGTCCGGCCTGCTCGAGCGACCGCAGCGCCCCTTCCATCCGATCGATGTCTTCCGCACCGAGCCTGACCGTCTTGAGGTTGGCGAGGCTCCACCATGCTTCGCCCATCGTCGGCTGGTACGTCACCGCGTGGCGATAGGCTTCGATCGCCGCGGCCTGCTCGCCGAGGGTCTTCAGCACATGACCGAGGTTCTGCCACAGCTGGGGCTGATCCGGCTTTTGCGCTAGCAGGCGCTCATATATTTCCCTGGCGCGCTCCTGCTCGCCGAGACGCACAAGGATCGATGCCTTGAGCAGGTCATGACCCGGATGCCTGACCGGAGACGTGGTCAGCACTTCGCCATGTGCCAGCGCCTCGGTCAGACGATTGGTCTGCAGCAGCAGGCGAATCAGGAAGTCGCGCGCTAGATCGAAACCCGGTGCGAGCTGCACGCTGCGTTCGACCAGCGTCAGCGCCGCCGTCATGTCGCCCTGCCGCCATTTGATCTCGCCGAGCAGCCGGCCGGCGGCCGGATCGTCGGGCGACCACGCGAGCTTCGCCGTCAGGATCGCCTCCCCGTCGGACAGGCGGCCTTCGTTCATCGCCACCGCCGCCTCCAGCAGGCCGCGATCGCGTGAAGCGGCGTGAACTCCGGACAGATCGGCGCGCCACGCGTCCACCTCCCGCCCCGCTTTCCGCAGCTCCTTCGCCATCAGGTACCACGCGCGGGCGGCCGTCGGCTGCAGCCGGGTAAGATTTTCCAGCACGGCCAGTGCCCGCTTGCTGTCGCCGGTCTCGCTGGCCGCCTGCGCCAGCTCCCACAGGGCGTCGACCATCCGCGGCTGGCTCCGGACCAGTTCGACGAGCCGCGGGACTGCGGCGCCGAGATCGCCCGACCGGCGCAGCGCCTGCCCTTCGACCAGCCGCGCGAGGGGGTGACCCGGGGCCATGCGCAAGACTTCCCGCGCCCGAACTAGGGCGCTTTCCGGAGCCGATTCAAGCAGATGCGTCGCCTCGGCGAGCGCCTCGGTGATCCCCCGCGTCGTCATCGCGGCGCCGACCATGGTCAAACTCCCCCGTTACCGCGAGCCGCTATCACCGCTCCGGCAAGATGCTGCCCGACGTTGCCGGCTGGTTTCGTCGATTGTCGCAATCCTGCTTGACAGCTTCGTCCGAGTAAACGCTAATCTCAAATCTTGACGATCGGCAGAGATTGATCGTCGCGGGGCGGCGGGTTCGAGATGGGTCGAACGCGTCATCCCAAGGGAGCGCACGTCTGGCTGACCCGGTAAACCGGGCGACCGGAAGGAACTGAACCCGGGGAGGAAAGGAGAGCATCAGCGTCAAGGGGGCACGTTATGACCGACATCACCAGCCGACGGATTTCGTCCACCGCCCTGCTGTTGGGCGCGACCGTTCTGACGCCGTTCCTCACCAGCGAGGCCTTGGCGCAGACCACGACGGCGACGCCGATACTGGTGGCCGCCGCCGCCGAACCGGCACCGGGACCCGCCGCCGAGGAGCAGTCGTTCGGCGACATCATCGTGACGGCCACCCGCCGCGCCGAAAGCATTCAAAAAGTTCCGATCTCGATTCAGGCGCTGGGAGCGGACGTTCTCGAACAGCGGCAGGTCAAGGGCCTGAGCGATTATGCCGCCCTGCTGCCGTCGGTGTCGTTCGAGGGTCTCGGGCCGGGCCGCCAGACGGTATTCTTTCGCGGCATCGTCCCCGCCGGCGGCAACTACGCCTCGGTCGGTTATTACCTCGACGACATTCCGATCTTCGGCGTCGGCGTCCCTGATATTCACGTCTACGACGTCGAGCGCATCGAGGCGCTTTCGGGTCCGCAGGGCACACTGTACGGCGCAGGGTCGCTCGCCGGCACCATCCGCTTCATCACCAACAAGCCGAAGATCGGCGTGCTCGAATACGGTTATGACGTCGAGGGCAACAAATACGGCGACGGCAACTTCGGCGGCCAGCTCCAGTCGTACGTCAATGTCCCGATCAGCGACACGGTCGCCGTTCGCGCGATGGGCTATTACCGGCACGACGGCGGCTATGTCGACAACACGCCGAACAACGGCAAGTTCAACGACGGCAGCTCGTCGGTCCTGAACCTCGGCGACAACAATCCGGCGACGTCGTATACCTTGAGCAACGCGGCGATCGCCAAGAACGACTACAACCCGATCTACGAATACGGCGGCCGGGTCGAGCTGTTATGGCAGCCAGCCCCCGGCTGGGACATCACGCCGAAGGTCACCGCCCAGCGGCAGATCTCTTACGGCTATTTCGGCTATGACCCGCGCGTCGGCGACCTCCAGGTCCACGATTACGACCTGACCCGCCAAGACGACAAATGGTATCAGGCCGAACTCGCCATCCACGGCCACATCGGCGACTGGGACGTGGTGTCGTCGACCGGCTACTTCCAGCGCAAGACCAATCTGCGCAACGATTACACCTATTATACGGTGACCTATGACAAATTCGGGCCGGGCTATGAGAACTACCTGCAGTTCTTCAACAAGAGCGGCTGCACGGGATCGGGCGCGACCCTGAAGTGCTCCACACTGATCAACCCGACGCAATATTATCACGCCGACACGCTGAAGAACACGCTGACGCAGGAAGTGCGTATCACGACGCCGAAGCACTGGCCGTTCGACGTGACGGTCGGCGGCTTCTATCAGTACCAGAAGCAGGAAAACAACAGCTACTACGCGATCCACGGCCTCGACAACATCGCGGGCTACACCGAGGCAGGCGGGGGCGACAGCAATCCCGCCGGTTTCGGCATTCCGGTCGCGCAGGGCGGCACGCTGGTTCCCGGCTCGCCGGCGGTGAAGCAGGACGGTTTCTATGTCGTCGAGAACAACCAATATTATCACGACGAGGCGATCTTCGGTGAAGGTCACTACAACATCACGCCCAAGCTCAAGTTCACTGGCGGTATCCGGTACTTCTGGACGAGCTACCAGACCCTCGGCTTCGCCGGCGTGGCGAGTTCGGCGACGAACACGACGACCTCGCTCTATGTACCGACGGGAACCTTCGGCTGTCCGTTGCCGCTTCCCGACGCACGGCTGCAGTGTCTGAACTCGAACTATCTCTCAGCGGACGAGGTCGGGCGCTACCGTGAACAGGGCGAAACCCACAAGGTCGCGCTCGACTGGCAGTTCGAGCCGGACAAGATGGTCTACGCCAATTACTCGACCGGCTTCCGCCCGGGCGGCTTCAACCGGCCGCTGCGGATCCGCGCCACCGACACCACGCCTGGTGTGGTCGTCACGGCTCCGCCATTTGAGTCGGAAACGCTCATCAATTACGAAGTCGGCGTCAAGACGACGTGGCACAATATCTTCCGGTTCAACACCAGCATCTATCTCGAGAAATGGAACAACATTCAGTACGGCGTGGTGGTTGCAGGTGCACAGGGAGCCGGTTACACGGGCAACGCCGGCAAGGCGGAGGTCAAGGGTATCGAATATGACGCCGACCTGAAGCTTAACAAGTTCACCCTCTCGACGTCGGGCGCCTATAATGACGGCAAGCTGAAGGGGAACTTCTGTAACTTCGTTGCGGACCCGGTAGCGAAGTCGATCACCCAGTTGTCGAGCTGCGCGACCGGTACCTTCACCAACACGAAGCCACCGACCCCAACGGTCGCCGCCGCCGATGGCACCCGCCTGCCGCGCCAGCCGCAGTTCAAGGGCACCGCGTCGATTCGCTACGACACCGACATTGGCCATTACCGCGCTTACCTGCAGGGTGCGGCGCTCTATCAGACCAGCGAGACCCAGGACCTCAACGTCGCCGATAACAATCTGCTCGTCTGTCCCGGCTCGAACAGCACCAAGGCCTGCGAAACGCCGGGCTTCGTCTCCTTCGACTTCTCGGGCGGCATCAAGAAAGGCAACTCGTCACTCGATCTGTTCATCCAGAACGCTTTCGACCGCCGGGGTCAGCTGACGCAGAATACCTTCTGCTCGATCACCTTCTGCTCGGGCTCGTCGCGCACCTTCACGATCAAGCCGCAGTTCTTCGGCATCCGCTTCGGGCAACATTTCAACTGAGCGGCGCAACCCAACCGGCTCGGCGTCGAGGCAACAGGTGATGGCTTCCAAGAGCCGTTGCCTCGATGCGACGGCCCCAGATTGCGACGGGGCGATCATCGCGGCGAGCTGCTCCGGTGGTGCATACCGGGCCGAACCGGGTTTATCTCGCGATCAGGCGCTTGGCCGCGCCTGGTGACCCCTACGGGAATCGAACCCGTGCTTCAGCCGTGAGAGGGCCGCGTCCTAACCGCTAGACGAAGGGGCCGGAGCCAGAGCGCGGTCCATAGGCGGCCGGCGCGGGCGAAGTCAAGGACGCGCCCCGCGCCAGGTGCCGGGGGGGCCGCGGCGGGACCGTCACGACTGTTGTCACGACGCGTTCCGCCCTGCTATCACGCACCGCTCGTCGGGTCGCGATGACGAGCGGGGCAGGAGACGCGAACGTGAGTGATCCGAGCCGGATCGGCCTGTGTTATCTGCCCGATGTCACGGACGGGGTGGCGATGACGCGAATGACCGCCGTCGAGCGGCTGAGCGAGCCGTTCACCATCGTCGTCGACATCGAGTGGACCGGCGACACCGCGCTCAATCTCCACCCGATGCTCGCGCACCCGGTCAAGATCGCCTTCACCGCCGCCGCGAGCGACGATCCCGAGGCGGTCGACGGGCTGAGCCGCTTCTTCCACGGCATTCTGTGGGAATATGTCGAGCTCGGCACGACGACCGACGACCTCGGCTTCGCCTATCGCCTGACGCTGCGTCCGAACCTCGAGCTCCGGACGATGGAGCGCCAGAGCATGATCTACTACAAGAAGTCGATCACCGACCTCGTCGGCGTCTTCTCGTCGTTCAACGTCACGACGAAGCTCAACGACACCTATGCCGCCGTCGAATACCGCGTCCAGTACGACGAGAGCGGCTTCGCTTTCCTGTCGCGTCACCTCGAGAAGGAGGGCATCTATTATTTCTACCGGCACTCGGCCGCGGGCCACGAGTGCGTGCTGGTCGACATCCTCAACTCGCACGACGCGATGAGCCCGGCGACCGTGCCGCTGGCCCCGGGCGGGGCGGGCAACGGCGACGCCTATGTCCTCACCTCGCTCGTCGAGCGGCGCAGCTTCTCGGCGACCGAGTACAACGTCAACGACTATGACTATACCGCGCCGACGGTCGCGCTCGCCAAGGACAAGAAGAACGAGACGTTCGGCAGCCCGCCGCCCCGCTACGTCACCGGCGATCCCGTCAAGCAGGGCGGCCTGCCGCGCTATGTCTACCCGGCCGGCTATGACCAGGCGGGCCTGTCGAGCGCGGCGGTGCGCTACGCCTCCGTCTGGCTCGACCGCGACCGGCGGCTGATGGCGCGCAGCTTCGCCGAGGGCAACCTGTTCTCGGCCGCCGTCGGCCGGACGCTGACAGTCGACTTCAGCCAAGTTAGCAGCGAGGCGGCGAGCGACACCTACCTGATCGTCGGGACCACCCACCGCTACACCGGCAG
>CAHJWP010000102.1 GCA_903642255.1 Sphingomonadaceae bacterium | reverse complement strand
TGCCCGGCGTCGGCGCCCGCCGCCCGCGCCGCCCACGGGTCGTCCTGAAAGAAACTCTGCGAGTACAGGAACCGGCGTGTCAGCCCGGCACGGCCCGCGTCGTCATCGACGATCCGCGCCTTGACATAGTCGACGCCGATCCGCTCGATCCACGGTGCCGTACGTTCGAGGTAGCGTGCCTCCTCGCGGTAGAGCTGGATGAACGCGGCGCAGTAAGCCAGCGCCTCCGCCTCCGTTGCGACCTTGCAGATCAGGTCCGTGACCCGGACCTTGATCCCGCCGTTTCCGCCGACATGCAGTTCATAGCCCGAGTCGACGCAGACGATGCCGAAATCCTTGATCGTCGCCTCGGCGCAGTTGCGGGGGCAGCCGCTGACCGCGATCTTGAACTTGTGGGGCATCCACGAGCCCCAGCTCATCCGTTCCAGCTGTACGCCCAGCCCGGTCGAATCCTGCGTCCCGAACCGGCACCATTCGGACCCGACGCAGGTCTTCACGGTCCGTAGCGACTTGCCGTACGCGTGGCCCGAAACCATGCCCGCGGCATTGAGGTCGGCCCAGACCGCGGGCAGGTCCTCGCCGCGGATGCCGAAGATGTCGAGCCGCTGGCCACCGGTCACCTTGACCATCGGCGCGTTGAACTTCTCCACGACGTCGGCAATCGCGCGCAGCTCGCGCGGGTTGGTCAGCCCGCCCCACATGCGCGGCACGACCGAATAAGTGCCGTCCTTCTGGATGTTGGCGTGCATCCGCTCGTTGACGAAGCGGCTCTGCTGGTCGTCGATATAATCGCCCGGCCGCGCGCACAGCAGATAGTAATTCAGCGCCGGCCGGCATTTCGGGCAGCCGTCCGGCGTCGCCCAGTGCAGGTGCTGCATCGCTTCCGGGATCGAGGCGAAACCCTGCGCGACGATCTCGCGACGGACGTCGTCGTGGCCAAAGCTGGTGCAGCCGCACATCGGCTTGACATCGCGCTCGCCGGCATAGTCACCGCCGAGCGTCAGCGCGAGCAGCCCGTCGACGAGGCCGGTGCACGACCCGCACGACGCCGACGCCTTGCACCGCGCGCGCACCGCATCGAGCGTCGCCGCTCCGCCGCTGATGCAGGCGACGACCCTGCCCTTGGAGACGCCGTTGCAGCCGCAGATCTCGGCATCGTCCGAGAGTGCCGCAACGGCGGCGTTAGGGTCCGCCGGCCCTCCTCCGAGGGCGAAGGCCTGGCCGAAGATCAGCAGGTCGCGAAGCGGGCCGATGTCCTCGCCGCGCCGGAGCAGGTCGAAGTACCAGCCGCCATCGGCGGTATCGCCGTACAGCACCGTGCCGACGATCCGATCGTTCCTGACGACGACGCGCTTGTACACTCCGCGCGCGGCGTCGCGCAGGACGATGTCCTCTGCCCCCGCACCGCCCGAGAAGTCGCCGGCCGAGAACACGTCGATGCCTGACACCTTGAGCTTGGTCGAGGTGACCGATCCGGTATAGCCCGACGGTGTCGCCACCAGCCCGTCGGCGAGCGCGCGGCACATCTCCCACAGGGGCGCGACCAGCCCGTAGACCAGCCCGTTGTGCTCGACGCATTCGCCGACCGCCAGCACATCGGCGTCCGATGTCACGAGATGGTCGTCGACGTGGATGCCGCGCCCGAGGGCGAGGCCGGCGGCGCGGGCCAGCCTGACGTTGGGCCGGATACCGACCGCCATGACGACGAGGCTCGCCGGGATGTCGCGGCCGTCCTTCAGGCGCACGCCTGCGACCCGGCCGTCGCCATGGATTTCGGCGGTGTCGGCCCCGGTCAGGATCGTCTGGCCGCGGCCCTCGAGCGCTGCCTTGAGGAGCCAGCCCGCCGCCTCGTCGAGCTGGCGCTCCATCAGCGTCGGCATCAGGTGGATCACCGTCACCTTCATACCCCGGAGGGCGAGCCCGTGCGCCGCCTCCAGCCCGAGCAGGCCGCCGCCGATGACCACCGCGTCGCCGCCGCCGTTCGCCGCACCGGCTTCCGCCGCGCGCAGCATCGCCCCGACGTCGTCCATGTCGCGGAAGGTGACGACGCCGTCGAGGTCGTGGCCGGGGACCGGAATGATGAAGGGGTCGGAGCCGGTGGCGAGCAGCAGCTTGTCGTAGGCCTCGACCCGCCCCGACTGCCCCGTGACGGTGCGTGCCGCGCGGTCGATCGCCACGACCGGATCGCCGGCGATCAGCTCGATGCCGTTGTCGGCGTACCATGCGGCGTCGTTGATGACGATATCGTCGAACGTCTTGTCGCCGGCGAGCAGCGGCGACAGCATGATTCGGTTGTAGTTGACGTGGCGCTCGGCCCCGAAGATCGTGATCCGGAAACGATCGGGGTCGCGGGCGAGGATCTCCTCGACCGCGCGGCATCCGGCCATGCCGTTGCCGACGACGACGAGGTGCGGGCGCAGCGCGTGCATCAGATGCGCGCCCCGGCATTACCCCAGGTGCGGCGCCACCGGGTCTTGACCAGCGTCAACCCGCCGAGGGCGATCACGGCGAGGGCGGCGAAGATCAGGAAGCCCGCCGACGAGCTGCCGGTCAGCTGCTTCGCCAGCCCGAGCGACGACGCGAGGTAGAAGCCGCCGACCCCGCCGCCGAAGCCGACGAGGCCGGTCATCACACCGATTTCGCGGCCGAAGCGCTGGGGCACCAGCTGGAACACCGCACCGTTGCCGAAGCCGAGCGTCGCCATGACGAGCAGGAACAGCGCCAGCGCGAGACCGAGCGGCTGCGGCGCGGTGGCGATCACCGCCAGCGTGATCGCCGCGAGCAGGTAGACGAAGGTCAGCGCCCTGATCCCGCCGATGCGGTCGGCGACCGCGCCACCGAACGGCCGGACCAGCGACCCGGCGAAGACGCACGCCGCGGTGCAATAGCCGGCGACGACCGGCGTCAGGGCGAACTGGTCGGTGAAGTAGATCGACAGGCTCGACGACAGGCCGACGAAGCCGCCGAAGGTGACCCCGTAGAACAGCATGAACCACCACGCGTCGCCGCTGCGCAGCACGTCGAGATAGGCGGCGAGCGACTTTGGCACCGGCCGATCCGGCGCATCGCGCGCAACGACCAGATAGATCAGGAAGACGATCGTCAGCGGAATGGTGGCGAGGCCAAGCACGGCGTTCCAGCCGAACGCCTTGGCCAGCAGCGGTGCGAACAGCGCGGCGAAGACGGTGCCGGAATTGCCCATGCCGGCGATGCCCATCGCCTTGCCCTGATGCTCGGCTGGATACCAGCGCGAGGCGAGCGGCAGGGCGGCGGCGAAGCTTGCTCCCGCGAAGCCGAGCACGACCCCTACGGCAAGCGTCCCCACGAAGCTGTCGACGCCGAAGAACCATGCGGTCAGCAGCCCGACGATGACGACGATCTGGGCGATCGCGCCGGTCCGCTTCGGCCCGATGCGATCGACGAACACGCCGTAGACCAGCCGTAGTATCGCCCCCGCCAACGTCGGCACGGCGACCATCAGCCCTTTCTGCGCCGCACTGAGGTGGAGATCCTTGGCGATGATCGGGGCGAGCGGCCCGAGCAGCACCCAGACCATGAAGGCGACGTCGAAATAGAGAAAGGCGGCGAACAGCGTCGGCCGGTGCCCGACCGCCCAGAAGCCGTCGCGGCGCGCGACCTCTGGGGCGAGAAGCCCGTTGGCGGTAATGCCCATCGTCGTCATGGTGGCTCCCCCTTGCGTTGCGGACGCAAAAAAGCCGCCGCGACGGCCGCGGCAGGCGGCATCGGGGCGGCAGCTTTGCCGGATATGTCGGTGGTGCCGGAACTGCCTCGTTGCAGCATCCGATGACACGCACATCTCCCGGATCGCGGACCTTGGCAAGCCTTTTTTTGTGCTGCAGCGAAACTCAGCCGGTGACGAAGCCGCCGAGATAATCGTCGAGCCGGTCGGGATCGAAGCTGCGCGCGTCGAAGAAGGCGTCGGGGCCGAGGATCAGTCGCCCCAGCGCCGTGCCGACGGCCAGCGGACGGGTGATGCCGCCTTCGAGTTTCGAGTTCGCGCCTGGCAGCGGCACCCCGAGCGGCCGCAATGCGGCGCGGTAGATGTCGGGCCGGAACACGCGCTGCGCCGCGGCATAAGTTGCCGGGTCGGGCGTCAGGTGACCGGCGAGGGACATCTGCGCGTACAGCCACGCCGCCTGGCTGACCCACGGAAAATTCGCCGCCTCGCGGTGCTGGAACATGAAATCGGGCACATGGATCGGCTCGGCCCCGCGCGCGAAGCGGATACGGTCGGAAATGGCGCGGGCGATCAGGTCGGCCGAGCCATCGAGATACTCGCCCCGCGCGAGGATCGCTGCGATCATGTCACGCTGCCCCGGATCGACGAACGCGACGCCCGCGCGATAGAGGGCGCGGATGAGGCGCGCGACCATGTCGGGCTCGGCGGCGAGCCGGTCGCTGCGCATCGCCAGCACTTTCTCGACCCCGCGACGCCAGATCTGCGACGTCACGGCGACGATCACGCCGACGCCGCGGTCGACCGCGACGCTGTTCCACGGCTCGCCGACGCAGATGCCGTCGACCTCGCCACTGGCCAGCGCGTCGGCCGCGAACGGCGGCGATACGGTGACGATGTCGACCTCGCGCGTCGGATCGATGCCGCTGCCCAGCAGCCAGTAGCGCAGCATATAGTCGTGGCTCGAGAAACGATGGACGACCCCGAAGCGCAGCTTCGGTGCCGCGCGGGCCAGGTCCGCCAGCCGGCGGCCGATCGCCGTCACGTCGCCGGGCAGTCCGGGCGTCGTCACCCGCGCCGCCAGGTCGGGACGCAGCGTGATCGCGTTGCCGTTGAGGCCGAGGACGAACGGCACGGACAGCGCCGTCGCGGGTCGCCCGAGGCCGAGCGTCGTCGCGATCGCCAGCGGCGCGATCAGGTGGGCGGCGTCGCTGTGGCCGTACAGCAGGCGGTCGCCGACGGTCGCCCAGCTCATGTCGCGGACGAGGCGAAGGTCGAGCCCCTCGGCCTCGGCGAAACCGAACTCGCGGGCGAGGATCGGCAGCGCCGCGTCGACCAGCGGCAGGAAGCCGATGCGCAGCGGGGTCAGGCTCATAGCGTCCCCATCAGACGGTCGGCGGTGACGATCGCGTCGGCGACGTCGGCGATGCGTCGCCCGCTATCCATCGCCGCCTTGCGCAGCGCGGCATAGGCAGCGGGTTCGTCGATCCCGCGCCGGGTCATCAGCAGGTGTTTGGCGGCGTCGAGCGTGTTGCGCTCGGCGAGCGCGCTGCGGGCCTCGTCGAGTTCGGCGCGCAGGCGGCTGAACGCGCGGAAGCGGCGGATCGCCAGCTCGAGGATTGGCCGAATGCGCTCGCGCCGCAGCCCGTCGACGACATAGGCCGAGACGCCGGCGTCGACGGATGCCTCGATGCCGGCGACGTCGCTCTGGTCGACGAACATCGCCACCGGCCGGGCCATGGCGCGCGACAGGGCGAACGATTCCTCGAGCTCGTCGCGATGCGGATTGGCGAGGCTGATCAGGATGACGTCGGGGGCGAACGCTTCGATCCGGCCGGCAAGGCCGTGCCGGTCGGCGAAGACCCTGATGTCGCCGAGTCCCGCCTCGCGCAGGCCCTCGTCGATGATCGCGGCGCGCGCGGCACTTTCGTCGACGACCGCGATGCGCACCACGACCCCTCTGGTTGCGCCGCAGCATCCGCCCGATCGCGCACGAAAGCAAGGCGCCAAGCGGGAGCGGATGCCACGGGTTCGTCGCCGGACGGAGCGGGACCAGCCATAACCTCAGCGTGGACAACACGCGACGACATCCATGTGGCGTCGGGTATCTCCCGGTCGAAAGTCCTGGCGCTTACGCCGCCAGCCAGTCCCCCTGCCCCTCCAGCACCGTGCGGACCAGCGGCACCGTCACCTCGCGCCCGCGCTCGAGCGCCGCGGCGTCGAGCGCCGCGACGGTCTCGGCGACCGCGGCGAAGCTGCGTTCGATGCGGCGCACGACGAAG
The DNA here is from genome assembly GCA_903642255.1 of Sphingomonadaceae bacterium. Classification (GTDB taxonomy): domain Bacteria; phylum Pseudomonadota; class Alphaproteobacteria; order Sphingomonadales; family Sphingomonadaceae; genus Polymorphobacter_B. The sequence goes on along the minus strand of CAHJWP010000102.1, from coordinate 1,795 downwards.
GCGACCACCGGCGCGTCGACCCGGAGCCCGCGGTCGGCGAACTGCTTGACGAGCAGGCTGGCCAGCAACCCCTCGTCGGGCGGCCCGATGACGAGCGTCGGCGTCGCCGCCAGCCGCGAGGCGAGGTCGGGCAGCGTCACCCACGTCCGCGGCAGGCTGCGCGCGGTGAACAGCAGCGGCGCGGCGTCGGTCGCCGCGTTCCACGCGTGGAACAGCGTCTCCTGATCCATGCGGTCGGCGTCGTCGAGCAAAGTCGCCGCGTGCTGCGCCACGAACAGCCGCCCGAGATGCGTCTTGCCCGACGCCGGCGGGCCGACGAGCAGCGTCCGCGCCCGCGGCGGCCCGGCGAGCCACGCGACCGCATCGGCATTGGCCGCGGCATGGACGAAATCGGCCGCCCCGGTCGCCGGCCGGTAGGCGAGCGGCAGCGGGAGCTGGTCGGCGGCCTGTCCTGCCACCTGTCCTGTCATCCCCGCGAAAGCGGGGACCCATGAACCCGAACCGTTGAGGTCATGGGTTCCCGCCTTCGCGGGAACGACAGAGGAAATATCGGCCGCATGCGCCCCTCACCGCGGCGCGAGCGGGTCGCGCGGCCTGGCCGCGGGGACGGGCGGCACCGCATCGGGCTCCGCCACCACCTCCGCCTTCGCCAGATCGGCGGCGCTGGGCGGCGGCGGCACGGGCGGATCGCCGGGAGCCTTGCGCCGCAGCAGCACGCCGCCCGCCTCGGGAACCAGCCGCCAGCCCTTTTGATCGAGGTGGTACGCCAGCGTCGCCGCGTCGTCGCCCGACCGGATGACGATCCGCGACGTGCCGCCGAGCGCCAGCCGGACCAGCGTCACGCCCGTCACGCCCGGCGTCGCCCTGAGCTCGGCCTCGACCCGTGCCCACGCCGCCGCGTCGGGCGTCGCGACGTTTGCCTCGGTCCCGCCGGTCGCCGCCGTGACCGTCGCGCCGATCTCGGGAGCCGACCCGATCAGCGGCGCGAGTTCGATCGTCAGCCCCTTCTCGACCGCGAGCTGCCCGTTCTGCAGCGCGCGCAGGTAGATGCCGTCGACCTGCCGCACCGCCTCGTCGAGCATCGCGTCGACCCCCGCCGGGCTCGAACTGCGCAGGCTGAACCGCCCCAGCTCGACGGCGTCGGGCCCGTGCCGCGCGACGACGAGCGCCGTCACCGGCCCGCCCGGCCACGCCCGGTCGAGCCGGACTTCGGCGGTCAGCACGTCGGCCGCCTTGAACCGGCTGAGGATGTTGCGCCACAGCGTCCGGTCGTGGCGATGTGCCTGGAACGCGGTCAGCACGACGTTGTCGCCGGCGCTCGCCGCCGGGATGACATAGTCGAGCGCGCTCGCCGCATCGCGGAAGCGGACCCACGCCGCGGTCCACGGCGTCCGCGCCTGGTAGATCGTCCGTACCCCCGCGCCGTCGATCAGCACCGGCAGCAGCAGCATCGGCGGAGCCGTCCCGCCCTCGCCGCCGAGGAACCCGCTCGCCCGCTCGCGGTCGAAGACGATCGCCAGCCGCCCGATGTAGCGGGTCAGGTCGAACTGTTCCTTTTCGATCTCCACCCCGGCGACCATCGCCTCGATCGCCCCGTCGGCGAGGCGCGGCGCGGCGTTCGCCGGGTTGCTGGTGATCCGCGCCCACAGCTGCGGCCACGCCCGCCGCTCGGCGAGCGCATAGGCGGCGGCGCGCGCGGCGGTCGGATTGGCCGCGACGACATCGACCGCGACCCCGGTGATCTTGAACGCCCCGGGGCCGGTGGGGGCGGCAGCGACGGGCGCGGCCATCGCGA
>CAHJWP010000101.1 GCA_903642255.1 Sphingomonadaceae bacterium | reverse complement strand
GGCGTTCGGCGAGAGCGCCGTCGTGCGGCTGTTCGGCAGCCGGGTCGACGACAGTCTGCGGGGTGGTGATATCGACCTGCATGTCGAGGTTGATCCATTACCCGACGAATGGGGCGCGAAGGGCCGCTTCGAGGACCGGCTGTTCGAGCGGATCGAGCCGCGCAAGGTCGATCTGATCGTCAGTCAGCGTGGCGGTACGCCGCGCGGGTTCGAACGGATCGCCTATCGCGACGGGATCGTGCTGTGAGCAAGCGACGGTGAGGGACGAGGATCGCCAGATCATCGCCGACATCGTCGGGCGCGTGCGTGACCTGCTTGTCAGCCTCGACGCCGGCGCGCGGGCGGTAAGGCCGCTCCCAGCGGACGGCGACCGGCTGAGCGCGCTGCCGCCGCTCGAAAAACTCATCGCCTCGGGATATCTGAAAACGGTCGAGCAGCTCGAGGACCAGCTCGCGCGACTTTTCCGCACGATCCTCGTCGTCAATGATGTCGACCTGACGGGCATGTTCGCCCGTGACATTGCCGACCGCATGGATCAGCTGGGCATTGTCGATGATGTCGAGCGCTGGTCGGCACTCGTCCGGCTCCGGAACCAGCTCGTACATGACTATCCGCTGACGAGTGCGTCGCGGCTGGCGCGCCTGGCCGAAGCGGATGCGGCCGTGCCGTTTATCGCCGCCACGGCCGAACGGGCTTTGGCGTACCTGCAACAGCGAGGGTGGATCGCATGACCGGCCGATCGTTGCCACCGACCGCCACCCCCGCCGCCTGTTCGGACGCCGAACGCGCCCGCGTCGCCGAATTCGGCATGTACCGGCCCGACATGGAGTCCGACGCGTGCGGCGTCGGGCTGATCGCGGCGACCGACGGCAAGGCGAGCCGCCGCGTCGTCACCGCGGCGATCGACGCGCTGAAGGCGGTGTGGCACCGCGGCGCGGTCGACGCCGACGGCAAGACCGGCGACGGGGCGGGCATCCACGTCGAGCTGCCGGTCGACTTCTTCGTCGAACATATCGGCCGCGCCGGGCACGCGCCGAAGCCCAACCGGCTGGCGGTCGGCATGATCTTCCTGCCGCGCTCCGACCTCGCCGCGCAGGAGACGTGCCGGACGATCGTCGAGAGCGAGATCATCGGCTTCGGCTATTCGATCTACGGCTGGCGACAGGTGCCGGTCGACACCAGCGTCATCGGCACCAAGGCGGCGGCGTCGCGGCCCGAGATCGAGCAGATCATGGTGGCGGGTCCGCTGCCCGTTGATGCCCCGGGAACGGCCGGCCATACGGCGAGCATCAACGCGTTCGAGAAGGACCTCTACCTCATCCGCCGGCGGATCGAGCGGGCGGTGATCGCGGCGCAGATCAACGGCTTCTACGTCTGCTCGCTGTCGGCGCGGTCGATCATCTACAAGGGGCTGTTCCTCGCCGAGGAACTCAGCGTGTTCTACCCCGACCTGATGGACGAGCGCTTCACGTCGCGTTTCGCGATCTATCACCAGCGCTACAGCACCAACACCTTCCCGCAGTGGTGGCTCGCCCAGCCGTTCCGCTGCCTCGCCCACAACGGCGAGATCAACACGGTGCGCGGCAACAAGAACTGGATGAAGAGCCACGAGATCAAGATGGCGGCGTCGGCGTTCGGCGAGCATTCGGCCGACATCAAGCCGCTGATCCCGGCGGGCGCGAGCGACACCGCGGCCTTGGACGCGGTGTTCGAGGCGTTCGTCCGCTCGGGCCGCGACGCGCCGACCGCCAAGCTGATGCTGATCCCTGAGGCGTGGAACGGCGACGATACCCTCCCAGAAAGCCATCGCGCAATGTACGCCTTCTTCGCGAGCGTCATGGAGGCGTGGGACGGGCCGGCGGCGCTGGCGATGACCGACGGGCGCTGGTGCCTCGCCGGCGTCGACCGAAGTGCGCTGCGGCCGATGCGCTACCTGCTGACCAACGACGGCCTGCTGGTCACGGGGTCGGAGGCGGGCATGGTCGTCGTGCCCGAGACGTCGATCGTCCTGAAGGGCGCGCTCGGCCCAGGGCAGATGATCGCCGTCGACCTCGACGGCGACGGCAGTACAGGCGCGCGCTTCTACACCGACCGCGCAGTCAAGGACCGCATCGCCGCCGCCGCGCCTTATGCCGAGTGGGTCGAGCATTTCCGCACCTTCGCCGACCTGCCCGGCCACGACGCGCCCCAGCCGGCGGCCGCGTTCGACCGCGGCGAGCTGCGCCGCCGTCAGGTCGCCGCCGGGCTGACCGCCGAGGACATGGAGCTGCTGCTCAGCCCCATGGTCGAGGACGCCAAGGAGGCGGTCGGCAGCATGGGCGACGACACGCCGCTCGCGGTGATCTCGTCGCGGGCGCGGTGCCTCAGCCACTTCTTCCGCCAGAACTTCAGCCAGGTGACCAACCCGCCGATCGACTCGCTGCGCGAGACGCGCGTCATGTCGCTGAAGACCCGCTTCGCCAACTTCGGCAACATCCTCGATCACGACGCGCGGCAGGAGGGCGTCATGGTCCTCGATTCGCCGGTCTTGACCAACCGCGACTGGGACGTCCTCGTCCGGCATTATGCGGCGCACGGCGCGACGATCGACTGCACCTTCGACGTCGCCGGCGGCCCCGACGCGCTGAAGGCGGCAATCGCGCGCGTCCGGACCGAGGCCGAGCACGCCGTGCGGTCGGGCAAGAGCCAGCTGTTCCTGACCGACGAGCACCAGTCGGCGACGCGGGCCGGGATCACGATGATCCTTGCCGCCGCCGGGGTGCACACGCACCTCGTCAGCAAGGGGCTGCGGGCGTTCAGCAGCATCAACGTGCGCTCGGCCGAGTGTCTCGACACGCATTATTTCGCGGTGCTGATCGGGGTCGGGGCGACGACGGTCAACGCCTATCTGGCGCAGGAGGCGATCCTCGACCGCCACGCCCGCGGCCTGTTCGGGTCGCTGTCGGCCGACGCGGCGATCGCGCGCTACAGGAAGGCGGTCGACGACGGGCTGCTCAAGATCATGGGCAAGATGGGCATCGCCGTCATCTCGTCGTACCGCGGCGGCTACAACTTCGAGGCGGTCGGGCTGTCCCGCGCACTGGTCAACGAGTTCTTCCCCGGCATGCCGGCCAAGATCAGCGGCGAGGGCTTCGCCTCGCTCCACCTGAACGCGCTGCTGCGCCACGAACTGGCGTGGGACGAGGACGTCGCCGCGCTGCCGGTCGGCGGGCTGTACCGCTACCGCGCCGGGGCCGAGGACCATGCCTATCAGGCGAACCTCATCCACCTGCTGCAGACCGCGGTGACGCGCGACAGCTATAGCGACTATCAGCGCTTCACCCGCGCCGTCGCCGAGCTGCCGCCGATCTACCTGCGCGACCTGCTCGAATTCAACTGGGCGAAGGTGCCGGGGCGGGTCGATGCGGTCGAGTCGATCACCGAGATCCGCCGCCGCTTCGTCACGCCCGGCATGAGCCTCGGCGCGCTGGGGCCGGAGGCGCACGAGACGCTGGCGATCGCGATGAACCGCATCGGCGCCAAGGCGGTCAGCGGCGAGGGCGGCGAGGACCGCGCGCGCTTCACCCCCTACGCCAATGGCGACAACGCCAACTCGGCGGTCAAGCAGATCGCCAGCGGGCGCTTCGGCGTGACGGCGGAATACTTGAACGCCTGCACCGAGATCGAGATCAAGGTGGCGCAGGGGGCCAAGCCCGGCGAGGGCGGCCAGCTGCCGGGCTTCAAGGTCACCGAGCTGATCGCCCGGCTGCGCCACTCGACGCCCGGCGTGACGCTGATCTCGCCGCCGCCGCACCACGACATCTATTCGATCGAGGATCTGGCGCAGCTGATCTACGACCTCAAGCAGATCAACCCGCGGGCGCTGGTCTGCGTCAAGCTGGTCAGCAGCGCCGGCATCGGCACGGTGGCGGCGGGCGTCGCCAAGGCGCACGCCGACGTCATCCTCGTCAGCGGCCATGTCGGCGGGACGGCGGCGTCGCCGCAGTCGTCGATCAAGTACGCGGGGACGCCGTGGGAGATGGGCCTCAGCGAGGTCAACCAGGTGCTGACGCTCAACGGGCTGCGCCACCGGGTCAAGCTGCGGACCGACGGCGGGCTCAAGACCGGGCGCGACATCGTCATCGCCGCGATCCTCGGCGCCGAGGAGTTCGGCATCGGCACGCTCGGGCTGGTGGCGATGGGCTGCATCATGGTCCGCCAGTGCCACAGCAACACCTGTCCCGTCGGCATCTGCAGCCAGGACCCGGCGCTGCGGGCGAAGTTCGAGGGGACGCCGGAGAAGGTCATCAACCTGATGAGCTTCATCGCCGAGGAGGTCCGCGACATCCTCGCCAGGCTCGGCGCGAAGAGCCTCGACGAGGTCATCGGCCGGACCGAGCTGCTGCGCCAGGTCAGCCGCGGGGCCGAGCACCTCGACGACCTCGACCTCAACCCGATCCTCGTCAAGGTCGACGCGCCCGACGAATCGCGCCGCTTCGGCATCGCCAACCACCGCAACGAGGTGCCCGACAGCCTCGACGTCGACATGCTGCGCGATGCGAGCGCGCTGTTCGAGCGCGGCGAAAAGATGAGCCTGACCTACACCGTCCGCAACACCCACCGCGCGGTCGGCACGCGGGTGTCGTCGGAAATCGTCGCGCGGTACGGCATGGCCGGCTTGCCGCCGGGCCACCTCCACGTCCGGCTGCGCGGGAGCGCCGGTCAGAGCCTCGGCGCGTTCGGCGTGCAGGGCCTCAAGCTCGAGGTGTTCGGCGAGGCCAACGACTATGTCGGCAAGGGGCTCAGCGGGGCGACGATCGTCGTCCGGCCGATGGTCTCGTCGACCCTTGTCGCCCGCGACAACACGATCATCGGCAACACCGTGCTGTACGGCGCGACCGCCGGCCGCCTGTTCGCCGCGGGGCGGGCGGGGGAGCGGTTCGCCGTGCGCAACAGCGGCGCGACCGTCGTCGTCGAGGGCTGCGGCGCGAACGGCTGCGAGTACATGACCGGCGGGGTCGCGGTGATCCTCGGCCGGACGGGGGAGAACTTCGGGGCGGGGATGACCGGCGGCATGGCGTTCGTGCACGATGCGGCCAGGGACGAGGGCGGCGGCTTCGCCCGGTGGATCAACCCTGACTCGATCGTCCTGGCCCGCCTCGCCTCGGCCCACTGGGAGGCGGTGCTCCGCGCATTGATCGAGGAGCATGTCGCCGAGACCGACTCCAAATGGGGGGCCGAACTGCTGCTCGACTGGGAGCGCAGCCGCGGCGACTTCTGGCAGGTATGCCCCAAGGAGATGCTGTCGCGGCTGACGCATCCGTTGGATGACACCCCGGTCATGGTCGCGGCGGAGTGACTTGAAGCGGGCGCGCGTGTTGCCTATCTCATACACTTGGATGAGGAGCACGCGCATGGCCGACCGTCAGGAACCCCCGATTGGCGAGGCGCTGATGGCGCTGTTCGCCGGGGCTGCGCCGCTGATCGAGCGCGCCAAGGCCGCCGGCCTGTTCCGCGAGCGGCCGATCAACGTCACGCCGGAAGCGCCGACCCCGCCGCCGCCGGTCGCCGATCCCGCCAAGACCGCCGCGCTCCACGACATCATCGTCAGCCAGGCGATGAAGATCGCTGCGCTCGAGGCGGAAGTGGCGCGGTTGAAGGGTTAGCCTGCCCCTCCCCGTCAGGGGAGGGGAACTGTGCCCCCACCTGCGCCCGCAGCGCCGCCACCGCCTGCCCGTACCCCGGCCCGCCGCACAAGGTCAGCGCGCCGTCGAGGTACAGGCGTTTGGCGGCCGGGAACGCCCGGGCCAGCGCCGGATGGTCGAGCAGCGCCGCGCCGCGGTCGCCAGCCGCGCCGCCGGTCCGCCGCTCGATCAGCAGATAATCGGGTCGGGCGGCGATGATCTGCTCGAGACCCAGCCGCGACAGCGGCGGGCGGTGGAGCACGGCGGCGAGGTTGCGCACCCCCGCGCGGCGCATCAGGTCGTCGACCAGCGTCCCCGTCCCGGTCAGATAGCCGCCGCGCTGGTACTGCGCGACGACCGGGCCGCGGCCGGGCGTGACCGGCGGCAGCGTCGCCCGCAGCGTCGCGATCAGCAGCCGGGCGCGGTCGGGATGGCCGACCGCGGCGGCGACGGTCGCGAGGTTGGCGGCGATTTGCGCTGCGTCGTTCGCCTCGGGCACCGCGACGATCCGCGTTCCCGGCAGCAGGGCGTGCTGCGCCGCGACCTGATACGGCGCGACGAGGAGCAGGTCGGGGGCGAGCACCAGCAGTTCCTCGGCCGACCCCCGCGTCGTCCGCAGCCCCCGCGCCGCGCCCGCCGCCGCCGACATCGCGGGATCGGCGGCATAGACCGTCACCGCGCCAACCTGGCCGCGGTCGGCGAGCGCCAGCAGGTACTGGTCGGCGCACAGGTTGAGGCTGACGATGTGGGCAGGGAGGGGGGGCATCAAGGGAGGGTAGCTGATCCCCCCCGGCACGGGGAGGGGGACCGTAGCTCTTCGATGGTGGGGGGCGCGATGCTGGAGGAGCGGCTGAGCGAGAAGCTACGGCACTTGTGCCTAGCTGAACCGCCCCTCCGTCAGGCTACGCCTGCCCCCTGCCCGCGAGCGGGAAGGATCGACGGCCTCCCGGTCGGCGGGCGAGGGGAAGTGGCGGCGGCGGCGTAACCACGCTACGCCCCTCCCGTGCCCCGCCCGCTCCTCCTCAGCCTACTCGCCGCCGCCGCGGCTCTCCTCGCCGCGGTGTCGCTGACGCTCGGGCCGGCGCATCTGCCGGTCGTCCGGGTGCTCGCCGTGCTCGCCGGCGGCGGCGACCGTGTTGCCCGGATCATCGTCCTCGACCTGCGCCTGCCGCGCGCCATCCTCGGGCTGGCGGTCGGCGCGATGCTCGGGGGCGCGGGCGCGGCGCTGCAGGGTTATCTCCGCAACCCGCTCGCCGAGCCGTCGGTCTTGGGCGCGAGCCCGGCGGCGGCGCTCGGCGCGGTGATCGCGCTGTATTTCGGCTTCGCCGCGGCCGTCCCGCTGCTGCTGCCGGCGTTCGCGATCGCCGGCGCGGTCGCCGCGCTCGTCCCGCTGCTCCTGCTGGCCGGCAGCAACGAGTCACCGCTCGGGCTGATCCTCGCCGGAGTCGCGGTCAGCGCGGCGGCCGGCGCGGGGATCGCGCTGGCGCTCAACCTCGCGCCGAACCCGTTCGCGGTGGCCGAGATCACGACGTGGCTGATGGGCAGCCTCGCCGACCGCAGCTTCGCCGACGTCGCCATCGCGCTGCCGTGCGTCGCCGCCGGGCTCGGCCTGCTGCTGTGGGACGCGCGCGCGCTCGATGCGCTGAGCCTCGGCGAGGACGGCGCGCGGGCGCTCGGCGTGAACCTGCGCGCGGTGCGGGTTCGCCTGCTGGCCGGCGTCGCGATCGGGGTCGGCGGCGCGGTCGCGGTCGCCGGCGCGATCGGCTTCGTCGGGCTGATCGTGCCGCATCTGGTCCGCCCGCTGACCGACCGGAGCCCGTCGGCGGTGCTGTGGCCGTCGGCGCTCGGCGGGGCGGCGCTGCTAGTCGCGGCCGACATCGGCGTGCGGCTGATCGCCACCGACACCGAGCTGCGCCTCGGCGTGGTGACGGCGTTCCTCGGTGTGCCGGTGTTCCTCTATTATCTGCGCCGCGAGCGGGCGCTGTGGTCGTGACCGCGCCGGGCGCGGCAGGGGTCGTGAGGCTGGCGGCGACCGGCATCGACGTCGACCTCGGCGGGCGGGCGGTGCTGCGCGGCGTCGACATCGCGGTGCGGCCAGGCGAGCTGGTCGCGGTGATCGGGCCG
>CAHJWP010000100.1 GCA_903642255.1 Sphingomonadaceae bacterium | reverse complement strand
CCGTCCTCGGGCCGGAAGCGCAAGAGCCCCGCCCCGCCCTTCCACATCACCCCGTCGATCACCGCGCCGGCGTCCTTGAGGCACAGGTACAGATGCCCCGACGCCGCCCGCTTGAACCCGCTGATCTCGCCGCGCACCCGGACATAGCCGTACGCGCTCTCGACCGTCCGCTTGAGCGCGTTGCCGAGCTCGGACACGGTATATTCGGGGGTGTTGGTCGGGGTGCTGCTCACGCCGGCGGTATAGCGCGCGGCGTCGCACCGGGCAAAGCGCGACGCCGCGCGAAGATGAACAAGTATGCGAAGTAAGCGCCCACGACGTGCTTTTCGCGGCAGCGCTTGGCAGGCAAATCCTACTGAAGTTCACGCGAAGTTCACGCCCGCGACGTGTGTTTCAGTCGATTACCCCCCAGCGGGAAACGACCGGCGACCACGATGAGAAAGACCCTGCCGCCCGCTGGCGACCGGCGTTCAGCATAGCTTGGGCGGCGGAGTGTAGGACAGGGGAATCGTCAGGCGTCACCGGCGCGATCGGTGGTCGCAGTCACGCCAATGGGCTCAAGGCCGCGCGCTTGAAGCCGATCTCCCCCCGCGCCCGGACATTGCCATACGCGTTCTCCACGGTCCGCTGAAGTCGGTACTACTTGATCCTGATACTCATGTGGGTTATTGAAGTGCTCAAAGGAGCACATGATGTCGGAACCTGCCTTGAAGCATCGTCAGAAGCGGTCGGCCACCGCGGCTAACCCCGTGGCATATCGCGAAATCTACCTGGCCTCGGCGGTCGAACGAGTGCGGCTCATCCGGGCCGGCATTCCTGCCGTTACGGTCAAACGCATGATCCGCGACCTGCATTTCGAACAGGGCGACTTCCTGCGGGCGCTGAATCTCAAGACGGCGACCGTCAATCGAAAGGTGGCCCGGGAGGAACTGTTGTCGTCCGACGATAGCGCTCGCGTCCTCGGCATTGCCGAACTCGTCGGTCAGGTCGAGAGCATGGTCGAGGAGTCCGGCAACTCGGACGGCTTCGACGCTGCCGCATGGCTATCGAAATGGTTGCGCGAGCCATTGCCCGCGTTCGCCGGTACCAGACCGATCGACCTGCTCGATACGATCGTGGGGCAGTCGCTGGTCGGACGAGCCCTCGCCCAGGTGCAAAGCGGAGCCTATGCGTGACGCAATCGGCGTGGCGGATCGCGACCGACACGAACAAGTATGTCGCCGATGATCTGTCGGGAGCGGGGGCCGAAATCACCGGAGGCCGGTGGAACGAGCCTGGCATGCCCATGCTGTACTGCGCTCAAAGCCGCGCCCTCGCCTGCCTCGAGACGATGGTTCACCTCAACACCGTCGACCTCCCGCTAAACCGATACCTCGTCGAGATCGAAATCCCGGACGACATCTGGGCGGCCGCGCAGGTCGAAACGCCGGCATCCCTTCCCGTCGGCTGGGAGGCGCGGCCGGCGGGTCGCGTGAGCCTTGCGTTCGGCAGTGAATGGATCGCCAGCCGACGCTCCCTTATCCTCGTCGTGCCTTCGGTCATTGTCCATGAAGAAAGCGCGATCCTGATCAATCCGCGGCATCCGGATCTGGGCCGCCTTGGTGCCCGCAAAGTGCGCCGGTGGGAGTATGATGCCCGGCTGCCACGAACACCGACGGCACACTCCTGAGATGAACGGCGGCTGATTGCTCCTCTGACCGCTGCCCCCTAAACCCCGCCCATGAACCTCCTCGTCATCGGTGGCGGCGGGCGCGAGCATGCGCTGTGCTGGAAGTTGCGGCAGTCGGCCAAGGTCGGGCGGCTGTGGTGTGCGCCGGGGAACGCGGGGATCGCCGCGGTCGCCGAGTGCGTGACGCTCGGCGACGGGCACGCGGCGGTGGTCGACTTCGCGCGGGCGCACGATGTCGGACTGGTCGTCGTCGGGCCGGAGGCGCCGCTGGTCGGCGGGCTGGTCGATGCGCTGCGGAGCGCGGGCATCCGGGCGTTCGGGCCGACCGCGGCGGCGGCGCGGCTCGAGGGGTCGAAAGGCTTCACCAAGGCGCTGTGCGCACGGGCGAACATCCCGACGGCGGCCTTTGCGCGCTTCGGCAGCGGCGCGGCGGCGCGGGCGTACGTCGCCGCCCACCCGCTGCCGGTCGTCGTCAAGGCCGACGGGCTGGCGGCGGGCAAGGGGGTGGTGATCGCCCACACCGCCGCCGAGGCGAGCGCCGCGCTCGATGAATTGCCGGGGCCGGTGGTGATCGAGGCGTTCCTCACCGGGCCCGAGGCGAGCCTGTTCGTCCTGTGCGACGGGACCGACATCCTGCCCCTCGGCAGCGCGCAGGATTACAAGCGGGTCGGCGACGGCGATACCGGACCGAACACCGGCGGCATGGGCGCGGTGTCGCCCGCCCCGGCGCTGACGCCCGACCTCGAGCGCCGCGCGCTCGCCGAGATCGTCGCGCCGACCGTCGCCGCGCTGGCCGCGATGGGCACGCCGTTCACCGGCGTGCTGTTCGCCGGGCTGATGCTGACCCCGACGGGGCCGCAGCTGATCGAATACAACGTCCGCTTCGGCGACCCCGAGGCGCAAGCGCTGATGGTCCGGCTCGACAGCGACCTGCTCGACCTGCTGCTGGCGACCTGCGACGGGACGCTCGCCGACGCCCGCCCGGTGTGGCGCGCGGGGGCGAGCGTCGCGGTGGTCATGGCGGCGAACGGCTACCCGGCCGCGCCGGTCATCGGCAGCGTCATCGCCGGCGTCGAGGCGGCCGAGGCGAACGGCGCGACGGTGTTCCACGCCGGGACCGCGCGGGTGCCCGACGGCGCTCTGATCGCCATCGGCGGCCGGGTGCTGGCCGTCACCGCCACGGCTGCGACGGTTGGCGAAGCGCGGGCCGCCGCCTATGCTGCAGTCGGCAAGATCGACTGGCCCGGCGGCTTCTGCCGGCGCGACATCGGCGGTTCGTGAGGCGGGGAGTGAGCATGGCATCGCGGCAGGAACTCAACTCGGGCGTCGGCGCGGTGCGGTCGGGCCTCGGCTTCGACGAGGGGCGGCTGGGCGAGTGGATGACGGCCAACGTCGCGGGATTCCGCGGCCCGCTGACCGTCCGGCAGTTCAACGGCGGGCAGTCGAACCCGACCTACAAGCTCGAGACGCCGGGCCAGAATTACGTCCTGCGGAGGAAGCCGCCGGGGCAGCTGCTCAAGTCGGCGCACGCCGTCGACCGCGAATACCGGGTGATGACCGCGCTCCACGCCGCCGGCTTCCCCGCGCCGCGGACCTTCGGCCTGTGCACCGACGACGACGTGATCGGCACGTGGTTCTACGTCATGGACTGCGTCGACGGGCGGATCATCTGGGACACGAGCTTCCCCGACGCGAGCCGCGACCAGCGCCCGGCCTACTTCGACGCGATGAACGCGACGATCGCCCAGCTCCATATGTTCGATCCGCAAGCGATCGGCCTCGGCGACTATGGTCGGCCCGGCAACTACTTCGCCCGCCAGATCGGCCGCTGGTCGCAGCAGTATCAGGACGACACCGACGCCGGGCGCTTTCCGGCGATGGACAAGCTGGTCGAGTGGCTGCCGCACAACATCCCGCCCGGCGACGAGGTCAGCGTCGTCCACGGCGACTATCGCTGCGACAACATGATTTTTCACCCGACCGAGCCGAAGGTGCTGGCGGTGCTCGACTGGGAGCTGTCGACGCTCGGCCATCCGCTGGCCGACTTCAGCTACCATCTGATGATGTACCGAATGCCGCCGTCGCTGACCGCCGGGCTGGTTGGGATCGACCTCGCCGCACGGAACATCCCCGACGAGGCGGCCTACACCGCCGCGTACTGCCGCCGGACCGGGCGCGACGGCATCGCCGACATGGACTTCTACGTCGCCTACAACATGTTCCGCCTCGCCGCGATCGTTCACGGCATCCGCGGCCGCGTCGTGCGCGGCACCGCGGCTAGCGCGCACGCGGTGCAGAGCGCCGAGGGTGTCGCCCCGCTCGCCGACCTCGCATGGGAGCAGGCGGTCAAGGCGGGGGCGTGATCGATCCGCCGCCGCTGCCGCCCCCGCCGTTCTGGCGGACGGTGTATTTCGATCGGGTCGCTTCAAGAAAGCCCGATCGCGCGATGATCCTGCCTGAACATATCCGCCGGACCGTCGCGGCACCCCAGCACCGGCTCGTGCAGGAAGACGGCAGGATAAGACTGTGGCGGTTCGAGCCCGCGTTCGGCAAATGGCTCCGCGTCGTGGTTCTCAACGACGGGCAAACCGTGCATAATGCGCTTCCGACCGGAGCTTTCGACCATGAGAAGCCTCGAGTATTTCCCCGCCACCGACACGCTGTACATCAAGCTGCGGGACGGCATGATCGACGGCGGCGAGGACGGGGGCAAGGACCTCGTTATCTACTATTCGGCCGACGATGTGCCGATGGGCTACGAGATCGAGCATGCATCGGAGCATGGCGATCACATCGTCGCGGCGATGAAGCTGATCCGTGAGATCGACGGCGAACAGCGGCGGCGCGCTGCCTGAGCCGTGCCTACTCCACCTTGGCGACGCACGTCGCGATGACCTTGTCGATCTTGCGGCCGTCCATGTCGACGACCTCGAAGCGCCAGCCGTCGGCGTCGAACACCTCGCCGGTCTCGGGCAGATGGCGGATCGCGGCGAGGACGTAGCCGGCGACCGTCTGGTAATCGCGCGACGCCGGCAGGTCGAGGCCGAGGCGGTCGGCCATCTCGTCGGCCGGCAGCGACCCCGACAGCAGCCACGACCCGTCGTGCCGCTCGACCGCCGGCGGATCACGGCCGGCGTCGACGTCGGAGCGGAACTCGCCGGCGATCGCCGCGAGCAGGTCGGCCGGCGTCACGATGCCCTCGAAATGGCCGTACTCGTCGTGGACCAGCGCGATCGGGATGTCGGCATCGCGCAGACTGGCGAGCGCGTCCATCGCGTCGAGCATGTCGGGCAACACCGGCGCCGGCCGGGCGAGCGCGCGCAGGTCGAGCGGCCGCCCTTCGATCAGCGCGGTGACGACGTCGCGCGCCTGCAGCACGCCGACAATGTCGTCGACCGACCCCGCGGCGACCGGCAGCCGCGTGTGCGGCGTCGCGGCGAGCGCGGCGCGGGTCTCCTCGTCGCTCGCGTCGGCGTCGAGCCAGTCGATCCGGTTGCGCGGCGTCATCACCCCGCGCACCGGGCGATCGGCGAGACGCATGATGCCGGAAATCATCTGCCGCTCGCTCTCCTCGATGACGCCGGCGGTCTCGGCCTCGGCGACGACCGAGCGCAATTCCTCCTCGGTGACGACGTGGTTGGCGTCGCGCGTCTGGCCGAGCAGGCGGAAGACCAGCGCGCTGGTCCGGTCGAGCACCCATGCGAACGGCGAGGCGAGGCGCGTCAGCCACAGCATCGCCGGCGCGACGGCGCAGGCGATTGGCTCGGGCGAGCGCAGGGCGAACTGCTTGGGGACGAGCTCGCCGGCGATCAGCGAGACATAGGTCGTCAGCCCGATGACGACGCCGAAGCCGATGTCGTGCGCCCGCGCCGGGGTGACCCCGGCCCACGCCGTCAGCCGCTCGGCGACCGGGCCGGCGAGGCTCGATCCCGAGAACGCACCGTTGAGGATCGAGACGAGCGTGATCCCCGCCTGCGCCGACGACAGGAAGCGCGCCGGCTGCTCGGCCAGCGCCAGCGCCGTCGCCGCGCCGCGCCGGCCCGCCGCAGCCAGGCCGCGCAGCCGCGGTCGCCGCGCCGACACCACGGCCAGCTCGGCCATGCTGAGAAAGCCGTTGAGCAGGATCAGGGCGACGACGAGGACGACGTCGGTCCAGGGGAATGCGTGCACTCGCCTCCATCGCGTGACGCGGCCGGCGCGCCGCGGGTCGTCGCCAGATTAGCGGCGCGCGCCCGATGAACAAGGGCGGGCACGCGAAATAGGCTGGTAAATTGCCGTGGTTCGTGGTCATGGAGTGGGTTGGCGCGATTGCGTGCGCCCGTACGTATGCGTACACGCCTGTCGTCGCCGCCGGCGATCACGCAGGACGTTAACCCGGCACGAAGAGGGCGACGAATGATCCGGTCGGAACTGGTTGCAGCGATTGCCACCGCCAATCCGCACCTGACCCAGCGCGACGTGGAGCGCGTCGTCGCGACGATCTTCGACACGATTGCCGCCGCACTGGTCGACGGTCGCCGTGTCGAGCTGCGCGGCTTCGGGGCCTTCTCGACCCGCGAGCGCGAGGCGCGCACCGGGCGCAACCCGCGAACCGGCACCGCGGTCGTCGTCGATGCCAAGCGCGTCCCCTACTTCAAGCCCGGCAAGGACCTGCGCGAGCGCCTCAACGCCGCCTGACCGGTGACGTGGTGCTTTCGTAAACGCGCGACAGCCTCTAGGACAGCGCACGCGCCGGCCCACGTGGCGGAACCGGTAGACGCAAGGGACTTAAAATCCCTCGATCGCAAGATCGTGCCGGTTCGATCCCGGCCGTGGGCACCAGCGCAGCCGGGCCGGGGAGCCGGTCGCTGGCGAGCGTTACTTCCTGCCGAGATCGCGCCAGCCCGTCTCGCTGACCCCGACGTCGAACTTCTTCGCCGCTGCCTTGATCCTGTTCCATGCCGCGTCGCGCTCGGCGTCCGACACGTCCTTGACCTGATCGAAGCGGGCGACCGCGTTGCGGACATGGCTCGCGTTCTCGAGCGGTTCCTTGCGCTGCTCGGGAAAGGCGAACTGGCGATCGTCGAGGGCGTGGCGATCGTCGGCGTCGAGCTTGGCCATCGTGGAGTCTCCTGACAGAGCCCCGTCAACGCCCCGTCCGACGATCGGGTTCGCTATTCGGCGGCGATCGCGGCCGGCGTGTCGAGCGTTGCCGGCAGCAGCGGCAGCGCCTCGACCAGCCGCACCTCGCCGATCGCGTCGAGACCGGTCGTCGCGCCGAGCGCCTCGAACTTGCGCGCGCGGCTGACGACGCGGCTGTCGATCTGGCCGACGAGCTTGTTCCAGCTGCCGACCGCGCCCTCGAGCCCCTTCTGCACCGCAGCGAAGTTGCCGCCCATGATGCGGATCGAATCGTACAGGTCGCGGCCCAGCCGGGCGATTTCGGCGGCTTGCTTGGCCAACCGCGCCTGGTCGCGCATCGCCGCGACAGTCCGTGCGACGGCGATCAGGTTGATCGGCCCGGCGAGCACCAGCCGCTTGGCCATGAAGTCGCCCATCAGCGCGCGGTCGTGCTCGAAGGCGGCAGCAAGGAAGTTCTCGCCGGGCACGAACAGGACGACGAAGTCGACCGCGCCGCCGACCGTTTTCTCGTACGCCTTCGACGCGAGTCCGGTGGCGTGGGTGCGGATCGCGCGGGCGTGGGCGGTCAGGTGGCGGGCGCGCTCGTCGCCGTCATCACATCCCGCCGCCGCCATGTACGCGTCGACCGAGCATTTGACGTCGATGACCAGCTTGCGATCGCCGGGCAGCGTGACAATGAAGTCGGGCCGGCGGCTGTCGTCGCTGCCGTCCGACGTCTGCGCGACGAAGTCGATGCCGTCGACGAGGCCGGCCAGTTCCAGCACGTTGCGGCACTGTTCCTCGCCCCAGCGTCCCGCTGCCTTGCCCGACGAGCGCAGCACGGTTTCCAGCTTGGCGGTCGCGCCGGTCACCCGGTCCTGCCCCTTCGCCACCTGGTCGAGCAGCGCGTTCAAGGCACCATAGCCCTCGGCGCGGACCTTCTCGATCTCGTCGAGCTTGGTCGCATACGCCCCAAGCGTCGCGTGCATCGGCGCGATCAGCTCGGCGAGCGCCGCGCGGTTGGCGACCAGCCCCGCCCC
>CAHJWP010000099.1 GCA_903642255.1 Sphingomonadaceae bacterium | reverse complement strand
TGACGTCGGGCGACAGCGACAGCGTCTTGTTGGTCGGGCCGATCGCCCCGGCGACGAAGCGCGGCCGGCCGTCGCGCGTCGCATAGTCGTCGGCCGCGGCGCGGGCGATGCGGGCGGCGGCGAGGTTCATGTCGCGGACGAGGTGGACCGCGTTGTAATCGCCCTGGCTGATCGTATTGGCGTTGAACGTGTTGGTCGAGACGATGTCGCTGCCGGCGGCGAGATAGGCGCGGGTAATCTCGTCGATGACGTCGGGCCGGGTCAGGCACAGCAGGTCGTTGTTGCCCTTCTGGTCGTCGCTCAGGTCGAGGTCGCCACGATAGTCGGCCTCGGTCAGCCGGTACGACTGGATCATCGTGCCGAACGCGCCGTCGGTGAGGAGGACGCGTTCACTCGCCGCGGCGCGCAGGCGGGCGGCGGGGGCGGAGAGGTTCACGCCGCGATCTCCTGAACCGCCGCCACCGCCGGCCGCATGCCGAGCATATGGCAGATGGCATAGCTCAGCTCGGCGCGATTGAGCGTGTAGAAGTGGAAGTCGCGGACCCCGCCGGCATAGAGGCGGCGGCACAGCTCGGCGGCGACAGTCGCGGCGACCAGCTGGCGGGTCGCCGGCTTGTCGTCGAGGCCGTCGAACAGGCGGGCGAGCCATGGCGGGATCGTCGTGTTGCACGTCGCCGCCATCTTGCGCAGCATGTTGAAATTGCTGACCGGCAGGATGCCCGGCAGGATCGGCGCGGTCACCCCGGCGGCGGCGGCGGCGTCGCGGAAGCGGAAGAAGGTGTCGGGCTCGAAGAAGAACTGGGTGATCGACCGCGTCGCGCCGGCGTCGATCTTGCGGCGCAGCGTGTCGATGTCGTCGGCGGCGCACGTCGCCTCAGGGTGCGGCTCGGGATAGGCCGAGACCGACAAGTCGAAGTCGGCGACGCGCCTCAGCCCGGCGACGAGGTCGGCGGCGCTGGCATAGCCGTCGGGATGCGCGACGAACTTGGTCCCCGGCGACGCCGAATCGCCGCGCAGCGCGACGATGTGGCGGACGCCGGCGTCCCAGTAGGCGCGCGCGACATCGTCGATCTCGCCGCGGCTGGCGTCGACGCAGGTGAGGTGCGCGGCGGGCTTGAGCGGCGTCTCGCGGGCGATGCGGGCCACCGTCGCATGGGTCCGCTCGCGCGTCGTCCCGCCGGCGCCGTAGGTCACCGATACGAACTGCGGGCTGAGCGGCGTCAGCGTCTCGACCGATTCCCACAGCGTCCGCTCCATCGCCTCGGTCTTGGGCGGGAAGAACTCGAACGACACGGCGATGTCGCCGGGCAGGTCGGCGTAGAGCGGGGTGCCGAGCGCCCGCCGCGCCTCGGCCATCTGGGGCAGCGACAGGGTCATGCGGCACGCCTTTCTGCGATTGCGGCTCGTTCGCCGAGCCACAGGCTGACGGTCAGCGGGTAGGCGTCGCTCGGGCGCAGGTGCCGCACGCGGACGACCTCGAGCCCCGCCGCCGCCATCCAGCCGCCGACCTGCACATCGGTGAAGCCGAGCCTGACATGGGCGTGGCGGGTCCGGAACTCCTCGCGGTCGTGCGGCGCGAAATCGACGACGAGCACCCGGCCTCCGACCCGCGCCGCCTCGGCGATGACCGCGGCGGGGGCATCGGCGAAGTGGAGCACCTGATGCAACACGACGGTGTCGGCGCTGCGGTCGGGCCGCGGCAGGGCGTACATATCGGCGTGACGTACGTCGCAGGCGAGCCCGGCAGCCTCGATCCGGCCGCGCGCCAGCCGCAGCATCTCGGGCGAGCGGTCGACGCCGATGGCGGACGTTGCCGCTGGGCCGAGCAGCTCGACCATGCGCCCGGTGCCGGTCCCGATGTCGAGCAGCCGGCCGATCGGACGGTCGCCGAGCAGGTCGACGATCGCCGCCTCGACCTCGGCTTCGGCGACGTGGAGCGAGCGGATGCCGTCCCAGTCGGCGGCGTGCGCGGCGAAATAGGCGGCGGCGGCGGCGGCGCGTTCGGCCCGCACGGTCGCCAGCCGGGCGAGGTCGGCATCGCCGCGGGCACCGAACGCGTCGAGCATTGTCAGCACCGGCGCCACGTGCGCCGCGTCGCCGAGGCGAACGAAGACCCAGGCGCCCTCCTTGGCGCGGCCGATCAGCCCGGCGTCGGCGAGGATCTTGAGATGGCGCGACACCCGCGGCTGGCTCTGGCCGAGAACGACCGCGAGTTCACCAACGGCAAGCTCCATCCGCCGCACCAGATCGATGATGCGTAGCCGCGTCGGATCGGCAAGGGCGCGCAGGACTGGCAGCGGCGACATCATCGCCAATGATATAAACTTATCCTTATATCCGGTCAACGCATAGCCGTGCTTGTCGGCTCGCTGCCTTTGTGGCACCCGCTGGGATGCGACTGCCAAGGGGTCTCCATGCGTTCTTCCGCCGTCCAGCGCAGCGTCGTCGTCGCGTGCCTCGTGGCCGTCGCAGGCTGTGCGTCGAAGCCCGGCAACATGGCCGAGGCCTATCGCGACCCGTACGAGAAGTTCAACCGCAAGGTCTATGCGCTCAACAAGGGGCTCGACAAATACGCCCTGTTGCCGGGAGCGAAGGCCTATCGCTTCGGCGTGCCCGCCGCTTTGCGGCGCGGGGTGGCGGGCGGCCTGAGCAATCTCGACGAGCCGCTGTCGTTCGGCAACGCCGGGCTGCAGGGTAAGCCGAAGGAGGCGAGCCACACCCTCGCCCGCTTCCTCGTCAACACCATCTTCGGCGTCGCCGGACTGGTCGATGTCGCCAGCGGCTGGAACCTGCCCGAGCAGAAGGAGGATTTCGGCCAGACCTTCGCCGTTTGGGGGTTCAAGTCGGGCCCGTATCTGATGCTGCCATTCTTCGGCCCGTCGACCCTGCGCGACGGCATCGGCCTCGGCGTCGAATTCGTCGTCGATCCGGTCCCTTATGTCCGCAACCGAATCACGCCATGGCACACGATCAACACCGTCGAGGAGTTCGGGCTGAAGGCGCTCAACCTCCGGTCGTCGCTGATCGACGCCGGCGCCGACAGCGTGCTGGCCGGCAGCCTCGATGAATATGCGACGGTGCGGTCGGCCTATCTCCAGCGCCGCCAGTCGCAGATCTACGACGGCAACCCGCCCGACGAGGAGGACATGAGCGACGCGCCGCTCGCTCCCGGCGCGACGCCGCCGACCGGTGCGACGGTTGACGGGCCGCCGCCGACTCCTGTGCCGAGCGCGACCGATCGCCCCACCCCGTCCGCGCCGCGGGCGGCGCCACCGGCAATAACCACGTCGCCGCAGTGAGCCGCGGTCTGATCCTCGTCGCGCTGACGCTCGTCGCCGCGTGCAGCAAGCCTGCGGCGCCGGTGACCGGGGACGACGCGGCGGCGATCGCGGCGGCCGAGCGCAAGGCCGTCACCGACACCGACGCCGCGCGGCGCGATGCAGCCGCGGCACGAACGGCGGAACAAAGCGGCGGGGGCACCGGTTGAGCGCGCGATAGTCACCAACCAGGGGATTTCCCATGCGTACTGCCATCAGCATCCTCGCCGTCGCCGCCGCCCTCAGCGTCGGGGCGTGCGGCAAGAAGGCCGAAGACACCTCGACGTCGTCGACGACCACCACCACCCCGGCCGACACGTCGGGTTCCACGGGCACTGCCGGCTCCTCGACCACCGGCTCGGCCGGAGGTGCGATGGCTGCGGGCGGCGATTCCAGCAGCGGCGCGGCGGGCTCGGCTCCGGCGAGCGGCGCGATGGATTCGGGCTCGGGCGCGACGTCGACTGGCGGCTCGTCGGGCAGCAGCATGACGCCAAGCAGCGGCGACAGCTCGGGCGGCGCGATGGGCTCGAGCAGCTCGCCGTCGACGTCGAGCACGAGCAACCCGAGCGGCACGAGCACGCCGCCGACGTCCAACAGCCACTAAGGCTTCGACCGAACGACGAAGGGCCGCGACGCATGTCGCGGCCCTTTTCGTTTGTCCACTGCATGACGCCGGCACGAAAAAGGGCCGCGGTTCGCACCGCGGCCCTTCGTTTGTTCGATGTCGGTGCGGGACCTTAGAAGTCCATCCCGCCCATGCCGCCGCCCATGCCGCCCATGCCGCCGCCGCCCATGCCGCCGCCCGACTTGTCGTCGGCCGGCTGGTCGGTAATCGCCGCCTCGGTGGTGATCAGCAGCGAGGCGACCGACGCCGCGTCCTGCAGCGCGGTGCGGACGACCTTGGTCGGGTCGATCACGCCGCTGCTGACGAGGTTCTCGTACTGGTCGGTCTGCGCGTTGAAGCCGATGTTCTGGTCGGCCCCGTCGAGCAGCTTGCCCGAGATCACCGCGCCGTCATGCCCGGCGTTCTGGGCGATCTGACGAACCGGCGCGAACAGCGCCTTGCGGATGATGTCGATGCCGCGCGTCTGGTCGTCGTTGGCTCCCTTCAGGCCCTCGAGCGCCTTGGTCGCGTAGAGCAGCGCGGTGCCGCCGCCGGGCACGATGCCCTCCTCGACCGCCGCGCGGGTCGCGTGGAGCGCGTCGTCGACGCGGTCCTTGCGCTCCTTGACCTCGACCTCGGTCGAGCCGCCGACCTTGAGGACGGCGACGCCGCCCGCGAGCTTGGCGAGACGCTCCTGCAGCTTCTCCTTGTCGTAGTCCGAGGTGGTGATCTCGATCTGCGCACGGATCTGCTCGACGCGGCCCTTGATCGCCTCGGCCTCACCCGACCCGTCGATGACGGTCGTGTTGTCCTTGTCGATCGTGACGCGCTTGGCCTGCCCGAGCATCGCCAGCGTGACGTTCTCGAGCTTGATGCCGAGATCTTCCGAGATCATCTGACCGGCGGTCAGGATCGCGATGTCCTCGAGCATCGCCTTGCGGCGGTCGCCGAAGCCGGGAGCCTTGACTGCGGCGACCTTGAGGCCTCCGCGCAGCTTGTTGACGACCAGCGTCGCGAGTGCCTCGCCCTCGACGTCTTCGGCGATGATCAGCAGCGGCCGCGTCGACTGGACGACGGCTTCGAGGACCGGCAACAGCGCCTGCAGGTTCGACAGCTTCTTCTCGTGGATCAGGATGTACGGGTTGTCGAGTTCGACCGTCATCTTCTCGGGGTTGGTGATGAAGTACGGGCTGAGATAGCCGCGGTCGAACTGCATGCCCTCGACGACATCGAGCTCCGAGACGAGACCCTTGGCCTCCTCGACGGTGATGACGCCTTCCTTGCCGACCTTTTCCATTGCCTGGGCGATGAAGTCCCCGATCTCCTTCTCGCCGTTGGCCGAGATGGTGCCGACCTGGGCGATCTCGGCGGTGCCGGCGACATCCTTGGAGCGAGCCTTGAGGTCCTCGACGACCTTGAGAACGGCGAGATCGATGCCGCGCTTGAGGTCCATCGGGTTCATGCCGGCCGAAACCGACTTCATACCCTCGCGGACGATCGCCTGGGCGAGCACGGTCGCGGTGGTGGTGCCGTCACCGGCCTTGTCGTTGGTCTTCGAGGCGACCTCGCGGACCATCTGCGCGCCGAGGTTCTCGAACTTGTCCTTGAGCTCGATTTCCTTGGCGACGGTCACGCCATCCTTGGTGATGCGGGGAGCGCCGAAGCTCTTCTCGATGACGACGTTGCGGCCCTTGGGACCGAGCGTCACCTTGACCGCATCGGCGAGGATGTCGACGCCGCGGAGGATGCGCTCACGGGCATCGCGGCTGAAACGAACGTCTTTGGCTGCCATGATCTAATTCCTTATGATTGTTGACTGAAAGATGGCGACGATCAGGCGATGACGCCCAGGATGTCGCTTTCCTTCATGATGAGCAGGTCTTCGCCGTCGACCTTGACTTCGGTGCCCGACCACTTGCCGAACAGGATCTTGTCGCCGGCCTTGACATCCATCGGCGTGATGCCGCCGTCGTCGCGGCGCGCGCCGGTGCCGACCGAGACGACTTCGCCTTCCTGCGGCTTTTCCTTGGCGGTGTCGGGGATGATGATCCCGCCCTTGGTCTTCTCTTCGGCGTCGACGCGGCGGACGAGCACACGATCATGGAGCGGCGTGAATGTCATAAATGCTCACCTGGTTGAGTTGAATGGGCTCGCTGGCACTCACTCAAGGCGAGTGCTAACGCCGGACGCATATGGTCGCAGCGCACTGCTTCGTCAACCAGAGTTCATGTTAAGTTTCGATGTCGCCGCGCGGCCGACGCGGCGTGTAACTTCGCATTCGTCGCTGCTTGACGCTCTGTGCGTGCAGCGGAAATGCACTTTATGGCGTGGCAGCCAACGGAAGATCTGGTGATGAGAAAGACCGCGCCGGCCGGCCGGTGGCGATCCGCGGCATGGTATGTCGGCTGTGGGCTCCTGTAGGACAGCGGCTTGTCGCTGCGGCGCGTCCCGTTATAGCTGAGCCGCAGTCTCCGTCGAAAGCGTACATGGCATGAGAGTCGTTCGTGGCGCGTGGCGCTTCCTCGTCGGCGTCAAGGATGCGCTCGTCCTCGCCCTGCTGCTCGTCTTCTTCGTTGGGCTGTGGGCGGCGCTGCATACCCGCGGGGCCGGGCGCGTGCCCGGCGGATCGGCGCTGGTCCTCGACCTCGATGGTCCCGTCGTCGACCAGGCAAGCGAGCGGTCGCCGTTCGGCGCAGTCGCCGGCACACCGAACAGCGGCAGCGAGATCGAGGTGCGCGACGTCATCCGGGCGATCGACACCGCCCGCACCGACGGCCGGATCAAGCTGATCGTCCTCCAGCTCGACACGTTCATCGGCGCGGGTCAGGCCAACCTCCAGGCGATCGGCGCATCGCTGCAGACGTTCCGCAAGAGCGGCAAGCCGGTCTATGCCTATGCCACCGCCTATACCGATGCGAGCTACTACCTCGCCGCGCAGGCGACGAAGGCGTGGGTCAACCCGATGGGCGGCGTCCTGCTGACCGGGCCGGGGGGCACCAACCTCTATTTCAAGAAGGCGCTCGACAAGCTCGACGTCGACGTCAACGTCTTCCGCGTCGGCAAGTACAAGTCGTTCGTCGAGCCGTTCACCCGGACCGAAGCCTCCCCCGAAGCCAAAGCCGCCGAGCAGGCGCTGGTCGACGGCGTGTGGAAGACCTACGTCGACGACGTCCGCGCCGCCCGTCCGGCGGTCGATATCACGGCGGACTTCGCCAACCTGCCGGCGCGCATTGCCGCGGCGCACGGCGACTTCGCCCGTGAGGCCCTGGACGCCCATCTCGTCGACGCGATCGGCACGCGCGTCGCCTTCGGCCGCACGATCGCCGGGCTGGTCGGCGAGGGTGACGACAAGCAGCCGGGTGCGTTTAACGGCGTCACGCTCGACAAGTACGTCGCCGCGACCAAGCCCAACCGCAGCGGCCCGGCGGTCGGCATCGTCTATGTCGCGGGCGACATCGTCGACGGCGAGGCCGGGGCGGGCACCGCCGGCGGCGACACGATCGCGCGCCTCGTCAGTAAGGCGCTGACCAACGACGACATTAAGGCGCTCGTCGTCCGCATCGACTCGCCCGGCGGCTCGGTCACCGCGTCGGAGCGCATCCGCGAGGCGCTTGCGGAGGCGCGCGACAAGGGCGTGCCGGTCATCGCCTCGATGGGTCCGGTCGCGGCGTCGGGCGGCTACTGGGTGTCGACCGCGGCGACCGAGGTGTTCGCCGCGCCGTCGACGATCACCGGGTCGATCGGCGTGTTCGCCGTAATCCCGACGTTCAATCGCGCGCTCGACCGGCTCGGCATCTCGACCGACGCGACCAAGTCGACGCCGTACACCGGCGACCCCGACATGCTGCGCGGACTGACGCCGGACAGCAAGCTGGTGCTGCAGGCGTCGATCGACGACGTCTACCGCCGCTTCACCGGGCTGGTCGCGAGCGCCCG
>CAHJWP010000098.1 GCA_903642255.1 Sphingomonadaceae bacterium | reverse complement strand
TCGCGCGGCCCGGCCCGATCGAACACCTGCCAGTAGACGTGGCCCCGCCCGGCATCGGCGATCGCCGCGACGACGCTGGCGGACCCCTCGGCGAACGCCGCGGCGGCGACCAGCGCCAGCGAACCGACCCCGGCGACCGGCACGTTCCACGCGAGCCCGAGCCCGCGCGCCGCGGCGATGCCGATGCGGACGCCGGTGAAGCTGCCGGGGCCGACGTCGACGACGATGCCGGTGATCGCCGGGCCGCGCGATCCAACGAGGCCGGCGACGACGGCGACGATGGTTTCGGCGTGGCCGCGGCCGATCACCGCATGGTGCTCGGCGATCAGGTCGGGGCCGTCGATCAGCGCGACCGACAGCGCGCCCGACGCGGTGTCGATGACGAGTTCCATCAGCTTAAGGTGGCCGCCTCGTCAAAGGCAAGGCGCGGCAGGCGCGCCATCAGTTTCTCGTCGGTGCCATGACCGATCGAGCAGATGAAGTTGGTCTCGACGCGCGTTCCAGCGAAGAACGCCGCGTCGACCGCGGCGGGATCGAACCCCGACATCGGCCCGCAGTCGAAGCCGAGCGCGCGCGCCGCGAGCATCAGATAGGCCCCCTGCAGCGACGAATTGCGGAACGCCGTCGCGCGGATCGCCGCGTCGTTGCCGGCGAACCACGACCGGGCGTCGGCGTGGGGGAACAGCTTCGGCAGCTGCTCGTGGAATTCGAGGTCCATGCCGATGATGACGGTGACTGGCGCCGCCCGCACCTTGGGCGCGTTCGCCGCGCTGACGCAGGCGGCGAGCTTCTCCCGTGCCGCGACCGTCCGGCAGAAGACGAAGCGCGCCGGCGAGGCGTTGGCCGACGTCGGACCGAGCACGGCGAGGTCGTAGATCCGGCGCAGGTCGTCGTCCGACACCGGTGTCTCGGCCCAGCTGTAATAGGTCCGCGCCGAACGGAACAGCGTGTCGAGCGCGGCGTCGTCGAGCGGTGGCATCAGACGGCGCGGACTTCGACGACTTCGGGAACGTAGTATTTGAGCAGCGACTCGATGCCGCCCTTGAGCGTCGCGGTCGATGACGGACAGCCCGAGCACGCCCCCTGCATCTGCAGCGAGACGACGCCGCGATGGAAGCCGCGGTAGATGATGTCGCCGCCGTCGTTGGCGACCTGTGGCCGGATGCGGGTGTCGAGCAGGTCCTTGATCTGGTCGACGATGTCGGCGTCCTCCGGATCGTCGGCGATGACCGGCGCGGCGGCCGCCTCGCCGGCGAGCAACGGCGCGCCGCTGCTGAAATGGTTGACCAGCACGCCGAGGACCTGCGTCTTGAGGCTCGCCCAGTCGGCCGCCCCTTCGGCCTTGCTGACCGAGACGAAGTCCGACCCGAAGAACACGCCGTCGACGTCGCCGAGGCCGAACAGCGCGGTGGCGAGTGGCGACGCGGCGGCGTCCTCGGGCGTCGTGAAGCCGATCGTCCCCGACGAACTCACGGTGCGCCCGGGCAGGAACTTGAGCGTTGACGGGTTGGGGGTGCGCTCGGTCTCGATGAACATGGCTGCGCCTTTCGGGTTGCGCGTCATGTGGCGTGCCGCGCACGCGAGATCAAGTCGGCTCGGCCCCGTGCCGGTGGCGCGATCAGCTCAGCTCGGCGAGGCGCGCGTCGTCGAGGCCGCCCGGCACGATCATCACGAGGCACGGCAGCGCCCCGGCCCGCTCGCCGGCGAAGAAACTGACCAGCGGCCCCGGCGCGGCGCCGAGGGCGGCCCCGAGGACCAGCGCGCGGATCGACGGGTCGGCGGCGACCGTCTCGAGGATCGCCGCCGTCGCCTCGCCCTCGCGGACGATCATCCCCGGGCGCTGGCCCGACAGCGCGAACAGCTCGTCGGCGACGCCGGCGAGCAGCGCATCGGCCTTGGCCTTGGCCTCGGCCTCGATCAGTTCCTGGACGCCGCCCCATTGCATGAATTCGGTCGCCGGCAGCGTGTGGAGCAGGATGACGCGTCCCTCGACATGCGCCGCGCGCAGGGCGGCGAAGCGCATCGCGACGCGGCTCTCGGGCGTGTCGTCGACGACGACGAGGAAGGAGCGGACGGCGGCCATGCCGTCAGTCTAGAGCCAAGCACGGACAGCACCAAGGGGCCTTCCAATCTGCCAAAACCGCTCATGCTGAGCCTGTCGAAGCACGACGAACCGTTCGTGCGTGCTTCGACAGGCTCAGCATGAGCGGGCAAGGTCAGGCTAAAGTGCTTCTACGACCGCGCGGTGCCGTCCGGATGCTTGGCGTCGACCTGCACCCGGATCGTCTGGCCCGAGTTGCCGGGGAAGTTGGTGAAGATCGCGGTGATCAGGTTGGGGACCAGCTTGGTCAGGTCGTTGGTTGTCGCCACGGTCTCGGCGCGGCCCTCGAAGACGCTGACGTTGTCGGCGGCGCGGTTGATCCGCAGGTCGACGTGGCTGTTGTAGATGGTGTACGAGTAGGTCTCGGGGTAGCCGCCGAAACCGTAGCCGTAGCCGCCGTAGCCGCCGTAGCCGAACCCGCCATAACCGAAGCCGCCGTAGCCGAAGCCGCGGCCATAACCGCCGCGGTAGCCGATCCCGCCGAACCCGCCGTACGGCCCGAAGCCGCCGTAGCCGAAGCCGGGGGTCGTCTCGACCCGCTCGCGCGGGTTGGTCACGGCATAGTCGAAGTTGACGACGAGCGTCGCCGACCGCGGATCGGGCGCGGGGCGGAAGCCGACCGCGACGAGGCGCTGCGTGACGAGATTGGCATAGGTCGCGAACTCGAGCCCGCCCGCCTTGTGCGGATCGTGCGACTGGATGGTGAACGTCTGGCCGCCGGGCGCGGGCAGCGACTGGAAGCGCGCGACGCGCGCCTCGAACGGCGTCGCGCAGGCCGCGGTCAGCGTCAGGACGACAAGCGGGGCAAGGGCTGAAAAACGCATCGAGAATCCCCTCGGACAGATGATGATCGCCCGTAGTCGCCGACGGGTGAACAAGGCGTGAACCCGTTTACGCGTCAGCGGGTTCCGGTCACTCGTCGCAACCGTACCGTCGCAGATTGGGATGGTCGGCGTCTAGCGCAAGAACCCCACCGCATTGTACACCTCGCGCAGCAGCGGTGCGGCGATCGCGCCCGCCCGCGCCGCGCCGCCGCGCAGCACCGCGTCGAGGTGGCCCGGATCGGCTCGCAGCCGGACGTATTCCGCGTTGATCGGCGCGAGCGCGGCGACGGTTACCTCGGCAAGCGCCGGCTTGAACGCGCCGAACCCCCGGCCGCCCCATTCGGCCAGCACCGCATCGACCGACGTACCGGCGAGCGCGGCATAGATGCCGACGAGGTTCTTCGCCTCGGGCCGGTCGGCGAGCCCGGCGGCCGAGTCGGGCAGGACGTCGGCGTCGGACTTCGCCCGCTTGACCTTGGCCGCGATCGCGTCGGCGGTATCGGTCAGGTCGATGCGGCTCGCCTCGCTGGGGTCCGACTTCGACATCTTGGCGGTGCCGTCGCGGAGCGACATGATCCGCGCCGCTTCCGCGCCGATCACGGGCAGCGGTGGCGTCAACAGCCCTTCGCCGTACAGCCCGTTGAACCGGACGGCGATGTCGCGGGCGAGTTCGAGGTGCTGCTTCTGGTCCTCCCCCACCGGCACGTGCGTCGCGCGATAGGCGAGGATGTCGGCGGCCTGCAGCACGGGATAGGTGTACAGCCCGACGCTCGGCCCCTCGGCGTCACGCCCGCGCTTTTCCTTGAACTGGATCATCCGGTCGAGCCAGCCGGTCCGCGCGATGCTCATCAGCGTCCACGCGAGCTCGGCGTGCGCCGTCACCGCGCTCTGGTGGAACAGGATGGTTCGTGCCGGATCGACCCCGGCGGCGAGGATGCCCGCCGCCATGTCGCGCGTCGCCTGCGCGAGGCCAGCGGGATCGTGCGGCATCGTGATCGCGTGGAGATCGACGATGCAGTAGATGCACTCATACTCGGCCTGCATCGCCACCCAGTTGCGGATCGCGCCGAGATAGTTGCCGAGGTGGAGGTTGCCGGTCGGCTGGATGCCGGAGAAGACGCGGTTCATTTCGGGGACCTGCGAAGCTGACCCTTGAGGTCGGCGAAGGTGAAGGCGCGCAACAGATACGCCGCCGCGACATAGGCCACGCCGCCCGCCGCGATCAACAGCGCCAGCGCGACGCCGCGGGCGAGCAGGCTCGCCCCCATGTACGGCGCGATCAGCCGGTCGGCGGCGATGAGGACGGCCGCCATGACCGCGCTCGCCGCGACCAGCCGCCACGCGTTGCGCCGCAGCCGGTGGTCGAGGGCGAAATGCCCGCGGCGGCGCAGCGTCCAGTAGAGCGCCCCGGCGTTGACCCACGCCGCCGCCGCGGTCGACAGGGCGATGCCGACGAAGCCGAGCGGCCAGATCAGGACGAGGTTGCCGACGAGGTTGACCAGCATCGACGCGACGGCGATCCGCACCGGCGTCTTGGTGTCGCTCCGCGCATAGAAGCCGGGGGTGAGCACCTTGATCAGGACATAGGCCGGCAGACCGAGCGAGAAGGCGCTGAGCGCCGCCGCCGTCGCGACCGAATTGGTCTCGGTGAAGCGGCCGTGCTCGAACAGCGTGCGGACGATCGGCAGTGCGCTGACCACCAGCGCCGCCGCCGCCGGCAGGGTCAGCAGCAGGACGAGTTCGATCGCCCGGTTCTGGGTGTGCATCGCCGCCGCGTCGAGCTTGCCCGCCAGCTGCCGCGACAGCGTCGGCAGCAGGACCGTGCCGATGCCGATGCCGACCAGCCCGAGCGGCAGCTGGTTGAGGCGGTCGGCGTAGTACAGATAGCTGATCGCGCCCTGCCCGAGAAACCGCGCGGCGAGTGCGGTCGAGATGACGAGGTTGATCTGCACCGCTCCCGCGCCGAGCGCCGCCGGGCCGATCCGCCGCATCAGGTCGCGGACCTGCGGGGTTAGCCGGGGGAGCCGCAGCCGCAGGTCGATCCGCGCGCGATGGCACGCCCACATCAGCCAGACGAACTGCAGGACGCCCGCCACCGTCACCGCGGCGGACTGGACCCGCGCGCTGGCGACCGGCGTACTGCCATGGAACAGCACGAGCCCGGCGATCAGCGCGACGTTGAGCAGCACCGGGGCGGCGGCGTTGACCCAGAAGCGCCCGATCGAATTGAGGATGCCACCGAGCAGCGAGACGAGGCTGATGAGCAGCAGATAGGGGAAGGTGATCCGCGTGAACTCGACCGCCAGCCGGTATTTCTCCGGCGACGCGTCGGGAAAGCCGCCGGTCATCGCCCACACCACCGGTCCGGCAAGCACGACCATGACGACGGTGAACAGCACCAGCACCGGCAGCAGCACGGCGAGCACGTCCTCGGCGAAGGCGCGCCCAGCGGCGAGGTCGGCCCCGGCGGCGGAGCCGCCATGACCGAAATGCCCGGGTCCCAGCGTCCGGCTGAACATCGGCACGAAGGCCGCCGAGAACGCCCCTTCGGCGAACAGCGCGCGGAACAGGTTGGGCAGGCGGAAGGCGATCTGGAAACAGTCCGAAGCCGATCCAGCCCCGACGTAGCGCGCGAAAAGCACGTCCCGGGCAAGGCCGAGGATGCGACTGACCAGCGTCAGCCCGCCGATCGTCCCGGTGGCGCGGACGAGTGAAGCCATCTAGCCAATCGCTCGCGGCGTCGCGGCAAAGCCGCGCCGTCGGCCGGGATCGGCGGGGCTACCCCGCCGCCCCGCCATCCGGCTCGGCGCGAGTCCGCAGACTGCTAGCAAACGCGTTCGCTTCGCTGTCTGCGGCCGCGCCAGCGGCTAAGCGTTGCCGGCAACCTGGCCGCCGATCCCGCCCTGCCCCGCCTGCTGCGCCATGTACAGCGAGCCGAAGTCGATCGGCTCGAGGAGCAGCGGGGGGAAGCCGCCGTCGCGCGTCGCGTCGGCGACGATGCGCCGGGCGAAGGGGAACAGGATGCGCGGCGCTTCGACGACGAGGAACGGCTCGAGCGCCTCCTCCGGCAGGTTGCGCAGCGCGAACAGGCCACCGTACAGCAGGTCGACGACGAACGCCGTCGTCTCGCCGGTCGTCGCCCTCGCCTCGATCTTCAGCTCGACCTCGTACAGGTCGTCGCCGCTGCGCCGGGCGTTGACGTTGACGTTGATCTCGATCCGCGGTGCCTCGGCCATCTGCAGCGACGCCGGCGCGTTCGGGTTCTCGAACGACAGGTCCTTCACGTACTGCGTCAGGATGCTGACCTGCGGCTGCCCCGCGGCGGGGTCGAGGCCGTTCGCGTCGGCAGGGGCGTCGGCCGGCAGGCCGCCGATGTCATCGGCCATGATCTCTCTCGTTTCGCGACGGGTGGAAGCGTGGCCGCTAGCAGGCACCACCGCGACAGGCAAGCGCTCCGCGGCGACCATCGGGCGCGGCACCGCGGCACTATTGCGTCGTCCGCGCGTATCCCTATGTCACAATAGACCAGCGCGGCCGGCTTCGCTATGGTCACGCGTATCAGCCCCGAGGCGAACGATATGTCCGACAGCGGAACCTGGATCGAAATCGTGCTGCTGGCGATGCTCGCCGGATTCATCGGCCTGCGTCTGGTCAGCGTGCTCGGCAAGCGGACCGGCAGCGAGAAGGCGATCGATGCGCCCGTCCGCGCCGGCACGCCGCAGATCGTCCGCGGCGGCGTGGCCCGGCTCGACCCGCCGGTGCGTCGCGCCGTCGTCGTTCCCGCCGGCACCCCGGCCGATCTCGCCCCGGCGCTCCAGGCGATCGCCGACGCCGACGCCGGCTTCGACCCGGCGAAGTTCCTGACGGGCGCGCAGGCGGCGTACCGCCTGATCCTCGACGCCTTCTGGGCCGGCGACGCGGCGGCGATGAGCGGGCTGGTATCCGACGAGGTGCTCGACCATTTCCGCGTCGCGATCCACCAGCGCGACACGGCGCTGCCGCACCGGCTGGTGTCGGTCGACGCCGCGACGATCACCGCGGCGCGCATGGTCGGCCAGATGGCCGAGGTCACCGTCCGCTTCGACGCGACGATCGCTACGGGAGACGCTCCCGCTCCCGGCCACGACGTGTGGACCTTCAGCCGCCATATCGGCGCGCACGACCCGGCGTGGCTGCTGATTGCGACCGACGAACACGAGTGAAGGCGGGGCCGGGCTCGCGGCCGCCCGTTACGAGTCGTTTCCGTGCCGCGCTGACCATCGGCGCGGTGGTTGCGGCGCTTGTCGGCTGCGCCCCGCATCCGGCCGCCGTTCCCTTACCCCCGCCGGGCGCAACGGTCACGCCGCCGCCGGGGCCCGCGGCCAAGGCGTCCGCGGTCGCCACCGTCAGGTCGGCGGCACCGCTTGCCGGCCGCAGCGACTATGCCACGACCGACCCGACCGCTGCGCTGGCCGCCTTCCGCGCATCGTGTCCGGCGCTGCTCAAGCGCACCGATGCCAGCGGGCTGACCCAGCCCGGCGACTGGGCCGCGCCGTGCACCGCCGCGACGACCGCGACCGACGCCCACACCTTCTTCGCCTCCGCCTTCGTCGCGGTACAGATCGGCGACGGGCGCGGCCTCGACACCGGCTATTACGAGCCCGACCTCGCCGCCTCGCCGACCCGCGCGCCGGGCTACGCGGTGCCGCTCTACCGCCGGCCGCCCGACCTCATCGACCTCGACCTCGGCACGTTCGACGCTGCGCTGACCGGCAAGCACATCCGCGGCCGGATCGCGGGGAGCCGCTTCGTGCCCTATTACGACCGCGGCGAGATCGACGACGGCGCGCTCGCGGGCCGCGGGCTCGAGCTGGCGTGGGCGGCCGACCCCTACGCCGCCTTCTTCCTCGAAATCCAGGGCTCGGGGCGGCTGACCTTGCCCGACGGCCGCGTGCTGCGCGTCGG
>CAHJWP010000097.1 GCA_903642255.1 Sphingomonadaceae bacterium | reverse complement strand
AGCATCAGCCCGGCGACGGTGAAGTCGAGCGTTCCCGCGCCACCCGGATCGACGACGATGTTCGGCAGGTCGCCGAGGTGCGGCCCGAGCGGATTGTCCTTGCCGTGCTGCGTCATCGTCGGGTTGAAGTGCCCGCCGGCCGACGTGAACTTCGGTCCCTCGCACTTGCCGACGCCGTGCAGGTGGATCGCGTAGGTGCCCGGCGCCAGCCCCTCGACGCGCGCCCGCACCGTCGTGCCGGCGGCTCCCTGCGTCAGCGTCGCCGTGCCGCGCAGCTCGCCGTTGGGGCCGAGCAGCTGCGTCGTCGCGGTGATCGCCGGCGGCGCGTCGTGGGTCCTGCCCATCGTCATGCTGCCGCTGTGATGGGCGCATCCGGCGACGAGCAGGCAGGCGGCGGCGCGGAGCTTCATCAGCCGAGATCCTTGTTGATCGCCTCGACCATCTTCTTGGCGTCGGCCAGCAGCATCATGGTGTTGTCCATGTAGAACACCGGATTGTCGACCCCGGCATAACCCGCGCCGCCCATGCTGCGCTTGACGAACAGGACGGTCTTCGCCTTTTCGACGTCGAGCACCGGCATGCCGTAGATCGGCGACGACTTGTCGGTTTTGGCGAGAGGGTTGGTCACGTCGTTGGCGCCGATGACGAAGGCGACGTCGGCCTGGGCGAACTCGCCGTTGATGTCCTCCAACTCGAACACCTCGTCGTATGGCACGTTGGCCTCGGCGAGCAGGACGTTCATGTGCCCCGGCATCCGCCCGGCGACCGGGTGGATCGCGTATTTGACGCTGACCCCCTCCTTGCGCAGCAGGTCGCCCATCTCGCGCAGCGCGTGCTGCGCCTGGCTGACCGCCATGCCGTAGCCGGGGACGATGATGACGCTCTCGGCGTTCTTCATCACGAAAGCGGCATCCTCGGCGCTGCCGCGCTTGTACGGCTTGGCCTCGCCCGCCGCACCCGCCGGGCCGGCCGCGTCACCACCGAAACCGCCGGCGATGACGCTGATGAAGCTGCGGTTCATCGCGGTGCACATGATGTAGCTGAGGATCGCCCCCGACGACCCGACCAGCGCGCCGGTGACGATCATCGCCGTGTTCTGCAGCGTGAAGCCCATCGCCGCCGCCGCCCAGCCCGAATAGGAATTGAGCATCGACACGACGACCGGCATGTCCGCCCCGCCGATCGGGATGATCAGCAGAAAACCGAGCGCCAGCGCCGCGACGACGATGATCGCGAACAGCAGCGGCGTGTGCAGCCCGAAGACGCCGACGAGGATCAGCACCGCCGCCAGCAGCGCGATATTGAGGTAATGCCGCGCCGGCAGCAGGATCGGCGCGCCGCCCATGTTGCCGTTAAGCTTGAGGAAGGCGATGATCGAGCCGGAAAAGGTGATAGCGCCGATCGCGACGCCGAGGCCCATCTCGATCTTGCTCGACGTCGCGATGTCGCTGCCGTCGGCGCTGAGGATGCCGAACGCCGCCGGGTTGAGGTAGGCGGCGATAGCCACTAGCACCGCCGCCAGCCCGACGAGGCTGTGGAAGCCGGCAACCAATTGCGGCATCGCCGTCATCGCGATCCGCCGGGCGATGACGAAGCCGATTCCGCCGCCGATGACGACCGCGGCGACGATCAGCGGCAGCCCGACGCCGTGGACGATCAAGGTCGTGCCGACGGCGATCAGCATGCCGATCATGCCGAAGCGGTTGCCCTGCTGGCTCGTCTCGGGGCTCGACAGGCCGCGGAGCGCGAGGATGAACAGCACGCCGGCGACGAGATAGGCGAGCGCGACCCATGCGGGGGTCGTCGCGATAACTTCGGTCATATCGTCCGCCCCCAAAGCTCGTTCACTTCGCTTCCGCCGGAGCCTTGCGCTCCTTCTTCTTGTACATGCCGAGCATCCGCTGCGTCACGGCGAAGCCGCCGAAGATATTGACGCTCGCCAGCACCACCGCACCGAGGCCGAGCCATTTCGACACCTCCGACCCGCCGGTCGCAGCACTGGCGGCGACCAGCGCGCCGACAATGATGACGCTCGAGATGGCGTTGGTCACCGCCATCAGCGGCGTGTGGAGCGCCGGCGTCACGCTCCACACGACGTAATAGCCGACGAAGCAGGCGAGGACGAAGATCGACAGCTGGGGGATCAGGTGTTCCATGACATGCTCCTCAGGCGGCGACGAGGCGCGGCTGAGGGACCGGCCGGTCAAGCTCCGCGGCGGCCTCCAGCCAGCAGGCGATCGCATCGTAAGTGTTGGCGAGCGCTTCCTCGGGCGTCGCCCCGTCGGACCGGCAGCCGGGCAGTTCGGGCGCGACGCCGGTGAAGCCGCCGCCGTCGGCCGGCGATAGCGGACTGATGTCGACCTCGTAGTCCTGTGGCCTCATCCTTCACCCTTTCCGATTGCGTCGATGAACCGAACAAGCTCGCGGATATAGACCGGCTTGATGGGCCGGTGCGCCGGAATGGTCAGGATCGACGCCATGTCATCGTGTTTAATTTTGTAATGTGAGCCGTCGCGCGGCGGGGTGCAACCGATGCCGAACATCGCGCACACCCGAGCAACGTCGTTGATGCGCCAGTCGCGCGGGTTGACGCGCATCGACTCGAGCAGCTTGTCGCCCCGGGCCACACTCAGGCCACCAGCCGCTCATGCACCACCGCCCCGCCCCGCGTCAGCGTCACGCCTTTGACGATCTCGTCGTCCTCCGGAAACTTCAGCCCGCCGGCGTCCTTGTCCCAGAATGCGGCGATGAAGTTGTACAGATTGCGGGCATAGAGCGCGCTGGCGTCGGCGGCCATGCGGCTCGGCACGTTGCGGTGGCCGATGATCGTCACGCCGTGGACCACCGGGCTCTCGCCGGGAACCGAGCCCTCGACGTTGCCACCGCTCTCGACGGCGAGGTCGACGATGACGCTGCCGGCGCGCATCGTCGCGATCTGCGCGTCGCTCACCAGCCGCGGGGCAGGGCGGCCGGGGATCAGCGCGGTGGTGATGACGATGTCCTGCTTGGCGATGTGGCTCGACACGAGCGCCGCCTGCGCCGCCTTGTATTCGTCGGACATTTCCGTGGCATAGCCGCCGCTGCCTTCGCCCTCGATGCCCTTGACCGCCTCGACGAAGATCGCCTTCGCGCCGAGGCTCTCGATCTGCTCCTTGGTCGCCGCCCGCACGTCGGTCGCGCCGACCAATGCGCCGAGCCGCCGTGCCGTGGCGATCGCCTGCAGCCCGGCGACGCCGACGCCCATGACGAAGACCCGCGCCGCGCTGATCGTGCCGGCGGCCGTCATCATCATCGGGAAGGCGCGGCCATAGGCTTCGGCGGCGTCGATCACCGCCTTGTAGCCCGACAGGTTCGACTGCGACGACAGCACGTCCATTGACTGCGCGCGCGTGATCCGCGGCATCAGCTCCATCGCCATCGTCGTCAGGCCGCTCGCGGCGTACGTGTTGACCGCCTCGCGCCGGCCGAACGGCGACAGGATGGCGACGAGCATCGCGC
Source organism: Sphingomonadaceae bacterium (assembly GCA_903642255.1). Taxonomy (GTDB): domain Bacteria; phylum Pseudomonadota; class Alphaproteobacteria; order Sphingomonadales; family Sphingomonadaceae; genus Polymorphobacter_B. The sequence continues at coordinate 4,403 of CAHJWP010000097.1, read as the reverse complement.
CGGACTTGACGCCGGGCAGGCCGGACATGTCGGGCCCCTGGACGCCGAGGATCAGGCCGCTGCCGGCAATCGTCGCCTCGCGTCCCGCTACACTCGCGCCCGCCTCGGCGAAGGCGCTGTCGGCGATGTTGGCACCGTCGCCCGCGCCGTCCTCGACGGCGACGGTCGCACCCAGCGCGATCAGCTTCTTGACGGTTTCCGGGGTCGCGGCAACGCGCCGCTCGGCGTCGGCCGTCTCGCGCAATACGGCGATCCGCATCATCTTTCCCCCCAGCCCGTCTCTAGCGGACGAGGAACAGTGCCATCGCGATGAGCAACAAGGCAAGCGCCACGACCGCCCCCTTCAGCACGCCGATGAAGCTGCCATAGAATTTGACGTTGGGCATGTTGGCCACGGGCGTCGCGGCGTCGGGGTCGTCGGCCATGATTTCGGCTCCTCGCACAGGGTCGCGCCGCCTTCATAGCAGCGCGCTCGCGCGAGGAAAGGGTTCAGGCGATCAGGGTCGGCGACGCCGGCGCGGCGAGCCCGGCGCGGGCCAGTGCTTCACTCTGCCGCGCCGCAAGTCCGTCGACCGTGAACCCCTCGATCATCTCGCCGAACAGCCGCCGCCAGTTGAGCTCGGCCTTGAGGTGCATGAAGACGCCGCCGAGCCCGATTGCGGCGCGGTCCATGAAGACGAATTCCGACGGCACGGTGACGGTGCCGAGTTCCTTTAGCCGGCGATGGACCTTCGCTGCCGTCTCGCGGCCGTAATCCGCCGGCCGGCCCTTGTCGTCGATCGGCCGGACGCGGTCGTCGAGCAGCGGGCCGTAGAGGAAGGTCGCCCAGATCAGCAGCGTGTCGATGATCTCGCCCGACAGGCCGGTGAACCCCCAGCGCTCGAACGCGTCGACCGCCAGCGCCTTGTCGTTCGTCTCGATCGCGCGGAACAGGTCGACGACGCCGCCGATGAAGCGTGGCGGGAACACCCGGATGCAGCCGAAGTCGAGCAGGTTGAGGCTCAGGTCGTCCCTGACCGCATAATTGCCGAGATGCGGATCGCCGTGGATCACGCCATAATGATGCAGCGGCCAGTACCATGCGCGGAACAGCGTCTCGGCGATGCGGTTGCGGTCGTCGAGCGACGCCTCCTTGAACGACAGCAGCGGCCGGCCCGGCAGCCACGTCATCGTCAGCAGGCGGCGCGTCGACAGCTCGGGCAGTACCTCGGGCAGATGGACTGCTGGCTGGCCGGCCAGCATCTCGCGGTACAGCGCAAGATGCTTCGCCTCGCGTTCGTAGTCGAGTTCCTCGCGCAGCCGGTCGGCGAGTTCGCCGCGGATCAGGCCGGTATCGATCGACTTGTCGAACTGACGGTAGACGCCGAACAGCACGTCGAGCTGCCCGAGGTCGGCCTCGACCGCGCTCGCCATGTCGGGATATTGCAGCTTGGCGGCGAGCGCCCGGCCGTCGTGCGCCACGGCGCGGTGAACTTGGCCGAGCGACGCGGCGGCGGCCGCCTCGTGCTCGAACGAGGCGTAGCGCGCCTCCCAGTCGGGGCCGAGTTCGGCCTTCATCCGGCGGCGGACGAACGGCCAGCCCATTGCCGGCGCGTCGGCCTGCAACTGGCCGAGTTCGGCGGCGAATTCCTCCGGCACCGCGCCGGGGATCGTCGACAGGATCTGCGCGATCTTCATCACCGGGCCCTTGAGCCCGCCGAGCGCGACCCGCAGCTGGCCCGCAGTCGTCGCCGCATCACTGCCGCCGGTCAGCCGCGCGCCGGCGAAGCGCGCCGCAAGCCCGATCCCCGTGCCGCCGACCCGGGCATAGCGCACCAGCCGGCCACCAAGCGTGTTCGCCTCATCCATCGTGCCGAGGTAGGGACGCACGTCGCGGAGCGCCAGCGGCGCTGATGTCGCTGGGCCCCGGCCTGCGCATCGCACCGTTTATCGCGTTCCTCGCAGCAAAACGGTTGCATCACGCAATCCCGGCTCTATTAACCCTCTGTTAGGGTGTCTGTATTGTTGCGCACGACGAGGTCGGCTCATGTCCCACGCTGGTGAATACCGGTCCCGCGCACGCAAGATCCGGGAGCTGGTCAGCAGCGTCAGCGGGCCAGCCCGCATCGACGCCCTGAACCTGGCGGACGATTACGACGAGATCGCCAAGGGTCTCGAGGGAACGCTGGATGTGTCGAAGCCGAGCTATGCGGAACAGATCGCCACGCTGATCGACCAGCAGAGTGCCCAGCTTCTCGCCATCCGCGAGCGCGAAGCCGACTATGAGGCGAAGCTCGCCGAACTCCGCCGCGAACGGGTTATGCTCGAAGCCCGGGTCGACGGCATGCTCGAGGTCAGCAGGCATCTCGCACGTCAGGAGTTCACGACGCGGACGGATCCTTCGTCGTGAGCAGTGACACCCCTGCGGCGCCGGAGCAGGCGATCGAGCATGCGACGCCGGCGCAGGTCGCCCGCGATCTCGCGCGCAAATGCGTCGCGCTGGCGATTGGCTCGGGCGATTCACAGACGTACCGGACGCTGATGGATCTGTCGGCGGTCTACGACCGCTGTGCCGCGCTGCTCGACGCCGAAGACGCGCTGGCGCTTGGCCGCCGGACGCCGGACGCCTAGCGCTGCGGCACCGCTACGCTGGCCCGCCCGCACCGGCTGCGCTATGACCACGGGATGACCGACGCGGCCCCCGACGAAACGCTCGACGAACTCCGCCCGCGGCTGGTTGCGGCGATGATCCCCCACGTCGCGTTCGACGGGTGGAGCGGGCTGAGCGTCGCGGCCGGGGCGGCCGACGCCGGCATCGACCCCGACGTTGCGGCATTGGTCTTTCCCGGCGGGGCGATCGAGATGGCGGTGGCGTATACCGCGCTGGCTAACGACCGGATGGCGGCGGCGCTGGCCGGGGCACCGCCGATGAAGATCCGCGACCGCATCACCCGCGCCGTCCGCCTCCGCCTCGAACAGGCCGAGGGCGAGCGCGAGACGGTACGGCGGACGGTGACGGTCTTCGCGCTCCACCCCGCGGTCAGCGCCCGGACGACGTGGTCGACCGCCGATGCGATCTGGCGGGCGTGCGGCGATACGGCGACCGACTTCAACCATTATACCAAGCGCGCGACGCTCGGCACGGTCTATGCCGCGACGCTCCTCTACTGGCTCGGCGACGACAGCGACGGGCGCGCCGATACATGGGCGTTCCTCGACCGCCGCATCGCCGGGATCATGGCGTTCGAGACGGCGAAGGGGCGGGCGACGGGGCTGACCGGGCGGCTGCCCGACGTAGCGCAGCTGCTGGGGCGGCTGCGCTATCCGGCGGTCTAGAGCCGGTAATTGATCCCGAACGAGGCCGTATACGTCGGCACCAGCTGGAACCCGATCACCCGCTGGTACACCGGCACCTGGACATAGGCGAAGGCCGACGCCCGCGGGCTCAGCCGGACGATGCCGCCCGGCGCGACATAGACCAGCTCGCCGCCGCTATGGTCGGGGTCGGCGTTGACGCCCGAGTCCTTGCTGGCGACGCGCGCGTTGAACTGGAGCTGCGGCGTGATCCCGGCCCAGCCGGTGTAATGGAAGCCGGCCGAGACGTTGACCCCCGTCGCCGGCTTGTACCCCTCGCGGCTGTCGAGCGGGATCTGCGCCAGCGCCTGAAGGATGACGTCGACCTTCGGCGCGATCCGGCCGTAGTGATACGCCCCGACCAGCGCGTCGACCGTACCGGTGCCCGGCTGCAGCCCGCGGTCGGTTTCCTGCCCAAGCGAGGGGCCGCCGAGGAAATGCTCGTGGAAGCTGCCGGTCGGCAGCTTGAGGCCGAACTGCAGCCCGGTGATGCCGGGGCCACCGAAGCCCTGCCAGCGCGCGCTGACCCGGATGTCGCCGAGGCCCCCGGTGGTCGACGAACTGAAATCGGTGTCGCCGGGCGACGTCGTGACATGCGGCCGGTAGATCGCCGGGACCTGCAGGTCGACGCCCCAGATGCCGTTGAACTGATGGTCGAGCGTCGCGGTGAAATAATGGTTGTAGGTGTAGCGTTCGATCTCGCGGTCGGTCGGCAGGGCGATCGCCGACCGGTCGACGCCGACGCGGCCGTCCTGCAGCCGCGTCTGGGGAACGTCGTCGTACCGGAACGACAGGACCGTGCCGGGGACCGAGACCAGCCCCTGGCTCAGCCAGTCGGAGGTCAGCGAACAGCCGCAGCTCGAACAGGCGAGGGCGGGGACAGGGGCGAGGAGGCACAGCGCGGCGAGGCCGCGAAGGGGTGCGGACATGGGCAAGGCTTTCGACAGGGCGACGCGACGCGCGCGGCACCGGTAAACGGGGGAACGGCTCAGGCGGCGACGCGCGCCGGCGGCCCCCGCAACGGCGGCCGCAGCCGCCGGGTCCGTGCAACGACGCCGACGAACGCCGCC
>CAHJWP010000096.1 GCA_903642255.1 Sphingomonadaceae bacterium | reverse complement strand
CGCCGAGGACGAGCACCGCCCCGCGCGAGTACTTGTGCGCGTCGGCGGCCGGCGTCAGGCGCGGTGGCGCAGCAGTGGCGAACAGCCGGGCGGCGGACACGTCGAGGGCGAGGTCGGCGACGACGACGCGCCCGCAACGGCCGGCGGCGAGCAGGTGTGCGGGCTTCATAGCGCCGAACGCGACCGTGAGGTCGGCCGTCAGGACGTCGCCCGTCCCGTCGTCGGCGTCGAGGCCGCTCGGCAGGTCGAGCGCGACGACGCGCGCTCCCGCCGCCAGCCGGGCGAGGTCAACGACGACGTCGGGGTCGAGCGGGCGCGACCGGCCGAGGCCGAGAACGGCGTCGACCAGCACCGCGGCCGACATCGCCTCGGCCAGCGGAACCACTGCGCCGGTCCACCGCGCCCGCATCGCTGCCGCTGCCGCGGTGCGGGGTTCGCCCGTCGCGGCGACGACCATCGCGACTCCGGCGGCGGCGAGGTAGCGTGCGACGACATAGCCATCGCCTCCATTGTTGCCGGTGCCGCAGGCGACGACGGCCGAGCGTGGCGCGGCGAAGGCGAGGATCGCCCGCGCTGCGAGGCTGCCGGCGCGCTCCATCAGGTCGAGCGGGGACACGCCGGTCGCCGCCTCGGCAGCGCGGGTCGCCGCGACGTCGAGCAGCGGCGGCAGGACCAGCCGGGGCCGGGCTGGCCGCGACGATGACGGCGGGGTCGGGCGAGTTGCCATCGCGCCATCGTGTAGTATGAGGTCGGCCGATGACCTACCGTCTTCTCGTCGTCGTTGTCGTGCTTGCCGTCGGGGGGTGCACCCGCGCGCCGCTGACCGACTCGAAGATCGTCCTGCGCGGCGCGACGCGTGGCGACGTACCCCGCGACGCCAACGGCGAACCGATCCTCGACCGCGTCCGTCCCGTGCCGCAGGGTGCGATCGTCGCGCCGCCTGCGCCGCCGCCATCGACGGCTACGCCGCCGCGCTGACCGCTCACGGCAGACGGCGGAACAGTACGAGGGCGTCGATCTCGCCGGCGACCGGATGACGAAACGCTCCGGGCAGCGTACCGACGACGGCGAAGCCGAGGCTGCGCCACAGCGCGACGGCCGCCGTGTTCGTGCTCACCACGATGTTGAACTGCATGGCGCGGAAGCCGCGAGTGGCCGCCGCGGCGAGCGAGTGCTTCCCCATCGCGCGCGCCATCCCCTGCCCCCGCGCCGCGGGCAGGACGACATAGCCGGCGTTGGCGACATGATCGCCGCCGCCCGGCTGGTTGGCGCGCAGGTAGTAGCTGCCGACGACCCTCCCTGCCGCTTCGGCGACGAACACGGCGTGGCCCGCGCCGTGCCAACAGGCGAGCGCCGCCGCCTCGCCCATGTCGCGCGGCAGGGCCAGCGTCTCCCCGGCACGGACCGTCGGTTCGAGCGCCGCCCAGATCGCTGGCCGGTCGGCGGCGCGCGCCGGCCGGATGACTACCGCGTCAGAGGTCGGCGAAGACATGGCGCTCGGCCGACGCGCCCGGGTGGGTCACGGCGCCGCGCGATGCGGGGCCGACGGTGCGGGCGTAGCGCCACAGCGCGCCCGAGCCATAGGCGTTGACCGGCGCGATCCAGGCCGCGCGCCGCCGGGCCAGTTCGTCCGCGGTGACGTCGAGGTCGATCGTTCCTGCGTCGGCGTCGATCGTGATGACGTCGCCGTTTGCGACCAGTGCGATCGGGCCACCGTCGGCCGCTTCCGGCCCGACATGGCCGATGCAGAAACCGCGCGTGCCGCCTGAGAAGCGCCCATCGGTGATGAGCGCGACTTCCCCGCCCATCTGCTGGCCGTAGAGCGCCGCCGTCGTGGACAGCATCTCGCGCATCCCTGGACCGCCCTTCGGCCCCTCGTAGCGGATGACGAGGACGTCGCCGGGTTCGAAGGCGCGCGCCTGAACCGCGGCGAAGCAGTCCTCCTCGCAATCGAACACCCGCGCCGGGCCGCTGAACTTCAGGCGTTCCATCCCCGCCACCTTGACGATCGCCCCGTCGGGCGCAAGCGAGCCCCGCAGGCCGACGACGCCGCCGGTCGGGCTGATCGGGTTCGACACCGGGCGGATGACATCCTGATCGGGGTTCCACGTCACGAGCGCAAGGTTCTCGGCGAGCGTCTTACCGGTCACCGTCAGGCAGTCGCCGTGCAGGTAGCCGCCGTCCATCAGCGTCTTCATCACCATGTAGATGCCGCCGGCGTCGTACAGGTCGCGCGCGACATAGCGGCCGCCGGGCTTGAGGTCGGTGATGTAGGGCGTGCGTTTGAAGATCTCGGCGACGTCGAACAGGGTGAAGTCGATGCCGGCCTCGTTGGCCATCGCCGGCAGGTGGAGCGCAGCGTTGGTCGAGCCGCCGGTCGCCGCGACGACGGTCGCCGCGTTTTCAAAGGCTTGGCGCGTGCAGATGTCGCGCGGCCTGAGGTTCCGTTCGAGACAGTGCATGACCGCCTCGCCCGCCGCGACGGCCAGCCCGGCGCGGCCCTCGTACGGGGCCGGCATCATGTTCGAGTTGGGCAATGAGAGCCCGATGGCCTCGGCGACGCACGCCATGGTGTTGGCGGTGAACTGCCCGCCGCACGCGCCGTGGCCGGGGCAGGCGACCTTCTCGAGCGCGGTCAACTTGGCCAGCGGGCAGGCCCCCGCAGCGAATTGCCCGACCGCCTCGAACACGTCGACGACGGTGACGTCGCGCCCTTCGAACCGCCCCGGCAGGATCGACCCACCGTAGACGAATACCGCCGGGACGTTCAGTCGCAGCATTGCCATCATCATGCCGGGCAGCGACTTGTCGCAGCCGGCAAACGCGAGCAGCGCGTCGTAGCTGTGGCCGCGCATGCTGAGCTCGACCGAGTCGGCGATCACCTCGCGGCTGACGAGGCTCGACTTCATCCCCTGGTGGCCCATCGCGATGCCGTCGGTCACGGTGATCGTGTTGAACCGCCGGGGAGTTCCTCCCGCCGCGATCACCCCGGCCCGCGCCGCGTCCGCCTGGGCGTCGAGCGTCGTGTTGCACGGAGCCGAGTCGTTGCCGGCCGAGACGACGCCGACGAACGGCTTGGCGATGTCCTCGGCGGTCAAGCCCATAGCGTAGTAATAAGACCGGTGCGGCGCACGCTCGGGGCCGACGGTGACGTGGCGGCTCGGCAGTCTTGACTTGTCGAAGGGCATGGGTCTGGCTCTCAGGTGAGACGCGCCGGGCGGCGGGCGTGGAAGGCAGCGACGCCCGCGGCGAAGTCGGCGCTGGCGAAGGCGGCGTCGAACTGGGCGGCGGTCGCCGCGTCGTCGTCGGTCGCGCCGTCGAGGATGCGGCGGACGATCGCCTTGGCGGCGATCTGCGTGGTCGCCGACAGGCTGGCGACGCTGGTCGCAAACTCGTCGACCGCGGCGGCGAGGTCGTCGACCACGTCGACCAGCCCGAGCCGTGCCGCCTCGTTCGCCTCGATGATCCGCGCGGTGAACAGCAGCCGCTTGGCCGCCGCCGGGCCGACCGCATCGACCAGCAGCTTCGTGTCGTGGAGCGGATAGACCAGCCCGAGCTTGGCCGGCGTCAGGCCGAAGCGCGACCGTGCCGTCGCCAGCCGCACGTCGCACGCCAGCGCGATGCCGAGGCCGCCGCCGATCGCGTCGCCGTCGATCGCCGCCAGCACCGGCTTCGGCGCGCGGGCGAGCGTGGTCTGGGTCAGGCGGATCGCCGCATTGTTGCGTGCCCGCCATTCGGGATCGGCGGCGTGGGTGGCGAACTCGCCGATGTCGGCCCCGGCGCAGAACGCGGGTGCTGCGCCGGTGACCACAAGGAGGCGGACGGCCGGGTCGGCCATGGCGCGGTCGACGAGGCCCGGCAGCGCCTCCCACATCGCGAGGTCGAGCGCGTTGCGCCTCGCCGGCCGGTCGAGGGTCAGCGTCGCCCGCGGGCCGTCGAGGGTGAGGACGAGGGACATGTCGTCCGTCTCGACGATTGGACCGGCGGGCGCAAGACTGTGCTTGACCAGTAGGGTTTCGCGCGGGGTCTGCTGGTCGATGACGCCGCCAGCCTCCAGCCAGCAAAAAGGCCGCGCCACAGAGGCGGCGCGGCCAGTTTGGGTCGAAGCAGGAAGATCTACTGGCCGGCGGTGACCACCGGCGCGGTGGCGAGCGACGCCATGTCGACGCCGAGGATGCGGGCGGCGGCGGCGAACTTCTTGGCCGCCTCGCCGCGCGCCTGGTCGGCGCACAGATGCTCCCCGGTCGAGATGAGGATCGACGCGCGCTGCTGGGCGACGGCGGGGGCGGTCGTCGCGGCGCTGCGCAGCGCAGCCGGCGTCGTGTCGCACATCGTCTGCGACGGCGCGGCGAAGGCCGGGACGGCGATGAACGCGGCGGCGAAGGCGACGGCAAGCGGGGCGGCGACGAGGAAGCGGGTGACCATGGCAACTCTCCTGGTGTTGAGTTTCGCTCAAAACAATTGAGCAACGATCTAAGTCGTACTCAGAAGCCGGTCAAGGAGTTTCTGAGCCGCGGTCAAAATAATTGAGCACGGCTCATGCTGCGGTGCAACAGGAAATCAGCGGAGGGTCGTCGCGACGGTCCACCACTGGGCATGGCGATCGGCCAGCGCCCGTTCCGCCGCGCTACAGTCGGCGGCGTCGGCGTACAGCGCGAGGCACGTCGCCCCCGACCCCGACATCCGGACGAACGTCGCTCCCGTCGCCGCCAGCGCGTCGAGCACCGCGGCGATTACGGGCGCGAGGGTAATGGCCGGCGAGGCGAGGTCGTTGCGCGCGGTGCGCCACCCGGCTGGGTCGAGCGGGCCGCGGTCGATGCCGTCCCAGCCGGCGAACACCGGCCCCGTCGGCACCGCGACGCGCGGGTTGACCAGCAGGATCGGCGTGCCGGCGAGGCCGAGGTCGAGCGGCGCAAGCTCGTCGCCCCGCCCGGCCCCGGCCAGCGTCCGGCTGAACACGCACGCCGGGACGTCGGCCCCGAGCGGCACGGCGACTTCGGCGAGCCGCTCCAGCGGCCAGTCCAACCGCCAGAACCGGTTGAGCAGACGCAGTGCCGCCGCCGCGTCCGCCGATCCGCCGCCGAGCCCCGCCGCGACCGGGATGTGCTTGTCGAGGGTCAGCGCCGCGTGCGCCGGGCACCCCCCGGCGAGCGCCAGCGCCCGGGCGGCGCGCAGGACGAGGTTGTCGCCGTCGCCGACCGCCGCGGTGAAAGGGCCGTCGACGGCGAGGCTCAGCCCCTCTTCATAAACCACACGAAGTGTGTCGCCGAAGTCGGTGAAGGCGAACAGGGTTTCGAGGTCGTGATAGCCGTCGTCGCGCCGCCGGCGGAGGTGGAGGGCGAGGTTGACCTTGGCCGGGGCCGCCTCGATCAACGAGGGGTCGCCGTGACGTCATGGCCGGGCAGCGGCGTGGCCGGTGTCCCCTGCGCCGTCGCTCCCTGCGCCGTCGCGACGTCGAGCCCGAAGTCGAGCTTTCGTGCGAGCAGCGCCGCCTCGGGCGGTTCGGGCGACAGGTCGGCCGCCGCACGCCAGCGGAAGCGCGCCTCGAGGTGGCGACCGGCGCGCCAATAGGCATCGCCGAGATGGTCGTTGATCGTCGCGTCGCCGGGTTCGAGCCGGACCGCGTCCTCGAGCGCCGGCACCGCGTGGGCAAAATCGCCGCCGCGGTAGAACGCCCAGCCGAGCGAGTCGGCGATGAAACCGTCGTCGGGGCGCAGTTTCGCCGCGGTGGCGATCAGCGCCGTCGCCTCGGGCAGCTTCTGGCCGCGGTCGAGCAGGGCGTAGCCGAGGTAGTTGAGCACCGTCGGCTCGTCGGGCGCGAGCTTGAGCGCGGTGCGCAGGTCGATCTCGCCGCGGACCCAGTCGCCGCCTTGCTCGTACGACGCGCCGCGCATGAAGTAGAGTCCCCAGCCGGCGTCGGCCCCGGCGAGGCGGATCGCCCGGTCGTACGCCGCCGCCGCGGCGGCGTGATGGTTGAGCTTGCGTTCGAAATCGCCAAGGCGTTCCCAGTCGTCGGCGGTCGCGCCCGCGCCCGCCGTCGCCGCCTCGAAGACGGTGCGCGCCTCGGCATCGCGGCCGAGGTCGGACAGCGCCGCGCCGCGGTGGACGGTGGCGATCGCCGCGGTCCAATCATGCTTCGGCACCCGGTCATAGGCAGTCAGCGCCGCCTCGGCATGGCCCGAGCGCAGCAGGACGTCGCCGGCGACGAGCCACGTCTCGCCGGTCTCCGGCGCGAGGAAGGTCGCGACGCGGGCGAAGACGAGCGCCAGCGGCACCGGCTTCTCGCGGCTCAGGTCGCCGGCCAGCCGGGTAGCGAGGAGAGCGACGCCCTGCCGCGCGTCGAGGAGGCCGGGCTCGATCGGCCGGCCGGCGGCGATCCGCTTCGCCGCGGCGTCGAGCGCCGGATCTGGGCCGCCGGCGGCGAGCAGCGCGGTCGCGTCGGCGGGCTTGTGCTGCGCCGCGAGACTCGCCGCAGCAGCGATCCGCAGCCGGACCACGCCCTTCGCCTCGCCGCCGAGCATCGCGGCGAACAGTGGCGCCGCGTCGGCGTCGCGCCTGGCGGCGGCGAGGATCATCGCGCGGTGTTCGGTCGCATAGCTGCGCGCGACGCCGGTGAACTTCGTCAGGTCGACCGCGGCCAGCGCGCCGTCGACATCGCCGCGGCCGAACTTGATCCACGCGGTGACGATCGGCGCGACGACCGCGGCATAGCCGGTGTCGGGCAGGCCCTTGACCGCGTCGGCGGCGTTCCAGTCGCGGCGTTTGAGGGCGTCGGTCAGGCGGACCAGCGCGGTCGCCGCGTCGCCGGCCTTGGCCGCCTCGAGGTCGCGGGCGAGGCCGGTCGCCAGCTTCTCGTCGCCGGCGGCAACGGCGGTGTCGAACGCGCGGCGCTGGAGCGTGGCGTCGCCGGGGTCGACCTTCAGCGCCGCGCCGTAGTAGCGCGCCGCGTCGTCGAGGCGGTTGTCGGCGTCGGCGAAGCGGCCGAGGAGGTAGTCGTGAGCCGCGGGATCGGCGGGTCGCGGGGTGGCCATTGCAGGCGCGGTAAGGGCGAGACCAACGAGCGTCAGCACGGTCGGCGCGCGGCGGAACAACATGGTCATAGGCGGCGACGACTCCGGAGCGATGCGGCGAATGTAGTCCGACACCGACGGCGACAACAGGGGTTTGCGGCGGACCGGCGCGGGCCGTAGGCTAGGGTGAGGTAGCCGGGGGAACGCAGCATGCCGACTGATTTTCCCCTCGCGCCGCTCGGCGGGCTTTACATCGCGACGGTCCGGGCGTGCCTCGTTGCCGGAGCGGCGGTGCCGCGGCTGCGGACGGCGTCGGTGTGGATCGGGCTCGGCCTCGGCATCGTCGCGGTTACGGCGTTCGCCGGACGGCTCGTGCCGGCGGTTGCACCGACCACGCTGCAGATCGGCGCGCTGGTCACGGCGATCGTCGTCGAGTTCGCGGCGTTTCCGCTGGTCATGCCGCGCGTTCGGCCGCGCGGTGAGCGCGCCGTCGCGGTGGCAACGCTGGCGATCGTCGGGGCGCACTTCCTGATCATGGAGCCGGCGCTGGGGGCCCTGGCTGGGGTGCTGGGTCTGGCGTGCATGGCCAATGCGGGGGCGCTGGCCCGGGTGCCGGGGTATGGGGTGCGCGCGGCGTGGGCGGTGGACGGGGGACTGAAGGTGGCGTTCGGGGTGGCGATGGTGGCGGGGGTTTAGGCGGGCGTCGCGGCGAAGCCGCGCCGTCGGACGGGTCGGGCGTGAAGGTCGCCCGACCCGCGGGCCGACTGGCGCGAGGCCGCGCGCTGCTGTGCGCGCCTGCGGCGTGCTCGCTGCTGACGGCCGCGCCGGGCTACATATTCGGGTAATTCGGCCCGCCGCCCCCCTCGGGAACCACCCAGTTGATGTTCTGCGTCGGGTCCTTGATATCGCACGTCTTGCAGTGGACGCAGTTCTGCGCGTTGATCTGGAGCCGCGGCCCGGCGGTCTCCTCGACGATCTCGTAGACCCCGGCCGGGCAGTAGCGCTGCGCCGGCTCGTCGTAGAGCGGCAGGTTGATGCGGACGGGAACGGTAGCGTCCTTCAGCGTCAGGTGGATCGGCTGGTCTTCTTCGTGGTTGGTGTTCGACAGGAAGACGCTGGTCAATTTGTC
>CAHJWP010000095.1 GCA_903642255.1 Sphingomonadaceae bacterium | reverse complement strand
TTACCTGGAAGATCGTTTAACCCATTGATGACGGACGATCGGCCAACCGTATGTCGTGGTCCTCACCGGATGCTTACAACAATTCCATCCGTCAGCAAGGCTCTGCCCGTGTGGGCGCATAGCTCCGGGGCAGGTCTTTGTGCTTGACGAATGTAGGCTTCAGGCGTGGCCTTGAAGGCACTTAGGGCGATGTCCCCTATCTGCCTCCTGCTGGTGCATAGCGGCGGCAGCAGCGGCTGAGCATGAACGAACGTCGCATTCCAAGAAGCGATCGGGACACTATAAGCGGCCGAATGTGGGTCAGAGCCGTCGATTACCGAGTCTCGATAACCGGGTTGCCTGATCAGGCGCTATGGCGATTTCGGAGTAAAGATTTGGGATCTTCGGCTAAGCCGGTGGTTCAGCTTCGGTGACCAGCCTGATGCTTGCCGAAGAACGACGCCGGCAAGAGCGCCTCCAGGCAGCCGCCGCCCGCCGCGGTGATGCCGATCTGGCCACCGTGCAGCATCACGATCTGCCGGGCGAAGCTCAGCCCGATGCCGGTGCCGGTCGGCTTGGTGGTGAAGAAGGGCAGGAACACGTCGCGCGCCAGCGCCGGCGGAATTCCGGGGCCGTTGTCGGCGACGGTGATCTTCACCCGGCCATCGAGTGCGAGCTCGGCGCTGACGGCTACGGTGGGACTGGCCAGGCCGGCCGTCGCCTCGCCAGCGTTTTTCAGGAGGTTGAGCATGGCCTGGGTCAGCAACGCGGCATCGCCGTCGATCGCGGGCGTGTCGTTCCCGACCGACCAGGAGATCGCGACGCCCTGGGCGGCCGGGGTGATGCCGAACAGCTCCGCCAATTGCGCAAACCACTCCGCCACCGGGATCGCCGCGCGCTGCAGCGCCGGCGCCTCGCTGAAGCCCTTGTAGCTGGTGACGAACCGTTCGAGCTCGGCGGCGCGGCGGGCGAGGGCGCCGATCGCGAGCTGCGCGTCGGCTATGCCCGGTGCCGCAGCGGCGTCCAGGGCGCCAATCAGGTGAGCGGCGGACGCCGCGAGCGAGGTGACCGGAGTCAGCGAGTTCATCACCTCATGGGTCAGGACGCGGACGAGGTCGACCTGTGCGGCGAGTTCGGCGCCGTCGAGCTCGACCTGGATGACCTTGATCGCGACGATGCGTCGGACCTGACCGCCTATATCGGCCTGCGTGGTGTCGAGCGCCACGCGCTGCGACAGCCCGTCGAGGACCATGTGCGCCAGCCGCGTCGGCCCTGGCGCGGCGGCGCGCAATGCCGCTACGAACGGCGGCCCGAACGGCGCGAGCGCTTCCAGCGGGCACGGATCGCCGCGCGCAAACAGCCTGCGCGCCGCCTTGTTCGCGAAGCTCACCTCGTCGTCGGGCGCGAGGACCAGCAGCGGCGTCGGCGCGCCGTCGACGATCGTCTCCGCGATGCGCGCCGCCGCCGCACCGGTCGCCCGCTCGGCGCGTAGCCGCTCCAGCGCGGCTTCATAGGCCGAGCCGAGCTTCTCGAAGCCGGCGCCGCGCCCGTCCCGGCGGAACGACTGGCCGAGATCGAGGCGATCAAGCGCGGTCACGAACCGGGTGAGCTCGACATTGCCCCTGTTGACCACGCGCCACAGCTCGATCGCGGCCGCCGCCACGGCGAGCAGCGCGAGCCCCGCCGCGGTCGGCGCCCGCCCGAACGCCAGCAGCGCCGAGGCGACCGCCACCGTGGCGAGGAGCCAGGCGACGCGGGCCGCAAGGCTCAGCGCGAACCGGCGGCTAGAGGCCATGCTTCTCCATGCGGCGATACAGCGCCCCGCGCGACAGGCCCAGTTCGGCGGCCGCGGTGGAGATGTTGAAGCCGTGCTTGCGCAACGCCCGCTCGATCAACTCGCGCTCGGCACGATCGAGATTGAGGTCGGCGGCGAGTTGCTGGGGCATAGCAGGCGATGGCGGCGACGGAAGAGCGGCGCGGCCGAGCGGGAAGTCGGCGAGCGCAAAGGCTTTGCCCTCCGCCAGGATCACCGCGCGCTCGGCGGCGTGGCGGAGCGCGCGGACGTTGCCCGGCCAGTCATGCGCGACGAGCGCGGCGAGGACGCCGGCCGGCACCGCCCGCTCCAGCTTGCCGTATCGCTTCGCATAGTCGGCGAGGAACGTCTCGAGCAGCAGCGGGATGTCGTCGCGCCGATCGCGGAGCGGCGGCAGCTCGATCTCGACGGTGTTGAGTCGGAACCGCAGGTCCTGGCGGAAGCGGCGCTCGTCGGCGAGGTCGGCGTTGGTCGCCGACACGATGCGCACGTCGACGTCGACCGGCCGGTTCGCGCCCACCGGCGTCACCCGCCGCTGTTCGAGCACGCTCAGCAGCTTGGGCTGGAGATGGAGCGGCAGGTTGCCGATCTCGTCGAGGAACAATGTGCCCCCGTTCGCCGCCTGGATGCGCCCCGCGCGATCCGCGCGCGCGTCGGTGAAGGCGCCCTTTACGTGGCCGAACAGCTCGGCGTCGAACAGCGTCTCGGCCACCGCACCGAGGTCGACCGTCACGAGTTCGGCGGTGCTGCGCCGCGACAGGCGGTGGAGCTCGCGTGCGACCAGTTCCTTGCCCGTGCCGTTCTCGCCGAGGATCAGGACGTTGGCGTCGGTCGGCGCGGTCTTCTCGATCAGTGAATGGACCCGCGCCATCGCCGCCGATCCGCCGAGCAGCGACGACGCCGCACGGCCCGGCGCCGTCACGCTGCCGCCGGCGCGACGCGACGCGCCGAGCTGCGCGGCGTTGCGGACGGTGGCGAGCAGCCGGTCGTTGTTCCAGGGCTTGGAGACGAAGTCGGTCGCGCCCTGTTTCATCGCGTCCACCGCGATCCGGACGCTGGAATGCGCGGTGATCATCACCACCGCCGCGGCCGGATCGGCGGCGAGGATAGCGGCGAGCCAGCGGAACCCTTCCGCGCCGTCGGTCGCGCCGCGCGCGAAATTGGCGTCGAGCAGGACCGCGTCGGGGCGCCGCCCGCCGATGATCGCCACCGCCTCGGCCGGCGAGGCGGTCGTCGCCACCTCGCCGAACAGCGGCGCCAGCGCCAGCCGCGCGGACAGGCGAATGTCGTCATCGTCGTCCACGACGAGGCACAAGGAGAAGGACGGCGCGGCCATGAACGTTCCTGTCAGCATCTCCCAAGCGCAATCAAGATACATGCCAGCTTCCTACAGGCCAGCGTCCTGCATGCCGGTGTCCGGAAGCGGACAGGTGACTGACCGGCAATGGACGCTTGGACGCGAACATGGGCGAGGTCGATGACCTAAACACTTGGGCCAAGGTTCTAAGAAGCCCCGCTTTTCGGCCATTCCCACCAGTTGGCACACCTCCTGCAAGGCCGTTCGTGCCGGCATCGCCGCCCGACGACAGGAAGCACATCATGACCTCGATTGTCCCCCGCGCCTGTTGCCCGATACTGAGCATCATCGGTGCCGTCGGACTGGTGGCGTTCGCCGATCCCGGTAGCGCGATCGGCACGGCTCGTTCCGTGCCCGTAACGAGGATCATCGCGGCGGCTGGCCCGATCGCGGTCGCGCATCGTGGCTGAGCGGGCTGGGCGGTCGACCGCGGCGCGGCGGCGATGACGGTCGCGCCCCCGGCATCGGCATCGCCCCCGGCATCGGTGCCAGCGTCGCCACCGGCATCGGGGATGGATCGGGCGATCCAGCGGCCGCGCCGTCTCGATCGCCGTGCCCGGCTCGCTCTGGTCGCGCTCGCGATCGCGGCGCTGGTCGCGGCGTTGTGGTGGTGGCTGCCCGCCGCGCAGTCGACCGACGTCGCCGCCGCCGACCTCCAGACCGGCGCGGTCGAGCGCGCGCCCTTCGCCGACGTGGTGCCGCTGCGCGCCATCGTCGCGCCCGACGTCTCGACCTTCGTCGGGGTCGTCTCCGGCGGCCAGGTCGACAAGCTGCTCGTCCAGGACGGCGCCGCCGTGACGCAAGGCCAGCCGCTCGCGACGCTCGCCAACCCGCAACTGAAACTCGACATCCTGACCCGCGAGGCGGCGATCGCCGGCCAGCTCGGCCAGGTCTCGGGTGAGGACCTGTCGCTCGAACGCGGCTCGCGCGACCGCGACACCCAGGTCGCCGGCGCCGACTACGACCTTATCAAGGCGAGGCGCGACCTTTCCATCCGCCAGCAGCTCCACGACCAGGGCTTCGTCTCCGACGCGGGCTTGCGCAGCTATCAGGAGGAAGAGGCGTATCAGCGCAAGCGATCGGCGCAGCTCCATGCCGCCGAAGGGTCGGAGGCGCGCATCGCCGCGCTGCAGGCCGGGCGTCTGTCCGACACGCGCACGCGGCTGACCAGCAATCTCGACGCGGTGCGCGCCGGGCTCGACGCGCTGGTGCTGCGCGCGCCGATGACCGGCCGGCTGAGCAACTTCACGCTCCAGCCGGGCCAGGCGCTCAAGCCCGGCGACCCGGCGGGACAGGTCGATACCGAGGGATCGTGGAAGCTGATCGCCGACGTCGACCAGTTCTTCCTGGGCCGGGTCCGCGTCGGCCAGCCGGCCAGCGCGGAGGGCGACCTGCGGCTGACGGTCGCCCGGGTGCTGCCGGCGGTCACCGACGGGCATTTCCGCGTCGAGCTGGGCTTCGTCGGCCGGTCGGCGGCGGGGCTCAGCCGCGGCCAGATCCTCGACGGCCGGATCACGCTCGGCGCAGCGCGCGCCGCGGTGGTCGCGCCGCTCGGCGGCTGGATCGAGAGCGACGGCGGGTCGGCCGCCTATGTCCTTGACGCGAGCGGCGCCCACGCCACCCGCCGCGCGATCCGCATCGGCCGCCGCAACGCTGACCAGGTCGAGATCCTGTCGGGCCTCGCGCCCGGCGAGCACATCGTCACGTCCGACACCGGTGCCTTCCACAAGGCCCCCATCATCAACATCAAGTGAGGAGGGCGCACCCATGATAACCCTTGAAGGCATCCAGCGCCGCTACGTCTCGGACGCGGTCGAGACGACGGCGCTCGCCGACATCAACCTTCATGTCGCCGCCGGCGAGTTCGTCGCGATCATGGGCCCGTCGGGGTGCGGCAAGTCGACGCTGCTCAACACGCTCGGCACCGTCGACCGGCCGAGCGCGGGCAAATATCTGTTCGACGGCCGCGATCTCGCGATCGAGGACGAGGCGCGGCTCGCGCAGTTCCGCGCGCGGACGCTCGGCTTCGTCTTCCAGAGCTTCAACCTCATCGACGAGCTGACCGTCGCCGAGAACGTCGAGCTCGGTCTCGTCTATCGCAAGGACGGCGCCACCGATCGGCGCCGCCGCGTCGACGCGGCGATGGACCGGGTCGGCATCTCGCACCGCGGCCGCCACTATCCGCACCAATTGTCGGGCGGCCAGCAGCAGCGCGCCGCCATCGCCCGCGCGATCGTCGGCGATCCCAAGCTGATCCTCGCTGACGAGCCGACCGGCAACCTCGACACCGAGAACGGCGCACAGGTGATGGGCATTCTGGAGGCGCTCAACCAGGGCGGCGCGACGATCATCATGGTCACCCACTCGCCCGCCCATGCCGACCGGGTCGGCCGGCGCATCGACATGCTCGACGGGCGCGTCGTCGCCTCGGTCGAGCGGCAGATCTGAGGGAGTCGCCAGATGAACAGTTTCGCCCTGGTCGCCTTCTGGCGCTCGCTCACCCGTCACCGCCTTTATGCCGTGCTCAACATCGGCGGTCTGGCAGTCGGCATCGCCGTGTTTCTGGTGCTCGCGCTCTACGTGCGGTTCGAGACCAGTTTCGAGCGCTGGCTACCGCAGCATGACGGCATCTACCTAGTCGAGACCGACTGGCACGGGATCGACAGCAACTTCACCGGCACCTTCCACACCACGATGGGCGGCCTGTTCGAGGAGATGAAGCAAGACTTCCCGACCCTCGTCGGCACCCGCGTCAACGGCGGCGAGGACAGCGGGACCGTCCTCCGCAACGGCACCGCCACTACCGAAGACATCGCCCGCGTCGACGCCGACTTCCTGAAAGTATTCGACCTGCCGCTGGTCAGCGGCGACAAGGCCACGGCGCTCGCCGACCCGACGAGCATCATGGTCAGCCGCTCCGCCGCGAAGCGCTATTTCGGCGGCGCCGACCCGATCGGCCGGACGCTAACGCTCGCCTTTGACAAACCGGCGATCTATCGCGTCACCGGCGTGTTCGAGGATCTGCCCCGCAACACCGATTTCAAGATGTCGATCATCGCGCGCCAGGGCCGCGACACCAGCGACTGGTGGTATCGCTGGGGGTCGCAGTCCGTTCAGACCTATCTCCGCTTCGAGACGCCAGCGGCGGCGCGCGCCTTTGCCGTCAAGATGCCCGCCTTCGTCACGCGCCACGGCAGCCGCGACCTTGGACCGCAGGTCGCTACCAAGATCGCACTGCCGCTGCTGCCATTGGCGGACGTTCATCTCCAGCCTCAAGGCAAGGCAAGCGCGGCGAAGAAGCTGACGGTCGTCACGCTCGGGATCGTCGGCGTGCTGACGTTGCTCATCGCCATCGTGAATTACGTCAACCTCGCCACCGCGCGCGCCGGGCTGCGCGCCCGCGAGGTGGCGATGCGCAAGGTGCTCGGCGCGGACCAGCCGACGCTGATCCGCCATTTTCTGGGTGAGGCGATCCTGACGGTCGCGATCGCGGCCGTGGTCGGCCTCGCGCTGGCCGAATTGGGGCTGCCGCTCGTCAACGCCGCCGGTGGCCTGACGCTCGCCATCCCCTATGCGCTGGTCGTCCCTGCGCTAGCGCTGCTGTCGGTCGTCGTCGGCACACTGGCCGGCTTCTACCCGGCGCTGCTCCTGTCGCGCTGGCCGGCGAGCGAAGTGCTGTCGTCGGCGCGCGCGCCGGGCGGTGGCCGGTCGGGGACCCGGATGCGCGAGGCGCTGGTGATCTTCCAGTTCGCGCTCGCGATCGCCTTCATCGTCGGCACCACGGTGCTCGTCGCGCAGACGCGGCACGTTCGCCAGACCGACCTCGGTTTCAGGCGCGAAGGGCTGCTGGTGCTGGATGGATTGTCGGACGACAGCCTCGATAAGCCGCGGCGGCTGGCGCTGCTGGGCGCCTTGCGCGGCCTGCCCGGAGTGGAGGCGGCAACGACCGCCAACACGGCCGTCGGCTATGAAGGCAACAACAACTTCGATAATGTCGACCTGCCGGGCCGCCCCAAGCCCGGGCCATCGCTGCGCTGGATTCAGACCGGCTCCGGTTTCTTCTCGACCTATGGCGCGCACCTGATCGCGGGCCGCCTGTTCGACGATGCGCACCGGACGGACGACTCCACCGATCACAAAAAGAACGATCCGCGCACCATCGTCATCAACCGCCTCGCGGTCGCGAAGCTCGGCTTCGCCTCGCCGCAGGACGCGGTCGGCAAGACCGTCGGCAGCGACCGCCCGCGGACGATCATCGGCGTCATCGACCAGTTGCGCTTCTATTCGCCGCGGCTTCCCGACGACCCCACCTATTATATCCATTATCGCGACGTGTCGCCGTACCCCGTCGTCACGCTGCGCTTCGCCGGCGACCCGCGACCGGTGATCGCCGCGGCGCAGAAACTGTGGCAGCGAATGGCGCCGCAGGTGCCGTTCGTCGCCCGTACCGGCATCCAAGAACTAGGCAAATATTATGAGGACGACGACCGCGCGGCGCGGCTGTTCGGGATCGGCGCGGCGCTGGCGGTGATGATCGGCTGCGTCGGCCTGTGGGGCCTCGCCTCGTTCAACACCGCGAGGCGGATCAAGGAGATCGGCATCCGCAAGACGCTGGGCGCCTCGTCCGCCGACGTCGTCAGGCTGCTGGTCGGCCAGTTCCTGCGGCCGGTGCTCCTCGCCAACCTGTTCGCCTGGCCGCTGGCCTGGGTGGCGATGCGGACGTGGCTGGCGGGCTTCGACGACCGGATCGCGCTGTCGCCGCTGTTCTTCGTCGCCGCCAGCGTCCTCGCGCTGGTCATTGCGCTGGCGACCGTGCTTGCCCAGTCGCTGCGCGCGAGCCGTGCGACCCCCGCCTGGGCGCTACGCCATGAATAGCGCCGTGCTGGCGGCGCTGCTCGCGGCAGGGCAGGCGTCGGCGCAGGCGCCTAGCCCGGTGCCGACCGAGACGCTAGCGGACGCGGTCCGCGCGGCGGTCGCGTCCAACCCGGCGCTCGCCGCCGCGCGGGACCG
>CAHJWP010000094.1 GCA_903642255.1 Sphingomonadaceae bacterium | reverse complement strand
CACGCTCGGCCGCCAGCCAGTGCGCGAGCCGCGCCACGCCGTCGCGCCAGTGGACGCGCGGGCCGAGCCCGAGCGCCGTCGCCGCCGCACGCATGTCCGCAACGAAGTAACGCTGGTCGCCTGCGCGCCAGTCGGCGAACGACACGTCGACGGCGCGCCCGGTCAGGTCGCCGATGTGCGCAAGCAGCTGGCGCAGGCTGACCGCGTTCGCCGGCCCGCCGCCGAGGTTGAACGCGCGTCCACCCACGGTGTCGATCCGCGCCCATGCGGCGAGATAGGCGGCCACCGCGTCGGACACGTCGAGGATGTCGCGAACCTGATATCCATCGCCATACAGCGTGATCGGCTTGCCCTCGAGCGCGCGGATCAGGAAATGCGCGACCCAGCCCTGGTCCTCGGTGCCCATCTGCCGCTGCCCGTAGATGCAGCTCATCCGCAGGACCGCGGTCCGCAGGCCAAAGCTGCGCGCATAGTCGAGAACATACTGATCGGCTGCACCCTTCGAGCAGCCGTAGGGCGTATGGAAGTCGAGCGGCCGCGCTTCGCCGACGCCGTAGGCGCGCAGTGCCGCGTCGTCGGGCTGGTAAGCGTCGCCCGTCAGCGTGAATGCCATGTCGGCAAGGTCGCCGTAGACCTTGTTGGTCGAGGCGAAGATCAGGGGCGTGTCCGGCGCACGGGTGCGCAGCGCCTCGAGCAGGTCGAGGGTCGCGGCGAGATTGATTGCGTAGTCGTCGCGCGGATCGACGAGGCTCGTCGTCACCGCGACCTGCGCCGCCATGTGGAACACCGCCTGCGCCCCTGCGGCGGCGGTGGCGAGCCGGTCGGTGTCGCGAATGTCGGCGACGATTGGCTCGATGACACGCCCGTGACGCGACTGCAGCCAGGCGAGGTTGCGCTCGACGCCGGGCCGGCTGAGCGCGTCGTAGACCACGACGCGCTGGCCTCGCGCCGCCAGCGCGTCGGCGAGGTTCGAGCCGATGAACCCCGCCCCGCCGGTGACGAGGACCGGCCGCGCGTCGCCGCTCATGCGACGAGCCCTCGCGCTTCGAGCTCGGCGCGCATCCTGGCGACGCCGTCCTCGGATTTCTGCTGCGCGACCCATTCGGCGAGTTCGGCGAGGCCGTGCCCGAAGTCGGCGCGCGCCCGGAAGCCGAGCCGGTCGGCGGCGAGCGTCGTGTCGCAGAAGCAGTGGCGGATGTCGCCGATCCGCGCCTTGCCGACGATCTCGGGGGCAAGCTCGTTCTTGCCCATGGCGCGGGCGAGTTCGGTCGCCACCTCG
Organism: Sphingomonadaceae bacterium; assembly: GCA_903642255.1. Classification (GTDB taxonomy): domain Bacteria; phylum Pseudomonadota; class Alphaproteobacteria; order Sphingomonadales; family Sphingomonadaceae; genus Polymorphobacter_B. The sequence goes on along the minus strand of CAHJWP010000094.1, from coordinate 6,908 downwards.
GTCACCGAGCGGTCCTGTCCCGAACCGATGTTGAACGTGCCGCCAACCGCCTGCGGCACGACCAGCGCATCGGCGAAGGCACGCGCGACGTCGCTTACATGAACGAAGTCGCGGCGCTGCTCGCCGTCCTCGAAGATCATCGGCTGCTGGCCGTTGAGCAGCCGCGACGCGAAGATCGCCAGCACGCCGGTGTACGGGTTCGACAGCGCCTGACCGGGACCATAGACGTTGAACAGCCGCAGGGCGACGCTCTCGATGCCGTACGGCGCGGCCATGATATGGGTCGTCTGCTCCTGGACGTATTTGTTCAGTGCGTAGATCGACGACAGGTTCGGCCGCTTCCACTCGGGCGTCGCGACCGGGATCAGGGGGCGACCCGCCGCATCGACCGGCTCCCAGTTCGCCAGTCCGTCGCGCAGGCCCGTGCGCGCGGCGTCCTGCACCAGCGCTCCGCCGGCGTCGCGGTACAGGCCCTCGCCGTAGATGCTCATCGACGAGGCGGTGACGACCCGGCGGACCGGCGCGTCGATCAGCGCCTCGAACAGCGTCGCGGTGCCGACATCGTTGGTCGAGGTATAGCGGACGACCTCGTACATCGACTGGCCGACGCCGACCTCGGCGGCGAGGTGGACGACGCTGTCGACGCCCGCCAATGCTGCGGCCACCGCATCCTTGTCGCGGACGTCGCCGCGGATCAGCTCGGCGTCGGGGTTGAGCATCTTCGCGCCGTCAGTGACGCCGTGCACCTGGTCGATAAGCGCATCGAGGACGCGAACCCGATTGCCGCGGGCGAGCAGCTCGTCGGCGACGAATCTCCCGATGAACCCCGCACCTCCGGTTATCAGGACCCGTTCCACCCGACCTCCACCATCGTGCTGCCGTTACGCGCGCTTGACACGTCTTCTGACATATTGATGAACACGGCAGAGTCAAAGCTTCTTCTTCATCATCGCACATCCTGTGCGAAGGTGCACAAAAGACAGCGTTCTTCCGGGGGTGGAACAGAATCGATGCTGACCGGTTCCAGCATCTATGTTGATCCTTCTGGCTGCGCGGTGAGCGCGACCGTCCTCCTCGCGCGCCATGGCCACCACGACGAAGTGGGCACGGTGCTGAGCGGTCGGTCGGAGATCGGGCTCAGCCCGACGGGTCGCGACGAGGCGCGTCGGCTCGCCGGCCATCTCCGCGACCGGCCGCTCGTCGCCGTCTATTCGAGCCCGCGGTGCAGGGCGCGGCGAACTGCCGAAGCGGTCGCCGATGGCCACGGGCTGCCCGTCGCGGTGCTCGACGACCTCGACGAGATCGACTTCGGTGCCTGGGCCGGCCAGGATTTCGCGGTGCTGGCCGACGACCCGATCTGGCAGCGCTGGAACGCCCGTCGGGCCACCGCCGCGACGCCGGCGGGCGACACGATGGCGGCCACGACCGCGCGCGCGGTCGCCGCGATCGGCCGGGTGGCCGTCGAGGGAATGGTGCTCTGTGTCAGTCACTGCGACGTGATCCGTGGCGTCGTCGCGCATGTCCTCGGCCTGTCAGCCGACCGGCTGCTGGCGTTCGACGTCGATTGCGCGTCGCTGACGACGCTGGCGATCGACGGCGGCGACTGGCGGCTCGTCGGCCTCAACGAACGGCCGCAATGAGCGCCGCGTTGCGCCGCGAGGTGGAGGCGCTCGGGCCGTGGTTCCACAACATGGATCTCGGCCACGGCGTGGTGACCGCGCCCGACCACTTCCTCGGCGATTATCCGCGCTTCAAGTTCGACCGCTTCGCCGCCGCCCTGCCCGACGTGACGGGCAAGTCGGTCCTCGACATCGGCTGCAACGCCGGTTTCTACGCGATCGAGATGAAGCGGCGCGGCGCGGCGCGTGTCGTCGGTATCGACAGCGACGATCGCTACCTCGCGCAGGCGCGGCTGGCGGCGGGCGCGCTCGGCCAGAGCGCCATCGAGTTCCGCAACCTGTCGGTCTACGATGTCGGCGCGCTGGGCGAGCGCTTCGATCTCGTCGTCTTCATGGGCGTGTTCTACCATCTGCGCCACCCGCTGCTCGCGCTCGACCTGATCCGCGAGCATGTCGCGGGCGACGCGATGCTGTTCCAGACGATGCAGCGCGGCTCGGACGACGTGCTTGCCGTGCCCGAGGATCACCCGTTCCACATGCCCGGCACGTTCGATCCGTCGCCGATCTTCGACGATCCGGCGTATCCGAAGCTCCACTTCATCGAGCGACGTTATGCCGGCGACTGGACCAACTGGTGGGCGGCGAACCGCGCGGCGACCGAGGCGATGCTCCGCGCCGCCGGGTTCAGCATCGCGGCGCACCCCGAGGCCGAGGTCTATCTGTGCCGGATGGCTCCGGTGCCCTATGCGGGGTGGGGCGACGGCATGGCGGTTTATCCGGCGCGGGGAACGGGGGGCGCATGATCGAAGCGGCGATGATCTGGAACGAGCCGAACAACAAGTCGCACTGGGACGTCGCGCTCGACCCCGACTGGTCGCGTTACGCCGATACGGTGACCCGCGCCGGCGCGGCGATCCACGCGATCAATCCGGCGGTCACCCGCGTACTCGGCGGCATGTCGCCGATCGATCCGCATTGGCTTCGCCGCATCGAAGCGCACGGCGCGCTCGAAGCGGTCGATGCGGTCGCGGTCCACGGCTTTCCGCTCGACTGGAACCTGTGGCCGCTCGCTGCATGGCCGGCCAAGCTCGCCGAGATCGAAGCCGTGACGACCAAGCCGGTGTGGGTCACCGAGGTCGGCGTCGGCTCGTTCGGCGCGGAGGAGGTGCAGGTGTTCGGTCTCGACCGCACCGCCGAGCTGCTGCTCGGCCGCGCGCCGCGGGTGTTCTGGTACTCGCTGTTCGACCTGCCGATGGCGTGGGGGGCCGAGACGCGCCACCGCGAGGCGGAGGGGTCCTCCTACTACCGCCATTTCTACATGGGGCTGATCCGCGAGGACGGCTCGCCGAAGCCGGCGCTCGAGCATTACGCCCGCGTCGCCGACCGGATGGGGCTGATGCAGTGGTTTCACTTCGAGGACCCCCGGCTCGACGAGGCGGTGGCGATCATGCGCCGGCTGGGCGTCAGGAAGCTGCGCACCGGCCTGTCGTGGGCCGACAGCTTCCGCCCCGGGGCGCTCGACTGGTTCGACCGGCAGATGGCGGCGCTCGCCGAGTTCGATACCACCGTGACCTTCTGCTTCACCCCCGAGCATCTGGGGATGGCGCCGCACCACACCTCGCCGGCGGTCGATCCCCAGGGCTTCGCCGACTTCTGCGCGTGGATGATCGACCGCTACGCCCCGGCGGTGACCCTGCCGCGCACGGCAGTGGCATGAGCGAGGTCCGGGTCGCCATCGTCGGCGTCGGCAACTGCGCGAGTTCGTTCGTCCAGGGGCTGCAGCATTACCGCGACGGGGCGAATGACGTCGCCGGGCTGCTCCACGCCGAGATCGGCGGTTATCGGCCGGCGGACATCCGGGTCGTCGCGGCGTGGGACGTCGATCGGCGCAAGGTCGGCCGCGACGTGGCGCAGGCGATCTTCGCCAAGCCGAACTGCACGACGGTGTTCTGTCCCGGGGTCGAGCCGACCGGCGCGGTCGTCGAGATGGGCCCCGTGCTCGACGGCGTCGCCGAGCACATGCACGATGCGCCCGCCGACCGGACCTTCCTCGTCGCCGACGCGGCGGAGGCCGATCACGCCGCGGTCGTCGCCCGGCTGCGCGCGGCCCGCGTCGACGTGATGATGAACTACCTGCCGGTCGGCAGCCAGCAGGCGACAGAATTCTATGCCGGGTGCGCGCTGGCCGCCGGCGTCGCCTTCGTCAACAATATTCCGGTGTTCATCGCCAGCGACCCGGTCTGGGCCGATCGCTTCCGCGCCGCGTGCGTGCCGATCGTCGGCGACGACATCAAGGCGCAGATCGGCGCGACGATCGTCCACCGCGTGCTGACCGACCTGTTCGCCAAGCGCGGCGCGACGCTCGACCGGACGTACCAGCTGAACACCGGGGGCAATACCGATTTCCTCAACATGAGCGCGCGCGGCCGCCTGAAGTCCAAGAAGATCAGCAAGACCGAGGCCGTCCAGGCGGTCGCCGAGACGCGGCTGGAGGACGCCAACATCCACATCGGACCGTCCGATTACGTCGCGTGGCAGAACGACAACAAGGTCGCCTTCATCCGCATGGAGGGGCGGCTGTTCGGCGGCGTGCCGCTGAACCTCGAACTCCGCCTGTCGGTCGAGGACAGCCCCAACTCCGCCGGCGTCGCGATCGACATGGTGCGCTGCGCCAAGCTGGCCCGCGACCGTGGGATCGGCGGTCCGCTCGAGGCCGCGTCGGCGTTCTTCTGCAAACACCCGCCGCGGCAGATGACCGACGACCGCGCCGCCGTCGCGGTCGAGGCGTTCATCGCCGCATAGGCCGGGGCCGCCGGTCGCGCACGAGTTTCGGCCGATACGGCCGTACCGGGTGGAACCGCGGTTTGGGCCAGCGATTGGTCCGCGCATCACGAACGTTAAAAGGTTGCCGACATGCTCGACGAGTATAGCATCGTGCTCGTCCTCGGCGGCGGCAACGCGCTGGGTGCCTACCACGGGGGCGGCTACGAAGCGCTCGACGAGCGCGGCGTGCGCCCCGACTGGGTCGTCGGCGCGTCGACCGGGGCGATCAACGGGGCGATCATCTGCGGCAACCCGGTGCCCGACCGGGTCGCGCGCCTCAAAGACTATTGGAAGCCGGCGAGCGACGCCGCGACACCCTTCGCCGACGGCTTGCCCGACATCCTCCGGCGATCGACCGCAGCGGCCATGACCCTTGCCGGTGGCCAGCCGAATGTCTTCGTGCCCAGTTTGCCGTGGCTCGCCGGGGCCGCCGCGCTGGCCGAGCCGAGCCTGTATGATACGCGGCCACTCGAAGCGACGCTGGAGCGCCTCGTCGACTACGAGCATCTGAACGGCGGCGGTCCCCGGTTCACGGCGACGGCGGTGGATCTCGAGAGCGGCGAACCGGTCACCTTCGATACGAGCGAGACCCGGGTCGAGGGCCGTCACATCCGGGCGAGCAGTGCGCTGCTCCCGGCCTTCCCGCCGGTCGAGATCGACGGACGGCTGCTCGGCGACGGCGGGCTGGCGGCGAATTTGCCGGTCGATATCGCGCTGTCCGCCCGCCCGACGAGGCCGACGTTGTGCATCGCGCTCGATCTGCTGCCCCTCGCGGCACCGCGGCCGAAGACGCTCGGCGAAGCGGCGAGCCGGATGCAGGACTTGATGTTCGCCTCGCAGAGCCGGCTGGCGCTCGCCGGCTGGGAAGCGCGCTATGCCGCACGCCCCGGCGAGGCGCCTGTCACCGTCTTCCACCTGTCCTACCACGATCAGGCGACCGAGATCGCCGGCAAGGCGTTCGACTTCTCGCCGATCTCGGTCCGCCGCCGCTGGGACGCCGGCTACAGGGATGTTGCTGCGGCGCTCCGCGCCATCGACGACCATGGTGTGCCAGCCGACGCGTTCACCGTCTGGCGGCCGGCTACGCCGTAGCTGGGCGACGCCGCAAATCGGCGATAGGATCGCATCGTGCGCGTCACCTGCATCATGCCGACCGCCGACCGCCGCGCGCATGTCGGCGGCGCGATCGCCGCGTTCCGGCGGCAGACCTACGCCGACCGCGAGCTGCTGATCCTCGACGACGGCACCGATCCGGTCGCCGACCTAGTCCCCGACGATCCGCGCGTGCGCTACTGGCGCGGCGAGACGCGGCGGGTCATCGGCGCGGCGCGCAACTGGCTGTGCGAACGGGCGGCGGGCGACGTCATCGTCCACTGGGACGACGACGACTGGCATGGCCCGGAGCGCGTCGCCGCGCAGGTCGCCGCGCTGGTCGCTGCCCGCGCCGACATCGCCGGGCTGGCGACGGTGCCCTTCCTGCGCGGCGACGGCGCGGCGGCATGGGACTATGTCTGGGAAGCGCCGCGGCCGTGGGTCTATGGCGCGAGCTTCGTCTATGGCCGCGATTTCTGGGCGCGGCACCGCTTTCCCGACATCCACATCGGCGAGGACAACGCCTTCGTCCTGGGCAACCCCGGCCGGGTGCTGGCGATGGCCGACGCCGACGTCGTGTTCCGGGTGCACGACGGCAACAGCGCGACGAAGAACACCGGCGGTCGGCACTGGCGCGCGCGCGATCCGGCCCCGCTGCTGGCGCGGGTGAAGGCGAGCGGCGCGTGGTGAGCGGCGGTCAGCGGACCGGCGTCGTGGCGAGCTGCGTCATGCCCACGGCGAACCGCCCCGCCTTCGTGCCACGCGCGATCGCGCTGTTCCTCGCCCAGACCGAGCCCGACTGCGAGCTGATCGTCTACGACCAGAGCGACGTGCCGGTCGCCGATCTCGTGCCGGCGCACCCGCGCATCGTCTACCGGTGGGAGCCGCGCCGCATTCTCGGCGAGGCGCAGAACCGCTGCTGTGAACTCGCCTCCGGCACGACCATCATCCACTGGGACGACGACGACTGGCAGGGGCCGACGCGCGTCGCGACCCAGCTCGCCGCCCTCGACCGCGCGCGCGCCGACATCGCCGGGCTGGCGCGCATCCCGTTCCTCGCCGACGATGCCGGTGCCGCGTGGGACTATGCGTGGGAGGCACCCGTGCCGTGGGTGTACGGCGCTACCTTCGCCTACCGCCGCGACCTGTGGCTGCGCCAGCGGTTCGAGCCGGTCCAGATCGGCCACGACAATCTGTTCGTGCTCGCGCCGACCGGCGCGCGCGTCCTCGCCATGGCCGACGACGGCTGGTTCGTCGCTCGCGTCCACGCCGGCAATACCTCGCCCAAGCGGACCGGCGGCCCCTATTACTACCCGCGCGATCCGGCCCCGCTGCGCGCCCGCGTCGGGGCGACCGACGGCCGCTGGTAACCGC
>CAHJWP010000093.1 GCA_903642255.1 Sphingomonadaceae bacterium | reverse complement strand
GGGCCCGGGCCGATCAGCCGCCAGGCACTCGGCTTCTTCCAGACCGACGACACGAGCACGGCGCGGATCACCCAGTCGGTTGCCAGCGTGTCGGTCAGCGGCGACTTCGGCGCGTTCTTTCGCCTGCCCGGCGGCCCGGTGCAGTTCAGCTTCGGCGGCGAGTACCGGCGCGAGACGAGCGCGTTCAACCCCAGCCAGAACCTCATCAACAACGCCTTCGTCGCCTATACCGAGCCGACGCTGGTCGTCGCCTCGGGCGGCAGCTTCGACGTCAAGGAAGCCTTCGGCGAGCTCAATGCCCCGATCCTGTCGGGCATGCCGTTCGCCGAGACGCTTAGCGTCGGCGCCGCCTACCGTTTCTCGAGCTACTCGACGATCGGCGACACGCATACCTGGCAGGTCAACGGCGTCTATGCGCCGGTCCGCGACCTGACCTTCCGCGGCAGCTACGGCAAGGCGGTGCGCGCGCCCAACATCGGCGAGCTGTTCCAGCCGCAGGCCAGCGATTCGAACTTCTTCGTCGATCCCTGCACGCCGGCCGAGATAGGTCACGGCACGCAATATCGCGCCGCCAACTGCGCCGCCGTGCTGGCCGCGGTCGGGGCGGTCGTGTCGCCGTCGCTGCAGACGCCGAACTTCGTCTTCGGCGAGCGCTCCGGCAACCCCAACCTGAAGGCGGAGAGTGCGACCACATGGACTGCGGGCTTCGTCCTGCGGCCGCGCTGGATCCCTGGCCTGACCGCTTCGCTCGACTGGTACAACATCGATCTCGCCGGCGCGATCGAGACGGTAACGCCGTCCGACCTCGCCAACCTGTGCGTCGACCAGCCGACGATCCAGAACCAGTTCTGTTCGTCGATCACCCGTGCGCAGGGCACCGGCATCATCAGCAACTACACCGTGCAGCCGCAGAACGTCGCCCGTATCCGCACGGCCGGCGCCGACCTCAACCTCGACTATCTGCTGCGGACAACGACGGCGGGCACGTTCGACCTGCGCTTCGTCGGCGGCTATCTCGACCGGCTCGATTTCGTCGGCATCCCCGGCGCGCCGGTCATCGACCAGGTCGACCAGGCGGGGCGGCCGAAGTGGAACTTCAACTTTTCGCCGAGCTGGACGCTGGGTAGCTTCACCCTGACCTACAATCTGCGCTGGGTCGACGGTACGCGCACGGTCGACAAGCAGACGACCGACAACGATCCGCTCTACGCACCGCCGGCGCAGCTGCGCTACAGCGAGCTGTGGCAGCATGACGTCCAGGTGAACTATGCGCTGCCGAGCGGGGCGTCCTTCTACCTCGGCGTACTCAACCTGTCGGACCAGCAGCCCGATCCCGGCAACGCGATCAATCAGCCGATCTCGGCCGTCGGCCGATTCGTCTACGCCGGCGTCAAGCTGCGGCTGGGAGGAAGATAGAAATGGCAAACAGCCTTCTACTCTGTCATTGACAGCCCTGTGAGGGTGGGAGCGTCAGGGCGTCATAGGCAAATGCGAACGGTCCCCACTGCAATCCATTTGTCGTCAGCCTGTGCGTCCTCATCAGCCGTCTTCTCCGCCACATAGCGCGTGTCGCCCCGGAGAAACATTGCCGACCGCGATTCCGGGGAAGAAGCAGCCCAATGGTTAATCGCCAGTGTGCCGCTTTGCACCTCGTGGGCCAGACGCTCGGCGAGGCCGAGGTTGGATGTAAAAGCGTAGGCGGCGAGGCCGAAGCTCAGGCGATTGGCTTCGACTATGGCATCGTCGGCGGTCGTGAACCCTTGATCAGCGCGATCGGGCCGAAAGGTTCGTCATGCCACGCGCGCGGACCGTCTCGGAGCAAAATGACATGACAACTGGGGCCCGCCAGAAGCCGGAGCCATGCGGCGCGGTTCCTAGCGATAGGACCGCACCGGCCTGTGCGGCTTTGTCGGCCAGCGCAGCAATGGACGAACGTCGCCTTGCATTCTGCAAGAGCACCCATCTCCGGTTTTTGAACGCGAATGAGGGACACCAGATTTGGAGTTTAGAAGCTTGAGGGGCGTCCGTATTGTCGCGGATGTCGAAGGCCCAGAGATGGGGCACGCCGGTGTTGCTGCTTCATGGCGGCGGTCAGAGCCGCCACAGCTGGCGCGATGCTGAGAGCAGGGGTGGCCTCCTCCGGTTTCCAAACGTTGGCCATCGATCAGCGTGGTCATCGTGAAAACGTCGCGCGATCACTCCGCAAGGATGACGACGATGGGCGCTGGCGATGGCACTGGGATACTGCCTTCGCCCGCTTTTTAACCGGCACGATGCGCTGGTCTACGACACGATTCGCAATTACCACCGCGCTTAGCAAGATCGACTGCCCGGTAATGCTGGTAGGCGGCGGATCAAGCGAAATCGTCAGCCCCGAGATCACCAACGAATTTTGTGCGCTGATGCCATGCGCCCGCTACGTCGATATTTCGGGTGCGACGCACATGGTCGCGGAAGATGACAATAATGCATGCGCCGAGGCGGTCATCGGGTTCCTGAACGAGATGACGAATGGCTGATTTGATGCGGGCACTGCGCGTCAGCGCCCTAGCACCCGACTATGGCGGATGCGCGATTGAAAGTTTGCCGGTGCCGACGCCTGGACCGGGCGAAGTTCTCGTCCGCGTCTGCGCCGCCAGCATCGGCTTCCCCGATCTGCTGATGACGCGTGGCGAATATCAGACGAAGCCAGTGCTGCCGTTCACGCCGGGCGGCGATATGGCGGGCGATGTGGTCGCACTGGGCGATGGAACGGCTGGCGTGACGGTTGGCGATGCGGTGGTGGCAACCTGGCTCGGCGGAGCGTTCGCGCAATATGCCGTTTACCCGGCGCGCGCCCTTCACCCCAAGCCGCAGCGCCTGTCGTACGAACAGGCGGCGGCATTTGGCGCGGCCTACCTTACCGCTTATGTCGCTCTCGTTCGCCGGGCGCGACTGGAGCCGGCCGAATGGGTGCTGGTCCATGGGGCGACCGGGGGCGTCGGCCTGGCGGCCGTTGATCTCGCCAAGGCGCTGGGGGCTCGGGTCATTGCGGCCTCGGCGTCGGACGCCAAACTGGCGCTGATCGCAGCGGAATACGTCCCCGACGCCATCGTCAACAGCGCGCCGGGTTTTCGCGAGGAGGTCAAGGCGATCACCGGCGGCGGTGCCGACGTGATCTACGATCCGGTCGGCGGCGACGTCTTCGATGAAAGCACGCGCTGCATCGCGTTCGACGGGCGCCTGCTGGTCATCGGCTTTACGTCGGGGCGTATTGCGACGCTTGCCACCAACATTGCGCTCATCAAGGGTTTTTCGGTGATGGGCGTGCGCGCCGGGGAGTATAGCCGCCGCTTCCCGGCGCGCGGCGAGGAGAACCTCGCGGCGATCTGGTCGCTGGCCGAGGCCGGCAAACTCCACCCACGCGTTCACGCCGCCCTGCCGCTCGATCGCTGGCGCGAGGCGTTCGAACTGATGGCCAAGCGGGCGGTCGTCGGGCGGGCAGTGCTACTTCCCTGACGAACTGATACGGGCGACAATAGCCTGTAGCCTGTCGCTGCGATGCGGGTACGTCGAAGGGCGCGGCGGTTGGCTGCGATCCACCCCCTCGACGAAGGCCATTACGATGAACGGCACCGCGGCAATGGCGTCTTCGGGGCTGTACGCCAAGACGAGGAGGTGTGGTACGTCGGTTTCCGGCAGCGAGCCGTGAACCCGCGCCTCGCGCATCATCGCCCGCAGACTGTCGGTGCGCGGAGGCCATGGAGGCATCCGAAGGACTGCCGTGTCGCCGCCGCGACCCGGACGGTGCCCGACAGCAAAGTCCGCTCGCCGGCGACCTCGCGCTGCACCGCTAGAGCGGCATGCTCGTCGCTTAGGCGTGGACCAGTAATTGCCCGCCGCGCGCCGTCAGGACGTGCCCCTTTGCGCCCACCTCCTTGCCCAGTCCAGGTTGGCGTAGATTTCCCCCGTCGCGCTGAGCAGGCGGGCGCGCACCTCGGGCCGGGCCTTCAGCTCCGCGCCGCCCGCGCGCCGCCTGACGCGGTCGAGGATGGTGATCGCGGTGATGGTGCGTCGCGGGGTTGGCGATCTTGAAGGTGTTGATGAGAAAATCGAGGCTCGAGTCGGCCAGCTCGCGCTGGCGCACCGCTTTGATCTGCTGCGCGTTCTCATAGATCGCGAGGCCGATCGTCACCAGCGCCACCGCGACCGCGCCGCCGGCGATCGTCACCAGCCGACGTTGCCGCCGCGCCGTCGCGCTGGACGAGCGCGTCGAGCGGCAGCCCGGTCAGCCCGGCGATGATCTTGAGCGATGCCGGGCGCCGGCCGTCGCCGCCGGGGCGGATGTCGGCGGCGATCGGCTCGGCAGGCGCATCCGACAGCGCGCCGTCGAACCCCAGCTTAAGGCGCAGCGCGGGGGGAAAGCATTCGCGGTCCGCGCCATACGGCTCGCCGTCGACGATCAGCGCGAGCGTGCGGTTCTCCCCGTGCACTCGCTTGAACGCCAGGATCTCCTCGTTGACCCACTTCGACCGCGGCGCGCGCGCTCCGAGCACAGCACGATCTGGAACGTCGACGCGGCGAGCGCCGCGCGCAACTCGTTACCGAGGTCGGCGCTCGCGGGCAGTTCGTCGCGGTCGCGGAACAGCGGCGGCAGGCGGCGCGGCACGGGACCTGACGACGCTTCGGTCCCGACCAGTTTTCTTGGAATACGGTAGCCTTCCAGAACGCGATGCAGCCAGCGAGCGATCGGCGTGTCGACATGGCTGTAGCTGATAAAGGCGGCGTACTTCGGCATGCCGAATGTATACGGAGATCATGGTGGAAGCGGAACGGGTTTCGTCCCGGAGCAATCCGCGGTTCGCGAGGCGCTCTAAGGGTTGAAAGACCCATTCTCGGACATTCAGCGTGGCGTAAACGCTCCCCAACTTCGGCTATCCGTTCACCTGGAGTCGCGGCACTAATCGCTCATAGTTGTCGATCGACAGACTCGATCATCGCCTGAACCTATCATCCGCCGAGCGTCAACGACCCCGCCACCCCCAGTCCTATTTCCATACCTTGCGCTATCGTCTCCCCAAGCTGCTTCTCGAGCGCCACAACGTCGTGCCGATCAACCGTGCGAGGGCGACGACCAGAGGTCGTGCGTCGGAGACAACGACCAACTAGCGGCGCTCGGCGGCCTTGAGTATGGGCAGAGCGAGCGCCTTGAGCAGGTCGAGGTGAAGGCGGTCGCGGCGGGCCTGCGCAGTGCTGGTGTATCATTGCTTTTGCTGAGCGCCGTTACTGGCCAGAATGTGGCACGGGTGAGTTGCTCGTTCTTCGTTTGGTTGAGTTCGGGCGACAATCAGTTCTGGCGAACGGCGAGCTCGCGGTCAGCGAAATTTTGGCTGTGGCGGCGGCTCCGGGCGGAGGATTGCTCGAGCGCGGCTGTCGGCCCTAGCTTGGCGGCATCGGGAATATGGCATGACTTCGACCTGGCTTGCTGACTCGGATCGCCTATCGCTGGCGTTTCTGAAGGGCGGACGAATGGGCGCGTTGATCCGCGTCCACGACTGGTTGGGCACGTCGCTCGGCGCGCCGTCGGAGTGGCCACAGTCTTTGAAGACGTTGGTCGGACTGATGCTGGATTCGGTACAGCCGATGTTCCTGGCATGGGGTCGCGAGGGAACGCTCGTCTACAACGATGCCTATGCGCCTATGCTGGCGGGAAGGCACCCAGATGCTCTCGGCCGCCCATTTCTCGATGTGTGGTCTGAAGTCCGGGCGGAACTCACGCCGCTATTGGCGATGGTATTCGCCGGCGAGCCCGTTCACATGGACGATCTCGCGCTGCAACTCGATCGCCGCGGTCTGCTGGAGGAGGCGCACTTCGCGTTTAGCTACACGCCTGTGCGCGACGAGGGCGGCGCCGTCGTCGGGCTGTTCTGTGCGTGTACCGAAACGACCCAGCAGGTGCTTGCACAACGGCAGAACGCGGAGACGACCGAGCGACTACGCGCGATGTTTGAACAGGCGCCGGGGTTCATCGCGATGCTCCATGGTCGTGAGCATGTCTTCGACCTCACCAATGCCGCATACATGCAGTTGGTTGGGCATCGCGACGTTCTCGGCAAGACTGTCCGGGAAGCATTCCCGGACCTTGACGGGCAGGGCTTCTTCGAACTTCTGGACGGCGTCTTGAAGACGGGTGAGCCCTTCTTGGGTCGGGCGATGCCGGTCGACCTCCAGCGAACCCCAGGGGCCCCGGTCGAGCGTCGCTACATCGATCTTCTCTACCAGCCGATCATGGGAGCCGACGGCGCGGCAAGCGGCATCTTTGTCGAGGGGGCAGACGTCACCGAACGGCTGCTCGCCGAGGCCGAGCTGCGGGAGAGCGAGGAGCGCAACCGGCGGATCGTGGAGGGCGTGAAGGGCTATGCGATCTTCACCACCGATACCGCGGGTGTGGTGACCGACTGGACGCGCGGCGCGGAGACAGTCTTTGGCTGGCCGTCCAAGGAGATCATTGGAAAGACCGGCGACCTTCTGTTCACGCCCGAAGATCGCGCCGCGGGCGTGCCGGCCCGCGAACTCGTGGCGGCACGCGAGCACGGTTGCGCGAACGATGAGCGCTGGCACGTCCGCGCCGACGGATCGCTGTTCTTCGCGAACGGGTCGGTCCGCCCCCTGCACGGCGACAATGGCCAGGTAACGGGGTTCATCAAGATCGCCCGCGACGAAACGGAGCGGCGGGCGGTCGAGGCTCGCCTTCGTTCCAGCGAGGAGTTCAACCGCCGCATTCTCGCCAGCTCGGCCGACTGCATCAAGGTCCTCGACCTCGACGGCAGGCTGGAATTCATGAGCGAGGGCGGCATGTGCGTGATGGAGGTCGACGACTTTGGGGCGATCAAGGGCAAGTGCTGGCCGGATTTCTGGCCTGATGACAAAAAGGCGGAGATCCGCGCCGCGATCGACATCGCGAAGGCTGGCGACACGGCCAGGTTCCAAGGCTTCTCGCCGACGATGAAGGGAACCCCGCGGTGGTGGGACGTGATCGTGACGCCGATCGCGGACGCAGACGGTCGGGCGGAGAAGCTGCTTTCGATCTCACGCGACATCACTGCGACGAAACAGGCCGAGGAAGCGCTCCGCGAGCTGAACGCGACCTTGGAAACCCGCGTCGTCGCCCGCACGAGCGAACGCAACATGCTGGCCAGCATCCTCGAGAGTACCGACACCATGGTGATGGCATGCGACCTCGATTATACGATCCTCGCGATCAACAAGGCCAATGCCGACGAATTCGAGCGGATCTACGGCATCCGCCCAAACGCGGGCGATAACATGCTCGAACTCCTCGCCGACCAGCCGGAACATCAGGCGCAGGTCCGTAAGGGATGGGGTCGAGGGCTCGCGGGCGAAGAGATGTCGATCGTTGAAGACTATGGCGATCCCGCGCGCGTCCGGCCCTATTACGACATCAGCTTCCGCACCCTTCGCAATGACGCAGGCTTGCGGATCGGCGCTTATCAGTTCGTCAAGGACATCACCGAACGAGTACGCCAGCAACAGCAGCTCGCCGAAGCTCAGGAGGCGTTGCGCCAGTCGCAGAAGCTCGAGGCGATGGGCCAGCTGACCGGCGGGGTAAGCCACGATTTCAACAACCTGCTGACGCCGATCATCGGCAGCCTCGACATGCTCCAGCGTAAGGGACTGGGCGGCGAGCGCGAGCAGCGCCTGATCAGCGGTGCCCTGCAGTCGGCTGAGCGGGCCAAAACGCTTGTGCAGCGCCTCCTAGCCTTCGCCCGGCGGCAACCGTTGCAAGCAGAGGCTGTCGACATCGCCGAACTGATCGATGGGATGCGCGACCTCATCGCCAGTACCACGGGGCCGCAAATACAGGTCGTCATCGAGGCTGCACGGGATTTGCCTGCCGCGAGGGCGGATGCCAATCAGCTCGAAATGGCCCTGCTCAACCTCGCGGTTAACGCGCGGGACGCGATGTCAGGAGGAGGTACACTGACGCTCTCGGCAAAGGCGAGCACGGTGGATGTTGACAATCTGCAGGGCGTCGCCCCCGGCCGCTACGTCAGGCTCGGGGTCGCGGACAATGGAGTCGGCATGAACGAGGCGACGCTCGCCCGCGCGATCGAGCCGTTCTTCTCGACCAAGGGCATCGGTCGCGGGACTGGTCTGGGCCTATCCATGGTGCATGGGTTGGCCGCACAGCTTGGCGGAGCGCTCGACATCGCCAGCAGTCCCGGGGCCGG
>CAHJWP010000092.1 GCA_903642255.1 Sphingomonadaceae bacterium | reverse complement strand
CGCCGCGTCGAAGCGCGCCGTCACCGCCGGCGACCAGCCCTTGATCCAGCGGACGACGCCGATCCGCGCGCCCTTGAGCGCATTCGGGCGAAGCGCCGCGGCATAGTCGGACCGATGCGCGTCGGCGTCCTTCGTCGCCGGGTCGGCGGAATCGCTGCCGGCGATCGCGGTCAGCAGCTTCGCCGCCGTCGTCACGTCGATCGTCAGCGGCCCCGGCGTGTCCTGGCTGTGGCTGATCGGCACGACGCGCGAGCGGCTGACCAGCCCGACGGTCGGCTTCAATCCGACGATGCCGGTGATCGCTGCCGGGCAGGTGACCGAGCCGTCAGTCTCGGTGCCGATCGCCGCGGTGACCATGCCGGACGCCACCGCCGCGGCGCTGCCCGACGACGAGCCGCACGGCGTCCGGTCGAGCGCGTGCGGGTTGCGCGTCTGCCCGCCGACCGCGCTCCACCCCGAGATCGAGTGGTCCGAGCGGATATTGGCCCATTCCGACAGATTGGTCTTGCCGAGGATCACCGCGCCGCCCGCCCGCAGCCCGGCGACGAGCAGTGCGTCGTGGCCGCTGACGTTCGCCGCCAGCGCGAGGCTGCCGGCGGTCGTCGGCAGCGGGCCGGCGGTCTCGATATTGTCCTTGATGAGCACCGGTAGCCCGAACAGCGGCCCGCGCGCGCGCCGCATCCGGTCGAGGGCACGCGCCTGATCGAGCGCGGTCGGGTCGAGCGCGATGACGGCGTTGACCGCGGGATTGAGTGCGGTGACGCGCGCGATGGCGGCGGCGGTCGCCTGCTCGGCGGTTTCGGCGTGGGCCGAATCAGACATGATGGCGACCAACGCCAGCGCGACGATACGACGAGACACGCGGAACACGAACGGGCGCATATAATTCCCCACTGCCGCTCATGCCGAGCCTGTCGAAGTACGCACGACCGGTTCGGCGTGCTTCGACAGGCTCAGCATGAGCGGGGATGGTTTGACTGACCGGCCACTAGCGCGTCGCGCCGGGCGGAGGCCGTGGCACCACGCCGGCAAACGTCACGATACTCTCCGCCCCACCCCCGAGTGCCGCGACGCCAAAGAAATGGTCGTCGATGTTGACGTGCGGCAGGACGGCGCTGGTCGCCGTGCCGGGCACGTCCTTCGCGTCGGTCCACATCGCGGTGCCGTCGGCCCGCCGCCAGCGGATGCGGTAGGCGGTCGCGCCCGGTACCGGAGCCCACGCGACGGTCGTGTCGTCGCTGACCGCACCGGCGATCGTCACGCCGGCCGGCGCGGCGGGCGCGGTCGCCAACTCGCGCAAGGTCGCGATGTTCAGCGCGGCGACGCGGGCGAGATAGGGGAAGTCGACGCCGTCGATCGTGTCGCCATAGCGCCGGCCGTTCTCGATGCGGAGGTCCTGATGCTGGCGGTCGTAATTCTCGGTCGCCTCGGTGATCCGGACGGCGGGGAAGCCGGCGTCGAGGAACGGCAGATGGTCTCCGCCGCGCTGGAAACGGTCGGGACGGCGGACGGCGAACACCTTCAGGCCGTGCGTCTCGGCGGCGACGCGGGCGACCGCCTTGGCCAGCGCGCGCGACGGCGAATCGTCCTCGCTGCCGATGCCGCGCGTCGTCTTGATCCCGTCGGCGTCGGCGGCGGCGCGGACGCCCTCGCTGAACACGCGGACCGTGTCGTCGACATGTTCGCCGCCGATGCCGTGCGTGTTGCCGACGATGTCGTTGTTGAGGACCGCGGCGACCTGCCAGCCGCGTTCCTTCGCGGTGCGGGCGAGCAGCTGCCCGCCCCACAGGCCCTGCTCCTCGCCCGACAGGACGGCGTAGACGATCGTCGCGGCGAACTTCTCGCGGGACAGCAGCCGCGCCGCCTCCAGCACCACCGCGACACCGCTCGCGTCGTCGTTCGCGCCCGGCGCGTCGCTGGTCGCGTTGGCGCTGTCGCTGACCCGGCTGTCGATATGCCCCTGGACGATGACGACGCGCGTCGGATCGGACCCGCGCTGGACGGCGAGGACGTCCTCGACGCGGACCCCGTCGGGCGCGCGCGCTCCCGTGAAGCGGTCGCCGATCGTCTCGATCGCGAGGCAGTTGCCGCACGCTGCGCCGATCGCCGTCAGCCGGCCGCTGGCCCATGTTCGCGCCGCGCCGATGCCGTGCGCGGGGTCGGTCGTCGTCGACAGCGTGTGGCGCGTGCCGAAGCCGACCAGCGTGGTGATGGTCGCCTTGAGCGCCGCCGGGTCGGGGGCGGGAGCCGCGGCGGCGAGGAGGAGGGCGGCGGCAGGGATCAGGGCTTTCATCGCCACAGCGTGGCGTGACGGCGGCGGCGGCGCAACCCCGGTTTTCGCTGTCCTACAGCCGCCGCGGCGGTCTATCGTTCGACCCGTCGGGTTGGGTCGGGAGGCGGCGGAATGACACGATGCGGCGAGCAGCGCGCCGGCACTGGTCGGGTCCACGGCCCATTGCCATACGCGGTGGCGGAGGCGCAACGGCGCATTTTCGCTGCTCCTCTCCCTACGATAAGCAGCGAAGAATGCGAAGTTACGGGCCACGCTGCCGCACGACGTTGCCGTTGCCGATGGTCCCGTCCCGGCCGATCACCTTGCCGGGGTTCATTATCCCGAGCGGGTCGAGCGCGGCCTTGATCGCGCGCATCGCCGCCAGCTTGACGGGGTCGGCGACGCGCGCCAGTTCGCCCGCCTTGACGCTGCCGATGCCGTGTTCGGCGGCGATCGAGCCGCCGACGGCGATCACGCGGTCGTTGATCGCCGTGGTGATCGCCGCACCGTTCGCCGCCGCCCACGCCGCGCTGTCGCTGCCGGCCGGCGCGCGGACGTTGTAGTGCAGGTTGCCGTCGCCGAGGTGGCCGAAGCCGAGGACACGGCTGCCCGGCCATGCCGCCTCGATCGCCGGCGTCGTCGCCGCGACGAACGCCGGCAGCGCGACGACCGGCACGGCGATGTCGTGCTTGACCGCGACGCCATCGCGCCGCTCGGCCTCGGGCAGCGTCTCGCGGATGCGCCACAGCTCGCTCGCCTGAGCTTCCGACTGGGCGATCACCGCGTCGAGAACGTCCGCGTCGGCGAGCAGGTCGGCCAGCGCCGCGGCGAGCCCGGGGTCGGCGCGGACCGAGGCGAGCTCGATCAGCACCTGCCACGGGGCCGCCGTCGCCAGCGGCGGCTTCAGGCCATGCGCCGCGACGAGTTCGACGCCGGCGAGCGGGAGCAGCTCGAAGCTTTCGACGACATCGCCGAGATCGCCGCGCAGCCGTTGCAGCAGCGCCAGCGCGGCCACCGGGCTCGCGACACCGGCCCACGCGACGACCGTCGTCCGCGCCGCTGCGACAAGGCGCAGCGCGACCCGCGTGACGATGCCGAGCGTCCCTTCCGAGCCGATCAGCAGCTGCTTGATGTCGTAGCCGCTGGTATCCTTGACCAGCGGCGACAGCTGGTCGAGCACCGCGCCCGACGGCAGCACCGCCTCGAGGCCCGCGATCCGTGCGCGCATCGTGCCGTGGCGCAGGACCTGCACGCCGCCGGCGTTGGTCGCGACGAGGCCGCCGATCGTCGCCGAGCCCTTGGCGGCGAGGTCGAGCGGGAAGGCGGCACCGGCCGCCGCCGCGGCGGCATGGACATTGGCGAGGATCGCGCCCGCCTCGGCGACCAGCGTCAGTCCGGCAAGATCGGGCGCGCCGATGCCGTCCATCCGGTTCAGCGCGACGACGACACCGGTCCCCGTGCCGTCGGGCGTCGCGCCACCGACCATCCCGGTATTGCCGCCCTGCGGCACGAGCGGTACCCGCCCCGCCGCCGCCGCACGAACGACCGCGGCCACTTGTGCCGTCGACCGTGGCCAGACGATCATCGCCGCCGCCCCGTGCACCCGGCCGCGCCAGTCGACGAGGTGGGGCGCGAGCACCGCCGGATCGGCGCTCCACCCGTCGCCGACGGCGGCGCGGATCGCGTCGAGGGCGGACGTCACAACGCCGCGGCGCGCGGCCGGCGAACGGCAGCGACGCTGCCACCGGGGTGTCGGTCGAAAGACGGCATCATTTCTCCTTTCGCGTAGCCGGCACCCTATGCCAGATGGCCGGGTGGAAAGAACAGGCGCCCACGACGAACGAGGACCGATGTGGAACATGAACAACGCTCGTGCGGAGGTTCAGCCAATGTTAATGTCTTACGCACGACGACGGCGCGCGGGTGGCAGGTGAGGCGGTAGGGTGATTGGGCGGATCGTTACGGTCCTGGCTGGGCTGCTGCTCCTCGTCGGGGCGGTGCCGGGAGCTTTCGACCGCGACGTGGCTCGCGTCCGTGCCCGACCGGGGCAAGGCGGGTCGGCAGGTGGCACCGCAGACCGGCTTGCCCGGACCCGCTGCGTCGGCATCGACCATGTCGCCGGGGCGATCGTCTTCGGCGACCGTGCGGTCGAGCTGAGCATGACCGACCATAGCCGCTGGCGGATGAGCTTCGATGCCGCCTGCCCGGCGCTCAGCTTCTACCAGGGCTTCTACTACCGCCGCGCCGTTGCCGGGCGGCTGTGCGCCGGCCGCGATGCGGTGATCGCCCGCTCGGGTGGCACCTGCCCGATCGCTTCGATCGTCCGGGTCCGTCGGTAATCGATGCAGTGTGGCAGATCGGCCACGGTTGCGGACTAGTCGATCGACATTAACCGTTTTGCCCGACGTGCCGCGTGGACAAGCGGTGGCGGCAAGGTTCACATAAGCGTCAACCTCGACGGTACGCCCGTCGTGGCGGCGACCGGCGGATCAACCGCTGGCACCGATGAACCTGGGGAGAAGATCATGCGCCTGACCGCTTCGCGGACTGCCCTGTCGGGAGTCTCGCTGCTTGCCCTGTTGACTGCGGCACCGACGCTGGCCCAGAGCGCCGCCAATGCGCCGGCCAACCCGGGCCAGCTCGCCACCCCGCCCGCGACCGGCGGCTACAACGCGCTCGACGAGATCGTCGTCACCGCCCAGCGCCAGTCGCAGAGCCTGCAGGACGTGCCGATCGCCGTCACCGCCTTCACCGCGCAGAGCCTCGCCGCGCAGCAGATCAACAATTCGTCCGACCTCCAGCTGACGCTGCCCAACATCACCTTTACCAAGGGCAACTTCACCACCGGCGTGTTCACCATCCGCGGCGTCGGCGACCTGTGCGTCGGCGTCACCTGCGATTCGGCGACGGCGATCCACGTCAACGACCTGCCGCTATTCAACACGCGCATCTTCGAGACCGACTATTTCGACCTCGAGCGCGTCGAGGTGCTGCGCGGCCCGCAGGGCACGCTGTTCGGACGCAACGCGACCGCGGGTGTCGTCAACTTCATCACCGCCAAGCCCGACCTGAAGGGTCTGCATGCGGCCGCCGAGGGCGAATACGGCAACTACGACAGCTATCGCCTCAAGGCGATGATCAACGTGCCGCTGACCGACACGCTCGGCATCCGGCTGGCCGGCACCTACCTCAATCGCGGGGGATATACCCAGAACCTTTACAACAACAGCAGCATCGACGGCCGCAACGAATACGCGGTCCGCGGCTCGGTCCGCTGGCGGCCCGACCCGAACACCACCGTCGACCTGATGGGCTATTACTTCCACGAGAAGGACGACCGGTTGCGCAACCAGAAGCAGGAATGCCTGCGCGACCCCACCGGCGTGCTCGGCTGTCTGCCCGGCGGGCTGACGACGCCGTCGGGCCAGAACGGCGTGACCAACGCCAATGCGACGCTCGCCAGCCTGTTCGTGTCGAGCCAGTTCCTCGGTTCGCCGGCGATCTTCGGGGCGCTGGCCCCTGCGCTGAAGCCGCTGGCGATCGCCAACCTGTACGGCCCCGACGCCTATACCGGGGCGATCAACCCGCAGGACCCGCGGCAGGTCTACACCGCGTACCAGCCGAGCTATTTCTCCGACGAGATCAACGCCGAGATCAAGATCGAGCACGACTTCGGCAAGTTCAAGCTCGAGGTGTCGGGCCTGTACCAGCGCAACTCGGTCGACTCGAGCCAGGATTACGACCTCGCGCTCAACAACCCGGCGGGCTTTATCGCCGGCCTGACTGCAGCCTCCGCCTATGCCGCCGGCCTTGGTCCGCTCGGGCCGCTCGGCGCGCAGATCAAGCCGGGTCTCGCCGCGCTGATCCCCAATGGTCCGAGCGGTCCGTACTGCACGTCGACGCCGTTCGACACGACCGGCACCGGCGCGTTCGGCGGCCACTCGGTGTGCGGCGCGGTACCCCTGAACGCTGACCGCTCGGTCCAGCGCGACGAGGGCTATACCGGCGAGGCGATCCTGACGACGCAGTTCGACGGCAAGCTGAACTTCCTGTTGGGAGGCATCTACAACAGCTTCAAGACAACCGAGAACAGCTATTACGTCAACGCCTTCGGCCTCGATTACACCGCGGCAGTCCTCGGCCTGGCGAATACGCTTGGTCAACAGCTCGCCGGCAACGCGGCGTTCCCCAACAGCTACGAGGCGTCACCCTACTATCGCAACAACACCAACTATTACCGGCTCGATTCGTACGGCATCTTCGGCGAGGCATATCTGCAGGCAACCGACAAGCTCAAGCTGACGGTCGGCGTCCGCTACAACAACGACCAGAAGACGGTCAGCGCACGGACGACGCTGTTCCAGGATTCGGCGAGCACCGCAGTCCTGCTGCCCTATGGGTCGACCAACATTACCCAGGCAAACGGCTATGCCAATCTCGATTACGATCCGACGTTGCCCGGCAGTCAACTGTACGAGGTGGCAAAGGTCGGCTTCTCGGAGGTCACCGGCCGCGCCGTCCTCGACTACAAGATCACCGACGAGAACCTGCTCTACGCGTCCTATTCGCGCGGCTACAAGTCGGGCGGCATCAACCCGCCGCTGTCGCCGGGGACCGGCGTGCCCGCGACCTTCAGTCCCGAGTTCATCGACTCGTTCGAGGTCGGGTCGAAGAACACGTTCCTTGACGGTCGCCTGCGGCTCAACCTCGCGGCGTTCTACTACAAGTACAAGGGCCTGCAGATCAGCCGCATCGTCCAGCGGACCGCGGTCGACGACAATATCAACGCCGACATCTACGGGCTCGAGGCCGACGCTATCGTCCAGCCGATCCGCGCCTTCGCGATCAACGTCGGCTTCAGCTACCTGCATACCCGTGTCAACGGCGATACCTTCTTCGTCAACCCGCGCGATCCAAGCGGCGGCCGCGGCGACGCGGTCATCATCAAGGACGTCACCAAGGCCAACAATTGCGCCGTCGTGCCGACCGTCGCCGGCAATACGGCGGGGGCGCAGGGCTATGTCACCGCGATCAACGGCAGCATCGGGCTGAACGGGCCGACGGCCTTCCCCGCCGGCAGCGGCCTTGCACCCGGTACGACCGGTGCGTTCGGCATCTGCAGCGCGCTTGCCGCGAATGCGGCGACCGTCGGCGCTCTGTTCGGCGGAATCAACGTCGCCAACGACGGCGTCGCGGTCAACGTCCGCGGCAACCAGCTGCCGCAGTCGCCGATGTTCAAGGCATCGGCCGGCGTCCAGTATACGATCGGGCTGCCCGGCGAGATGAACATCGTGCCGCGCTTCGACATCGCGCTGACCGGCAACAGCACGGGAAGCATCTTCAACGATACCGCCGACCGCATCCCGGCCTATTACATCATGAACGCGCAGGTACAGCTGAACGGCAGGGATGACCGCTTCTTCGTCCGTGCCTTCATCCAGAACATCGCCAACAACAATGCGACGACCGGCCTGTACGTCACCGACCAATCGTCCGGCCTGTTCACCAACATCTTCACGCTCGAACCGCGGCGCTACGGCATCGCCGGCGGGGTCAAGTTCTAGGCACTTTGGACATAGACGACGGCGAGGGCGGGGAACGATCCCCGCCCTTTCGCATGCCCGCCGATTGACTTTTGCCCCAAACCTTGTGCAAGCGCGCAGGCGAGACCGCCGCCTGCACGATCGTCGTGGCCAGCGCCGCCGTCCTCAAGGACTTGCATGAGCTTCGAAGCACTGGGCCTGTCCGCGGAATTGCTCCGCGCGGTCGAAGACAGCGGCTATACGACGCCGTCGCCGATCCAGGCGCAGGCGATCCCGAGCGTGCTGATGGGCCGCGAC
This sequence comes from Sphingomonadaceae bacterium, assembly GCA_903642255.1. GTDB lineage: Bacteria > Pseudomonadota > Alphaproteobacteria > Sphingomonadales > Sphingomonadaceae > Polymorphobacter_B. The sequence continues at coordinate 431 of CAHJWP010000092.1, read as the reverse complement.
ATCATCGGCGTCGCCCAGACCGGAACCGGCAAGACCGCGTCGTTCGTGCTGCCGATGATCGACATCCTGAGCGAGGGCCGCAGCCGGGCGCGGATGCCGCGGTCGCTGATCCTCGAGCCGACGCGCGAGCTGGCGCAGCAGGTCAGCGAGAACTTCGTCAAGTACGGCAAGTACCACAAGCTCAACATGGCGCTGCTGATCGGCGGCGTCGCGATGGGCGACCAGCTGAGCGCGCTCGAGAAGGGCGTCGACGTCCTGATCGCGACGCCCGGCCGCCTGATGGACCTGTTCGGTCGCGGCAAGATCATGCTCAACGCGTGCGGCCTGCTGGTCATCGACGAGGCCGACCGCATGCTCGACATGGGGTTCATCCCCGACATCGAGGAGATCTGCACCAAGCTGCCGAGCGTCCGCCAGACGCTGCTGTTCTC
>CAHJWP010000091.1 GCA_903642255.1 Sphingomonadaceae bacterium | reverse complement strand
CACCACGGCACCCGCCCGGCGTTCGGCCGCAGCGTCCAGCGCCGACGATCGCGCAGGTCGATGAAATCGAAGCGCGCCTCGGCCTCGCCGGCGAGCCGGTCGGTCGCGCCGATGCGGGCGAGATACGCATTCACCGCGTGGTTGCCGGCGGCAACGAAATGGTTGCCGTTGTCGATCGTCAGCCCGAGGCTCGCGTCGTAATATGACCGGCACCGTCCGCCGGCCTGCCGCGCGCCGTCGTAGACGACGACCGGCGCGCCGGCGGCGACACATTCGGTCGCCGCCGACAGGCCGGCGAGGCCCGCGCCGATGACGTGGACGGTCACGACCGCTGAACCTCCCCCTTGCGGGAGAAATCCAGGTAGCCCGTTGCCTTACTGCTCCCTCCCCCCCCGCGCAGCGGAGAGCGAGGAGGGCTGGGGTGGGGGACCGCCGTCGCCACGATGAGGCCGCGTTCCCCCACCCCAATCCTCCCCGCTCTCCGGCTGCGCCGGGGGAGGAGGGAGAAAGTCACGACCACCCCAGCCCGACCCGTGCCACCGTCCACAGCAATGCCGCCCGGCCCAGCTTGGCCCGCCGGCGCGGGCGGTGCCAGCCGGTGGTCTCCATCATCGCCAGCGTCCGCGAATAGACGCCGGCCATCAGCCGCGGAGCGAACAGATGCCCGCGCGGACGGCGCGCGAGGATCGCCTTCGCCGCGGCATAATGCGCGTGGGCATCGCGGGCGACGTCGCGGGCGACGCCGTCGATCGCCGGGTCGGCGGCGACGGTCAGCGGTTCGGTGGCGGTGATGCCATGGGCGATCAGATGCTCGCGCGGCAGGTACAGCCGCCCGATGACGGCATCCTCGTCGATGTCGCGCAGGATGTTGGTCAGCTGCAGCGCGCGGCCGAGGTGGTGGGCGAGGTCGGTCGCGGCCGGGTCGGCCATGCCGAAGATGCGGACCGACAGCCGCCCGACGGCCGACGCCACCCGGTCGCAGTAGAGGTCGAGCGTCGCCGCGTCGGGCGCGCGGATGTCGCCCGCCGTATCCATCTCCATGCCGTCGATCACCGCGAGGAAGTCGGCCTTGGCAAGGCCGAAGCGGGCGACCGCCTCTGCCACGAGTTCCGCCCGGCCCGGCGGCCCGCCAGCGTAAAGCGCCTCAATGTCGTCGCGCCACGCAGCCAGCGCCCGCGCCCGGTCGCCGCGATCGCGGTCGATGTCGTCGGCGATATCGTCGACCGCGCGGCAGAAGGCGTAGACGGCGAACATCGCCTCGCGCTCGGCGCGCGGCAGGACGCGCATCCCCGAATAGAAGGAGCTGCGCGATACCTGGCCGTGGAGCGCGACGCGGTCGTCGTGGTTCATGCGCCCGCGATCGCGCGGAGGGCGAGCCAGAGCCGCCGGCCCTTGCCGTGTTCGATCCGCTCGACGAGAGGGTCGCGGACCATGAGCTGCGCCGTCAGGTCCTCGGCGAGGCGCTGGATCACCCGAACCTCGGCCGCCAGCCGGCGGTCGCGGAGCATGGCGGCGAACGGCCTCGCATCGGCGAGCAGGTCCGCGCACCGCCCGGCGAGCTCGCGGATCACGCCGAGCAGCGCCGGCGGCGACCGGTCGTGGCCGAGAACGGAGACATCAAGACCGGCGGCGAGCAGCATGTCGTCGGGGATATACACCCGGTCCATCGCGCGGAAGTCCTTACCGCAGTCCTGCAGGTGATTGATGACCTGCAATGCGGCGCACAGCGCGTCCGACGCGGGCCACGTTGACCGGTCCTCGCCGTGGACGTCGAGGACGAAGCGGCCGACCGGCATCGCCGACAGGCGGCAATAGGCGATCAGGTCGGCCCAGGTCGCGGTCCGCGGCGTCGTCACGTCGCGGGTGAAGGCGGCGAGCAGGTCGGTCGCATGCGTCGGATCGAGACCCCGCTCGGCCATGATCCGGCGGAGCGCGACGGTAGCGGGATCGGCATCGGTGGTGCCCGCCAGGGTGTCGGACATGATGCGGAGATGATGCAGGCGTGGTACCGCGGGTGTGCCAGCATTATCAGCGACATCGTCGGCCGCCCGGGCGAACCGGTAGAACGCCAGGATCGGCCCGCGGGCGGCGGGTTTCAGCAGCCATGAGGCGACCGGGAAGTTCTCGGTGGTGGTGGTCCGGGTCGCCGTCATGCCGTCGCCGCCTGGCTGCGCCCCTTCCACTGGCCGCCCCTGCCACGCCAGTACTGGATCGCCGAAACCAGAGTGTACCACGCGTAAACCGTTGCAATCGCTGGCACCGCCGCGCCCCACGCCGGCGAGCGGCGGTAGAAGCGCAGCATCGGCTGGAACGCCGCCGACATCATGCTCCACGCGGCGATGCCGGCGAGCCGCAGCCAACCGTCTGAAAACACGGTGAGAACCGGCGGGGCGAGAAAGGTCAGGCCAAGCCCGGCGATGGTGCCGAGCAGAAGCAGCGGCGAGTAGCCAAGCTGGGCATAGGCCGACCGGGCGATCATCGCGCCGATGTCGCCGACCCGGGGATACGGCCGCAGCGACACCGATCGCCGGGTCAGCAGCAGGGTGATCTTCCCCTGTATTTTCATCAGCTTCGCCAGCGCGCAATCGTCGATCAGTGCCGTCCGGATCGCGGCGATGCCCCCGACCCGGACCAGCGCCGCACGATCAACGAGCATCACCCCGCCCGCCGCCGCCGCAACCCTGCCCGGCCGGTTAACCGCGGCGAAGGGGAACAACAGCATGAAAAACCACACGAAAGCCGGGACCAGCGCGCGCTCGGCGAGGCTGTCGGTGCGCAGCCGCGCCATCAGTGAGACGAGCACCGCCCGCTCCGCCACCGCCCGCGCGACGAGGCTGCGCAGAGTGTCGGGGGCGTGTTCGATGTCGGCGTCGGTCAGCCACAGGAATGCCGATTCCCCTGCCCCACCAATGCCCTGCGCCACCGCCGCGAGCTTGCCAGTCCAGCCGGCAGCAAGGGGCGCGGCGCGGAGGACCGTCACCCGCCTGCCACCCGCCGCCCGGGCCACCGCCCCTGTCCCGTCCGAACTGCCGTCGTCGACGACGATCACCCTGAAATCGCCGGGATAATCCTGGGCGGCGAGGCTCGCTACGGCACGGCCGATCACCGCGGCCTCGTCGCGCGCCGGGACAACGGCGACGACCGCCGGCCACGCCGCGGGGGCGACGACGATCCCGGCGTCGTGCTCGCGGGCGCGCCACCAGCCGTCGCGGGCGAACAGCAGCACGCCCCAGATGACGACGACGAGCCCGCCGACGACCGCGCTCACAGCATCCCTGCCGCGCCGAACCACGCCAGCGCGTCGGCCAGTGCCTGACCGTACGGTCGCGCCGTATAGCCGAGGTCGCGTTCGGCCTTCCGCGAAGTGAAATACATGTGGTGCCCCGCCATCTTCAGCGCGTCGGCGGTGACGAACGGCTCGCGTCCGGTCAATCGCGCGACCGCCTCCGCCCCCCACGCGAGCGGGAACAGCGCGCGGCGCGGCAGGGCGATGGTCGGGGCCTTGCGCCCGGCCAGCGCGGCGATGTCGGCGAGCATCGTCCGGAGACTGACGTCCTGCCCGCCGAGGATATAGCGTTGTCCGACCACGCCTTTGTCGAGGGCAAGCAGATGCCCCCGGGCGACGTCGTCGACGTGGACGAGGTTGAGCCCGGTATCGACGAACGCCGGAATCTTTCCGGTCGCCGCCTCGACGATGATGCGCCCGGTCGGCGTCGGGCGGACGTCGCGCGGCCCGATCGGCGTCGACGGGTTGACGATCACCGCCGGCAGGCCGTCGTTCGCGACCATCGCCTCGACCAGCCGCTCGGCGACGACCTTGCTCCGCTTGTACGCGCCGATGGCGCGTTCCGGCGTCAGCGGGTCGGTCTCGTCGGCGGGAGTTCGGTCCAGTCCTAGCGTCGCCACCGACGACGTATAGACGACCCGTGCAACACCGGCGGCGAGCGCGCCGCGCATGACGTTCGTCGTCTGCGCGACGTTGTTGCGGACGATCTCCTCCGGGTCGCGCGCCCACAGCCGGTAGTCGGCGGCGACGTGGATCACCGCGTCCGCGCCGATGCACGCCTCGGCGACGGCGACGGCGTCGAGCAGGTCGGCGGTGACAATCTCCGCATCGAGCCCGAGCAGGTTGTCGCGCGGACTGCTCGCCCTGACCAGCGCGCGGACCCGGTACCCGTCGGCGGCGAGCGTGCGGGCGACCGCGGCCCCGACGAACCCGGCGGCTCCGGTGACGAGAACTGTTCCGCCGCGCTGCATCATCGCGCCCTCCTAGCCGGGAAGCGCACGGCGTGGAAAGACCGCGAAGGCGGCGACAAAGCCGGTGCCGCGCGCTATGACACAGCGCGTGACCCACGCTCGCCCCCGCCCGTGATCGTCGCCGTTCTCGGCGCGCTGCTGATCACCGTTGCGACGGCCGGCATCGCCTATCAATGCGCGTCGGCGGTGGCGGTATGGCGGACGCTCGCCCCCGGCCCGACGCCGGTCTGGATCGGGGCGGCACCGTCGGTCACGCTGCTCAAGCCGTTGCACGGCTTCGAACCGCGACTGGCGGCGAACCTCGGCGGCTTCGCGGCACAGGCCTATGCGGGCAAGCAGCAGATCGTCTTCGGGGTCAGCGACGCCGACGACGCCGCCCTCGCCACCGTCGCGACCCTGCGCGACGACTACCCACGGGCCGACATCGAAACGGTCGTCGACGGCGTCCGCCACGGCAGCAACGCCAAAGTGTCGAACCTTGTCAACATGATGACTGCCGCGCGGCACGACATCCTGATCGTCAGCGACTCCGACATCGCCGTTGGGCCCGACTATCTCGCGCGGGTCGTCGCCGCGCTCGATCTGCCCGGGGTCGGCGCGGTGACCTGCCTCTATCACGGCCGCAGCGACACCGGCGGCTGGTCGAAACTTGCCGCGCAGGGGATCAGCTACGGCTTCCTGCCGTCGGTCATCGTTGGCCTGCGACTTGGCCTCGCCGAGCCGTGCATGGGGTCAACCATCGCGCTCCGCCGCTCGACGCTCGACGCGATCGGCGGGTTCGCCGCCTTTGCCGATATCCTCGCCGACGACCATGCGATCGGCGTCGCGGTGCGTGTGCCGGGGCTGCACGTCGCCGTCCCCGCCTTCACCGTCGCCCACGGCTGTGTCGAGCCGAGCCTCGCCGCGCTGGTCCGCCACGAGACGCGGTGGAACGTCACCATTCGCCGGCTCGATCCATGGGGTTACCTCGGCCACGGGTTGGTCAATCCGCTGCCGTTCGCTTGTGCCGCCGCCGCGCTCCACCCCGCTGCATGGCCGCTGCTGCCGGCAGCACTAGTCGCCCGCATCGCCGTCGCGGCGGCGGTCGATCACGCCGCGCGCACACGCCCCGGCCCATGGTGGTGGCTGCCGGCGCGCGATTTCCTGACCTTCGGACTTTTTATTGCCGGGTTTTTAGTGCAATCGGTCGACTGGCGCGGATCGCGGCTTCGAGTCGCGCGCGATGGCAGTATTACCGACTAAGGTGAACGCTCATGCGTAGTTTGTTTCTTCAGGGTCCGTCGTTCGACGGCTACGACGGCGGGGCCGGCGCGCGTTATCAGATGAAGCGCGAGGTCAAGTCGTTCTGGTATCCGACGTGGCTCGCCCAACCGGCGGCGCTGGTCGAGGGCTCGCGGCTGATCGACGCGCCGGCGCACGACCTGTCGTGGGACGACATCGCCCACGAGGTGGACGACAGGGAACTGATCGTCCTCCACACCTCGACGCCGAGCTTCCGCCAGGACATCCACACCGCCGAACTGATCCGCGCGCGCAACCCGACGGCGCTGATCGGCCTGATCGGGGCGAAGGTTGCGGTCGAGCCCGACGCGTCGCTCGCGGCGTCGACGGCGGTCGACTTCGTGTGCCGCAATGAATTCGACTTCACGATCAAGGACATCGCCGACGGCATGCCGCTGGCGCAGGTCGCCGGAATCACTTTCCGTGACACCGACGGCACGATCGTCCGCAACCTCGACCGCCCGGTCATCGAGAACATGGACACGCTGCCGTGGGTCACGCCGGTCTACAAACGCGACCTCGACCACACGAAATATTTCGGCGGCTATCTGCTCCACCCGTACATCAGCTTCTACACTGGGCGCGGGTGCAAGAGTCGCTGCACCTTCTGCCTGTGGCCGCAGACCGTCGGCGGCCACAACTATCGGACACGGTCGATCGAGAACGTCGTCGAAGAAGTGAAATACACGATGGCGACGTGGCCCGACGTCAAGGAGATCTTCTTCGACGACGATACGCTGACCGACAACGCTCCGCGCGTCGAGGCGCTGGCCCGCGAGCTCGGCAAGCTTGGCGTGACGTGGAGCTGCAACGCCAAGGCCAATGTCCCGCGCAAGACGCTGGAGATCATGAAGGCGGGCGGCCTGCGCCTGCTCCTCGTCGGCTATGAAAGCGGCAACCAGCAAATCCTGATCAACATCAAGAAGGGCCTGCGGACCGACGTCGCGCGGCAGTTCACCAAGGACTGCCACGACCTCGGCATCGTCATCCACGGCACCTTCATCCTCGGCCTGCCGGGCGAGACGAAGGAGACGATCGAGGAGACGATCGAATACGCCAAGGAACTGAATCCACACACGATTCAGGTCTCGCTCGCCGCGCCCTATCCGGGCACGTTCCTGTACAAGCAGGCGACCGCGAACGGCTGGTTCGACAGTACGTCCGACCTGCTGACCGACGGCGGCGAGCAGATCGCCCAGCTCAGCTATCCGCATCTGCCCGCTCCCGTGATCTTCGATGCGGTCGAGGACTTCTACCGGCGTTATTACTTCCGGTTCAGCAAAATCAAAGACATCGTCTGGGAAATGCTGCGCGACTGGAACATGATGAAGCGCCGCCTGCGCGAGGGACTCGAGTTCTTCGAGTTCCTGCGGCACCGGAAAGAGGCGGCCTAACCGCTTGAAGCGCCTCGTCGTCACCGCCGACGACTTCGGCAACGACGTCGCGGTCAACCAAGCGGTCGAGATCGCCCACCGCGACGGCATCCTGACCGCGGCCAGCCTGATGGTCGGTGCCCCCGCCGCCGCCGACGCCGTGGCGCGGGCCAAGCGGTTGAAAACGCTCGGTGTCGGGCTCCACCTGGTGCTGGTCGACGGGACGCCGGTTCTGCCGCCGGAGCAGGTCCCCGGCCTCGTCGACGGCACCGGCCGGTTCCGCGACAACATGGCGCTCGCCGGGGCGGCGATGTTCTTCCTGCCGGCCACCCGGCGGCAGCTGGCGGCCGAGATCGAGGCGCAGTTCGCCGCTTTTGCCGCGACCGGGCTGCCGCTCGACCACGTCAATGCGCACAAGCATTTCCACCTGCACCCCGGTATCGCCGCGGTCATCGCCCGCATCCACGCGCGCTACCACGTGCGCGCCGTCCGCTCCCCGCGCGAGCCCGGACATGCCTCGCTCACGGACCCGTGGTCTGCGCTCATCGCCGGACGCTTCCGCCGCCGCGGCATCGCCGTGCCGAATGCGGTTTTCGGGCTGAAGCACTCCGGCGCGATGACCGCCGACCGGCTGTCGGCCGCGATTGCCGTCCTGCCCGACGGCCTGAGCGAAATCTATCTTCACCCGGCGACGCGCGACGATTATCCGGGACACGGGCCAGCGTACCGACACCGCGACGAATTGGCGGCATTGCTCGACCCGGATATCGCCGCGCAGATCGCCGCCGCCGGTGTGCGCCTCGGATCGTTTGCGGCACTGAGGGACTGACGGAGCCGAACCGATGAATGCACCGATCGCCAAAGCCGCCTTCACCGCCTTCCCGCGCGACATGCCGGCCGATCCCGCCGGCACCGTCCGCCCCGGCAGCGCGGCGCACGCGGCGCTGATGTGCCGGACGATGCTGACGACGCACGACCCGTACAAGCCGGCGCTGATCGACTGGCCGAAGCTCGATCCGGTGACGCAGCACCGCATCACCTCGCTGCCGATCTGGGACATCGCCGTCGCCACGGAGGGCCGGGCGAGCCTGAACGTGTCGACCTATGCCGCGACCGTCGCCGACCCGCTGATGAAGTCGGCGATTGACATGAACGCCTTCGAGGAGGCGCGCCACAAGCTCGTCCTCGGCGACATGGTCCAAGCGTACGGTATCGACCTCGTTCCCGAACCGGCCTACGTCACGCCCCGCGACCCCGAATGGGCGTTCATGGTCACGGGCTTTTCCGAGTGCATCGACAGCTTCTTCGGCTTCGGCCTGTTCAAGATCGCGCGCGACAGCGGCTTCTTCCCCGCCGAACTGGTCGACACGTTCGAGCCGGTGATGCGCGAGGAGGGGCGGCACATCCTGTTCTTCGTCAACTGGGTCGCGTGGCACCGCGCCAACCTGAAGTGGTGGCGGAAGCCCGCCTTCGCCCTCAAGGTCGCCGCCGTCTGGGCCTTCCTGATCTGGGAGCGCGTCGACATGGCCAAGGGCATGGGCGACGACAACACCAAGGCGCAGGAGAACAATTTCACCCTCAACGGCTCGAAGGAGCTCGGCGTCGAGATCAGCTTTCCCGAGCTGGCGGCGATCTGCCTGCGCGAGAACGACCGGCGGCTCGGGGTCTACGACGCGCG
>CAHJWP010000090.1 GCA_903642255.1 Sphingomonadaceae bacterium | reverse complement strand
CCGACCCTCGGTACATCGCAGGCGTGGTGAAGGTCAGGACCGGCGGCCCCGCGGGCCCCAGTGCGATGACGCCGCCCGCGCCTCCATCGGCGGCGATCTCGCCGAGCACGTCGGCCACCGCGTCGGCGAGCGGCACGCCGGCGAGGCGGACGCGCGCGGCGATCTCGTGCCCGGCGACGGCGCGCAGGAAGTCCTCGCCCGAGCCGGTCGCCGACACGGCGCACGCCCGGTCGTCGGCGTAGGTCCCGGCCCCGATAACGGGCGTATCGCCGATCCGGCCCCATTTCTTGCCGGTGACGCCGCCGGTCGAGGTCGCCGTGGCGAGGTGCCCGGCGGCGTCACGGGCGACCGCACCGACGGTGCCGTACTTCATCGCCCGGTCGAACGTCGCGCCGGCCTCGGCGAACTGGCGGCGGCGCTCGTCGGTCCTGAACCAGTCGGGGTCGACCTGCTCGAGCCCGGTGGTCAGCGCGAAGGCGTCGGCCCCGACGCCGGCGAGCATGACGTGCGGCGTACGCGCCATCACCGCACGGGCGAGGTCGACGGGATGGCGCGTCCGGGTGACGCGGGCGACGGCCCCGGCGCGCCGCGTCGTGCCCTCCATGATCGCCGCGTCGAGCTCGACCGTACCCTCGGCGGTGAACACCGCGCCGCGGCCGGCGTTGAACTCGGGGGCGTCCTCGAGGCTGGCGACCGCGGCGGCGACGGCGTCGAGCGCGCTGCCGTTGTGGGCAAGGATCGCCGCTCCGGCGGCGAGGGCCGCGTCGAGCGCCGCGCGCGCCGCCGCCTGTGCCGCGGGCGTCAGCGTCGCGCGCGTCATGCCGCCGGCGCCACCGTGGATGGCGAGCGACCATGTGGGGAGGCCGGTCATCGCCGGGTGGTAGCGCGGGACCCGCCGGGCAGCAACGGGGCGGGCAGATAGGCCTGTCCTACAGCCCCCAGCACACGCTAGGCTTGTCGCCGGGAGGCGTTGCGGGACCGGGGCGGCGGTGACGGGAATCGGCAGAATTTCACATGCGTGGGCGCTTACTTCGTATACTTGTTCATCTTCGCGGGCGGCCCGGTCCGCGCCGCGTGCGCCACATGTCCGCGGCGTGTAGCACGAGGATTGACCCACCGCACCGCGCGCGACTATATCGCGCCTCCCGCGTGGCGGGTCGGGCCCGGCGGGGTAGCTCAGTTGGTTAGAGCACGGGAATCATAATCCTGGGGTCGGGGGTTCAAGTCCCTCTCCCGCTACCGCCCGACAGGAGCCGGCGTGACCGCATCGACCTCCGCCGATCTCGCGCCGATCCCGCTCGACCTCGTCGAGGCCGACCCGGCGGCGGCCGCCGCCGCGTTCGGCGACGCCTTCGGCCGGACGGGCTTCGCCGTCGTCGCCGGCCATGGCATTGCGGACGACGTGATCGACGGGGCCCTCGCCGCGACCCGGGCGCTGTTCGCCCTGCCCGACGACGTCAAGTGCCGCTATGTCGTGCCGGGCGGCGGCGGCCAGCGCGGGCTGACGCCGTTCGGGGTCGAGACGGCGAAGGGTGCGGCGCTGTCCGACCTCAAGGAGTTCTGGCACGTCGGCCGCGACCTCGCTCCCCACGACCCGCTGCGCGGGGCGATGCCCGACAACGTCTGGCCGACCGCGCTGCCCGGCTTCCGCGCCGCGGTGACCGACCTCTACACCGCGCTCGACAGTGCCGGCGGCCGGGTGCTGCGCGCGGTCGCGCTGCATCTCGGGCTCGCCGCCGACTTCTTCGCGGGCCCAACGGCGGACGGCAACTCGATCCTGCGCCTGCTGCACTACCCGCCGGTCGACGGCACGCCGGCGGCGGTACGGGCGGGGGCGCACGAGGACATCAACGTCATCACCCTGCTCCTCGGGGCCGACGAAGCGGGGCTGCAGCTGCTCGACCGCAGCGGCGTGTGGCGCGACGTCGAGGCTCCGCCGGGGACTTTGGTGTGCAACATCGGCGACATGCTCGAGCGGCTGACCAACCACCGCCTGCCGTCGACATCGCACCGGGTGGTCAACCCGCGGCCCGAGCGGGCGCGCCACGCGCGCTACTCGACGCCGTTCTTCCTCCACTTCCGGCCGGACTATCTGATCGCTGCCCTGCCGCAGTGCACCGGCCCCGACGATCCTGAGCCGCTACCACCGATCACCGCCGATGCCTTCCTCCACGAACGCCTGCGCGAGATCGGGCTCGCCTAGTTCGCCGCGAAGGCTGCACTCGTCGCGCTGAGGCCATAAGCGACGATGCCGCCGGCGAGCAGTCCGGCGGCGACGCCGCAGACCCAAACCAGGGTGGAGCGCCTGAAGCGACGCCCGGCAGTGTTGCGCAACGACCTTCTCCCCGCACCTCGAAACGGGTGTGTGCTGGACGCCCAGCAAATCCCGTGCCAAACGCCCGACGCTGGCTAAGGCGATGAAAGCGTACACGACGACCGATAATGTGGTTAATCTAGTGTAAGGCCAGCCGACACTTTACTGTACCAAGCGGCGACGAAGGTCAGTCCGTCGGGCGGCGCGTTGAGGCCGAGAGCGAGCCGGCTGCGCGCGGCCAGCGCCGCCTCGAGGTCGTCGGCCGACCAGCGTCCTTCGCCGACCAGCCGTAGGCAGCCGACCATCGACCGCACCTGATGGTGGAGGAACGACCGCGCCGCGGCGTCGATCACGATGGTATCGCCATCGCGCCTGACGTCGAGCCGGTCGAGCGTCTTGACCGGGCTGCGCGACTGGCAGCGAACCGAGCGGAAGGTGGTGAAGTCGTGCCGCCCGACAAGGACGCGCGCCGCCGCCGCCATCGCCGCCGCGTCGAGCGGAACGGCGACCCGCCATGCCCGGCCGCGGTCGAGGACCAGCGGCGCGCGGCGGTTGACGATGCGGTAGCGATAGGAGCGCCCGATGCAGTCGAAGCGGGCGTGGAAGTCGGACGCGGCGACGTCGCAGGCGACGACGGCGACCGGCTGCGGACGGAGGTGGGCGTTGACCGCCTCTGTCAGGCGGAAGGCGTCGAGCGGCCGCGCGATGTCGACATGGGCGACCTGCCCCGCGGCGTGGACCCCGGCGTCGGTTCGGCCGCAGCCGGTGACGACGACCGTCTCGCCGGTCGTCGCGAGGATCGCCGCCTCGAGCGCGGCCTGGACGCTCGGCCCATGGTGCTGCCGCTGCCAGCCCATGAACGGCGCGCCGTCATACTCGATCGTCAGGCGGAAGCGGGTCACAGCCTAGTGCCGAATGCGACCGGCCAGCCGTTGAGGAGCGCCGCCGTCGCCATCGCCGGCTTGCCGGCGCGCTGGACGAGGGTCGGGCGGATCGCGTCGTCACCGCAGGCGATCGTCAGGCGGGTGTCGAGGACGGTGCCCGGCACGCCGCTGCCGGACACCACCTCAGCGGCGAGGAACTTGACGCGCTCGCCGGCGATCTCGACGAACGCCCCCGGCACCGGGTTGAACGCCCGCACGGTGCGCTCGACGGCAGCGGCCGGGCGCGTGAAGTCGAGCCGCGCTTCGGCCTTGGCGATCTTGGCGGCGTAGGTCACGCCGTCGTCGGGCTGGGCGACCGGGGTCAGAGCGTCGAGGCGGGCCAGTGCATCGACGATCAGCCGCGCACCGAGCATCGCCAGCTCGGCGGTCAGCTCCCCGCCCGTCTTGTCGGCGACCGCCGTCGCTTCGGTCAGCAGCATCGGCCCGGTGTCAAGGCCGCGCTCCATGCCCATGATCGTCACGCCGGTCGCCGCATCACCGGCGAGGATTGCGCGCACGATCGGGGCCGCCCCGCGCCACCGCGGCAGCAGCGAGGCGTGGATGTTGAGGCAGCCGCGTGCCGGCGCATCGAGGATCGCACCCGGCAGGATCAGGCCGTAGGCGGCGACCACCGCGAGGTCGAGCCCGAGCGCGGCGAAGGCGGCGCGGTCGGCTTCGTCCTTGAAGTTGACGGGCGAGCACACGGTCAGGCCGAGCGCCTCGGCCCAGATTTGCACGGCGGACTTCGTCACCGCCTTGCCCCGCGCCGCCGGACGCGGTGGCTGGGTATAAACGGCGGCGACGTCGTGCCCGGCAGCGACGAGAGCGTCGAGCGCCGGCACGGCAAAGGCCGGGGTTCCCATGAAGGCGATGCGCATCGGCGAGCGGCTAGGCGCTGGCAGCGACGGGGGCAATGCCCCACGCGGGGCGGTAGTCCGGCTGCGCCGCGATCAGCGCCGCCCAGTCGGGGGTGATCGGCAGCCGTCCCGACGCGACGACGAAGCCGCTGCCGCGCCCAAACCGCGTCAGCGGCCGGTCGCAGCGGAAGCAGCCGGTGGCCGCGGTGCCGTCGCGTGACCGGCGGATGCGGCCCCGCAGCGGATCAGGCGGCAGGAGCGGCGTGAGAAGGTGCATGCAGTCACCGAACGCGGCGAGATCGAGCGTCGCGGTCGACCCCGCGCCGACGATCTCTGCCGCTGTGACGCCGCGGCTCAGCGCACCGCAGTCGCTGCCCCAGCACGTTGCCACTCCGCCGCGCACGGTCATCGCCGCCGTCGTGCCCGCCGGGATGCCGAAGCGCAGCCGGCGGTCGAACACCGCGTCGAGCGCGTCCGCCGCTGGCAGGCCGAGGATCGTCAAGCCGTCCTTCAGGCTGCCCGTCACACGCATCGCCGGCACGTCGGCGTCGCACAGGAACCCCGCTCGGCGGAACAGCCATAGGCCGCGCACCCCACTCGTGGCATAGCGCGCCTGCCGGAAGCGGGTGACGGCGTCGTCCTGCGGCGACCATTGTACCTCGACCGCGACGCGGTGCCGGCCGCGCGTCGCCAGCACGTCGGCGCGCCACGGCTCACCGTCGGGCGTCGTCCCGGCGACTTCGGCCTCCGCCGTCCAGCCGGCGCGCCGCGCCGCGACGATCGCCAGCGCCTTGAGATGCAGATGCTCGGGGCTCTCGTCGCCCGACGCGCAGCCGCCGAGCGCGAGGTGGGCGAAGAACCGCGTCCCCAGCCGCGAGGTCTTCAGCACCAGCGGCGACCCGCAGCAGACGGTGCGCAGGTGGCGGACATGGCGGTTGGTCGCCGTCAGCGCGGTCCACTCCGCCGTCGTCAGCAGCGACGCGTCGAGGCTCCGGTCGGCGTCGTCGAGGCAGCGGAGCGGCATGGCTTGAGCGTAACGTCTCGCCGGGCCATATCCAAGGCGATGGCCTCCCCCGAAATCGATGCCCTGAGCCAGGCGCTCGCTCGCCTGCCGGGACTTGGCCCGCGGTCGGCGCGGCGGGCGGTGCTCCACCTGCTCAAGCGGCGTGAGACGGCGCTGACCCCGCTGATCGCCGCGCTGCAGACCGTCGCCGCCCGGCTGGCGACGTGCGAGCTGTGCGGCAACGTCGATACCGCCAACCCCTGCGCGATCTGCACCGATCATCGGCGCGACGCGACCGCGCTGTGCGTCGTCGAGGAGGTTGCCGACCTGTGGGCGCTCGACCGCGCGCGGCTGTTCCCCGGCCGCTACCATGTCCTCGGCGGCCGCCTGTCGGCGCTCGACGGCGTGCGGCCCGAGGACCTCAGCATCGACGCGCTCGTCGGCCGCGTCGCCGCCGGCGGGATTGACGAGGTCGTACTGGCGATGAACGTCACGCTCGAGGGGCAGACGACGATGCACTATGTCGCCGACCGGCTGGCCGCGCTGCCTGTCCGGGTGACGCAACTCGCCCACGGCATGCCGGTCGGCGGCGAGCTCGACTATCTTGACGAGGGAACGCTGGCGCAGGCCCTGCGGGCGAGAAAGCCGGTGGCCTAGCCACTTTCTTGACCATCGCGGTCGCCAAACCTATCTCAACCATATGACCATTCTGCCGATCATCGAGGCGCCCGACCCGCGCCTGCGCGTCATTTCCGAGCCCGTCGCCGTCGTCGACGACGGGCTGCGTGCGCTGATGGATGACATGCTGGCGACGATGTACGACGCGCCGGGCATCGGCCTCGCCGCGATCCAGGTCGGTGTGGCCAAGCGCGTGCTGGTCATCGACCTCCAGCGCCGCGGCGAACCCGCCGCCGAAGGGGAGGAACCGGTCGAGGTCCGCGAGCCGCGCTATTTCGTCAATCCCGAGATCGTCTGGGAGTCGGACGAGGTCGGAGCGTACAACGAGGGCTGCCTATCGGTCCCTGAACTGTTCGGCGACGTCGTTCGCCCGCTGCGGGTGCGGGCGAAGTGGCTCGACTATGACGGCGCGCCGCACGAGGAGGAACTCGACGGTTTGCTGGCGACGTGCCTCCAGCACGAGATGGACCATCTTAAGGGCATCCTGTTCTTCGACCATCTGTCGAAGCTCAAGCGCGACATGATCGTCAAGAAGCTGACCAAAGCCAAACGCGGGAAACTCGCCGCCTAGACCCGGCGACGGAGTCCCGTCGCGAAGTCCTCGCAGATTAAGCTGACGATGGCGTCGGCCACGATCCCCGGCCTCTTGAGCGTCGCCGCATCCTCCCCTGGGAACGCCCGCGCGCGCATCGCCGTCGCCGTCGCGCCGGGGTCGAGCACCGCGACGCGAACCGCGCTTATGTTCTTCATCTCTTCGCCGTAGGTCAGAACGAGACTGTCGAGCGCCGCCTTGGTCGCGGCGTAGGTGCCCCAATAGGCGCGCGGGGTGGTCGCCACCGACGAGGTCAGCGTGATCAGCCGCCCGGCGTCGCTCGCTCGCAGCAGCGGATCGAAGGCGCGGATCAGCCGCCAGTTGGCGGTCAGGTTCAAGGCGACGACGGTGTCGAACTCCTTGCGGTCGATATGCGGCACAGGCGTCAGCGTGCCGAGCGTCGCGGCGTTGAGGACCAGCACGTCGAGCTTGCCCCAGCGGCTCGCCACCGCGGCCGCCAGCCGGTCGACCGCGTCGCCGTCCTTGAGGTCGAACGGCGCGATCGTCGCCGAGCCCCCCGCGGCGGCGATCCGATCGTCGAGTTCGATCAGTCCGGCCTCGGTCCGCGCGGTGACGATGACGTGCGCGCCGGCGGCGGCGAGCGCTTCAGCAGTCGCGGCACCGATCCCCCGCGAGGCGCCGGTGACGAGGGCGAGTTTGTTGGCCAGGGTCATTGCTCTTCCTGCTCCCCTCCCCTTCAAGGGAGGGGTCGGGGGTGGGGAGGAATGGCGCCGCGCCATGCGCAGCCCCACCCCGGGCCGCGCTCCGCGCGTCTCTCGCCCCTCCCATGAAGGGGAGGGGAGGTTAGATCATCCGCTCGGCCAGCATCGACAGCTGGTCGGGCAGTTCGACATCCTCCTGGTCGGTCAGGCGGGTCGGATAGTCGCCGGTGAAGCAGGCGTCGCAGTGTTGCGGCGCGGCATCGTCGCGCATCTCCTCGCCCAACGCGCGGTACAGCCCGTCGATCGACAGGAAGGCAAGGCTGTCGACCTTGATGTATTCGCGCATCCGCTCGACGTCCATGTTGGCGGCGAGCAGCTTCGACCGTTCGGGCGTGTCGACGCCGTAATAGCAGCTGTGCCGCGTCGGCGGGCTGGCGATCCGCATGTGGACCTCCTCGGCTCCGGCGTCGCGCAGCATCTGGACTATCTTGAGGCTCGTCGTGCCGCGGACGATCGAGTCGTCGATCAGGACGATTTTCTTGCCGTCAATCAGCGCGCGGTTGGCATTGTGCTTGAGCTTGACGCCTAGGTTCCTGATCTGGTCGCCGGGCTGGATGAACGTTCGGCCGACGTAATGCGAGCGGATGATGCCGAGCTCGAACGGAATGCCGGCCGCCTGGGCAAACCCGATCGCCGCCGGCGTTCCCGAATCGGGGACGGGGACGACCATGTCAGCGGCGACCGGCGACTCGCGAGCCAGCTCGACGCCGATGTTCTTGCGGACCTGATAGACGCTCGACCCGTCGACCACCGAGTCGGGGCGGCTGAAATAGACGTGCTCGAAGATGCACGGTCGCGGACGGACGATGCCGAACGGCCGGAGCGAGCGCAGGCCGCGCTTGGTGATGACGATCAACTCGCCGGGCTCGACCGAGCGCAGGAAGGTCGCGCCGACGACGTCGAGGGCGACGGTTTCCGACGCGAGGATGTAGCTGTCGTTCAAGCGCCCGAGCACCAGCGGCCGGACGCCGAGGGGATCGCGGCAGGCGATCATACCCTCGCCGGTCAGGCAGAGCAGCGAATACGCCCCCTCGACCTGTTTCAGCGCGTCGATGAACTTGTCGAGCAGGGTGCGGTAGGTGCTGGTCGCGACGAGGTGGATGATAACCTCGGTGTCGCTCGTCGACTGGAAGATCGAGCCGCGGCGGACCAGTTCGCGGCGCAGCTTGACCGCGTTCGAGATGTTGCCGTTGTGGCAGATGGCGAAGCCGCCGGATGCCAGCTCGGCGAACAGCGGCTGGACGTTGCGGAGTGCCGTCTCGCCGGTTGTGGCGTAGCGGTTGTGGCCGATGGCAACGTCGCCCTTCAGCCGGTGAATTACCTCGTCGGAATCGAAGTTGCCGGCGACATGGCCCATCGCGCGGTGGGTGTGGAAATCGCGGCCGTCGAAGCTAGTGATCCCTGCCGCTTCCTGCCCGCGGTGCTGGAGCGCATGCAGCCCGAGCGCCGTCAGCGCCGCCGCCCCGTCAGCCCCGTAGACGCCGATGACGCCGCATTCCTCGTGCAGGTGATCGCCGTCGCCGAAGTCCGCAAACGGGTGCGTGCTAAAGTCGTCCATCGGGACTCCCCAGAGTGGCGGCTTG